>CALAQQ010000120.1 GCA_937888485.1 uncultured Clostridia bacterium
GCTGTAAAATCAGCGTGCTTTTCTCCGTTCAGGAAGAAACGGGAGGAAGCGGTGCACAGACAGGTGCATTTTCCGCTCAGCCTGATGAGGCGATCGCCGTTGATGTGAGCTTCGCAACCGCACCGGGTATCAGTTCCGAAAAATATGCATCTCTCGGCGGCGGAACAATGGTTGGTTACGGTCCTTCGCTTGACTACGGTATGAGCAGAAAACTTACGGAACTCGCAGAGAAAAACGGTATTCCCAACCAGACTGAGGTTATGGGCAGAAATACGGGAACAAACTGCGATGAAATCCAGGTTGCAGGAAAGGGTGTTAAAACAGCGCTTCTTTCGGTTCCTCTGAGAAATATGCATACCGCAGTTGAGGTCTGCGACCTTGAAGATATCGAAAACACGGCAAAACTCATGGCTGAATATATCATTGAAAGGGGAGAAAGAAATGCTTGAACTGATTAAAGAGCTTTGCCTTCTTCCCGGCATATCGGGCAGAGAAAATGCCGTTCGTGATTATATTATTGAACAGATAAAAGACCATGCCGAATACAGCATCGATCCTCTCGGTAATCTCCTTGTTTTCAAAAAGGGTAAAAACCCCGCAAAGAACAAGGTTATGATTGATGCTCATATGGATGAGGTCGGACTCATCGTAACGGGGATAACAGCTGAAGGTTTCCTGCGTTTCACCAAGGTCGGCGGTATAGACAGCCGTGTTATTCTCGGAAGAACGGTCAGAGTCGGAGATAAGGCTGTAAGCGGCGTTATCGGTATAAAACCCGTTCACCTTGTTGATAAAAAAGACGAAGCTAACATTCCCAAAGCGGATGATCTCTATATCGATATCGGTGCAAAAACAAAAGAAGAGGCTATGGAATATGTATGCCTCGGTGATTCTGTCTGGTTTGAAAGCGGTTTCGTTGAATTCGGTGACGGATTTGTGAAAGCCAAGGCGCTCGATGACAGAGCCGGCTGTGCAATTCTCATCGGAATGATAAAGAGCGAGCTTGAATATGATATGTGGTTTTCGTTCAGTGTTCAGGAAGAAATCGGAACAAGGGGCGCACAGACTGCCGCATTCACCATAGCTCCCGACTATGCAATTGCGGTTGAAACCACCACTGCTGCCGATATTTCGGGAGTAAAAGACGAAAAAAGAGTCTGCATATGCGGTAAGGGCGGAACGGTTTCTTTTATGGACAGAAGCACTCTTTACAGCAAGGAACTTTTTGATAAAGCATTTGAAATTGCTGAAAGAGATAATATTGTTTGCCAACCCAAAACAATGGTTGCGGGCGGCAACGATTCGGGCGCAATTCATAAGAGCAGAGGCGGTGTAAAGGTGTTGACGGTATCGATTCCGTGCAGATATCTTCACTCTCCCTCGTGCGTAATCAAATATAAAGACGCAGAAGAATCCCTTCGTCTTATAAAAGCTCTTGCGGAGGATTTTGCACAATGCTGACCCTCTGCAAGGAATATGAACAGCTCTGTTTCCTGCCGTCAGACCCTTATGCGGCAAGGATAACCGCGCTGTTCCGAACATACGGTGCAGACTATGATTTTGCACTTTTCTGGGTTCAGAATATCGATGGAATTCCTACTGCGGCAATAAGCCGTATTGACGGAAATATGACTCTCTGCACAAACCGAAATGCGGATTTTGAAGAACTTCTTCATTTTGTCAATGCTGTCGGATTTCAGAGCTTTACATGTTCTTATGAGGATATAAAAAAGCTTGGATTAGAGCCGTCGGATTCATCGTTTACGGTTAAGTTTACGGGCAGAAAAACCTCTTTCGATGTTAATACCGTCAATGATTTTGACAAGCGTGAAATCTATGATTTGCTTTGCAGTTGTGGTTTTGAGCTAGGAGATTATGGCGCATTTTTATCCGATGTGTGTTCAAGACTTAACAAGGGTACGGCATCAATGATTGCCGCCGAAGAAAATGGCAGTCTGCGAGCCTGTGCATTTGCTCTTTTTGAAGGAGAGAAGAGCGTTTTGCTCGGTGCGGTTGCAACGTCACCGAAAGCCAGGGGCAGGGGATATGCCTCAGCGATAGTCAGAAAAATAGCAGAGAAAAAATCGGATAAAGATGTTTTTCTCTTTTGCAGAAACGACGGTCTGGAAGATTTTTATTCAAAAATCGGCTTTAAAACCGTCGGTAAATGGGCGATTGTAAGGAGGAAATGATATGTCACCGCTGTGCTACCTTTTATCGTTTGTAACTGTTGTTTTTGCGATATTGTGTGTTTCGTTCCGCAGGGTCGGTAAGGCGTTTGAAGGCATGATGTGCAAATTCATGGCAAGCTTCGGTTTTATATCGGTTGCCGTTGTCGGTTACTGCATGAATCCCCACGATACATATTATTTCTGTCTTGTCTGTTTTTCTTTAATGTTCGGATTCTTCGGAGATGTGCTTCTCGGCATAAAAGAAGTTGCTCCGACCTTCAGAGGCAAACTAATTCCTCTCGGAACATTCTATTTTCTTGTCGGACACATTTTTGCGCTCCTGGCGTTTGTTTCGGTCGGCGGATTCAATATAATTCCCTTGATAATCGGAATTATCGGAATGCCTGTTGCAGCAACGGTTATGAAAGTGTTCAGAATGAAGATTGACAAAAAGCTTGCACCGGTTATGAGT
Source organism: uncultured Clostridia bacterium (assembly GCA_937888485.1). GTDB lineage: Bacteria > Bacillota > Clostridia > Oscillospirales > Acutalibacteraceae > CAG-177. The sequence goes on from CALAQQ010000120.1 coordinate 2,644, forward strand.
ATTTATTACGGTGCGCTTTTCTATAAGGTTGCATCGTCGGCTTTTCTTGCAATCGGTGAAAAAAATCCTGCTTTATGGCTTGCTTTTATCGGTTCATGTCTGTTTTTTGTCAGCGATACATGTCTTGGATTCTTGTATTTCACACCGATAAAACGAAAAAATATATGGGTTACAATTGAACTTTCAACATACTATCCGGCACAGATTTTGCTTGCAATGTCTGTTGCGCTGATGTAATATTATAATCAGTAACCAAAGGAGGAAATAAATATGACATTCATAACAAAAATTTCCGCTGCATTCTTTGCAATGCTCATGCCGATTGTTGTAGCATTCAACAGCATTTCGATTTCGCTTCCGTTCATGAACGATATTGCTGTTATAGAATATGATTTTGCAAACGATAAAGCAGGCTCCGCAGCGGGCGAAATAACCGTTACGTCTTCCATGGACGGCAACTACGATATCTATTGGGGCAACGAAAACGGAGAAAAACTCTTTGTTGAAGTCGGAGATACAAAGGCTTATTACAGCGAACTTGCAACTGTTGATGTTGACGGCGGCGAAGGCAAATACGAGGTTCAGTCGTTCACTGCAATCCCCGACGGCGCGGAATATATTCTTGCATATAAAACGGGCGTTCTTGCAGGTGAAGCGGAAATTCCCGAAGAAAAGCTTCCCGATTACGGTAAAAAAGCTTATTCCTTCGGTGCACTCAGCGATGTTCATTTCAACAGATATAACGGCTCTCTTTCGGGCGACGACGCTTGCCTTACTTTCCCCAATGCACTCAATTTCATCGAATGTTTTGACGTTGAGCTTGTCGGAATTTCAGGCGATATTTCCGCAGACGGCGAAAGAAATGCGTTTGAAAAATACAACACTATTGCTTCAAACTATGATTTCCCCGTTTATACCTGCACGGGTAATCACGATGTGAGCGATTATTATACTCTTGCGAACTGGCAGGAGCTTATGAATACAGGTGTTTACGGTGAAAAGAAGGCAGACGGAGTTAAGGACATTGCCAAAAACGGTCTTGATTTTGTTTATGCACCTGCAGATGCAGACGGCGACGTGTTTATTTTCCTTTCGCAGTATCAGTGGGACTATAACCGCCCCGAAAGCCGAATTCTGACCGATGAACAGCTCGATTGGCTTGAAGCACAGTTTGAGAAATATAAGGATACAACGGTTTATCTTTTCTTCCACACCTTCCTCAATAATCCGATTGAAGGAGAAAATCCCCATATGGGCGAAGGAAATATTGAGAACAATGTCGGCAGACATTATGATCTTGCATTCACAAGCGGATGTCCCGATGAGGTCCGTTTCAGAGGCATGATGGATAAATACGAAAACGTTGTTTATTTCAACGGTCATTCACATTGGGCATATGATATGCAGAAGTTCAACCCCAACCTCAATATCGCTGATTATAACGGTGAATATGCAACAATGGTTCATATTTCAAGCGTATCGTCGCCCAGAAGAACAACTGCAAATGTTGATGATTCTTCCGAACATTTCATGCGTTCGTCAGAGGGTATGATAGTAACTGTTTATGAGGATAAGATTGTGTTCAATGCCGTTGATTTCCTCAGAGGCGAAATGCTTGCATATGCAACCTATGTGATTGAAAAATAATAAAAAGGCGGTCGTTGACCGCCTTTTTTACGCCCTGTTATTATCCTTGATTCTTTTTATAGCACCTTTTTCCAGCCTTGAAACCTGTGCCTGAGAAATGCCTATTTCATCGGCAACCTCCATTTGTGTTTTGCCCTGCATAAAACGCATATGGAGGATTTTTTTCTCTCTGTCACTTAAGGATTTTATTGCCTGTTTGAGAAGAATTTCTTCAAGCCAGCTTTCGTCTGTTTCGGTGTCGCCTATCTGATCCATGACATAAATCGTGTCACCGCCGTCGGAATAGACCGGTTCGTTCAGCGAAACGGGTTCGACTATGGCATCGAGAGCGATGACAACGCTTTCTTTATCTATCCCCAACTCCTTTGCGATTTCCTCGGGAGTGGGGTCACGTTCAAGCTCATTTATCAGTCTTTCCCTTACCTGCATTGCATGATATGCTGTATCTCTGACAGAACGGCTGATCCTTATCGGATTGTTGTCACGCAGATGCCGTCTTACTTCGCCGATTATCATCGGGCAGGCATAGGTGCTGAACCTGACATCAAGACTTAAATCAAAATTGTCAATCGCTTTGATAAGACCTATGCACCCCACCTGAAAAAGATCGTCGGGATTTTCGCCTCTGTTTGCAAACTTTTGTATAACGCTTAGAACAAGCCTTAAATTTCCCGTTACAAGTTCATCTCTTGCCTTTTTATCGCCTGTTCTTGCTTTTTTGAGAAGTTCGATTTTTTCGCTTTCCTTGAGAACCTTCAGTTTTGCTGTGTTGACTCCGCATATTTCAACTTTGTTGAACTGCAAATAATCACCCCGATAAATTTTGTTGACAGTTAAAGTATTGCCTGAAAACGGGATAATTTACCGAGGAAATTCAAAAAAATTATTAAAATAAAAAAACGAGTAAAACAGAGTAAAAAAGAGTATTATGAAGTAAATTAAAGAAAAATATTTGACAACTCCGAACGGCAACGGATTTATCGTGAATTTCTCAAAAAAATTGTTGACATTTGCGATATTTTGCACTATATTTTATATTAATATAATAAGCCGCTTATCCGTTTAATGCGGTAAAGGCAGAGAGGGGCTGCATAATTGAACAAAAATGCGATAATTGATTTGAAAAATATTTCCGTAACATTCGGAAATAATCAAGTGCTTAAAAATCTCAACCTCTACATTCGTGACAAGGAGTTTATAACATTTCTCGGTCCTTCGGGCTGCGGTAAAACCACCACGCTCAGGATAATTGCGGGATTTATTGAACCCGACGAAGGTGAGGTCATTTTTGAAGGCAAAAAGATTAATGGTGTTCCTCCTCACAAAAGGCAGGTTAACACTATTTTTCAGCGTTATGCCCTTTTTCCGCATCTTAATGTTTATGAAAATGTTGCTTTCGGACTGAGAATAAAGAAAGTTCCCGAAAAGCAGATTAAAGAAACCGTTGAAGAAATGCTCGCTTTGGTTAACCTGACGGGCTTTAATAAACGTAATATAAATTCGCTTTCAGGCGGTCAGCAGCAGAGAGTTGCAATCGCAAGAGCTCTTGCGGTAAAACCCAGAGTTCTCCTTCTTGACGAACCTCTCGGTGCACTTGACCTCAAGCTTCGCAAGGATATGCAGGTCGAACTGAAAAACATTCAGCAGAGACTCGGCATAACCTTCATCTATGTTACACATGACCAGGAAGAGGCCCTTTCAATGTCTGACACAATCGTTGTTATGGATGGCGGTGTTATCCAGCAGATAGGAACTCCTCTTGATATTTATAACGAACCCAAGAACGCTTTCGTTGCCGACTTTATCGGTGAAAGTAATATTCTTGACGGTGTAATGATTGACGACTGCCTCGTTGATTTTTCCGGTCACCGTTTTGAATGTCTTGACAAAGGTTTCGGCAAGAATGAGGCGGTTGATGTTGTTGTCCGTCCCGAGGATGTCGACGTTGTTGAACCCGAAAAAGGAATGCTTTGCGGCATTGTAACATCCGTGACATTCAAGGGTGTTCATTTTGAAATCATTGTTGATATCGGTGGTTTCAAGTGGATGATTCAGACAACCGATTATCAGCCTGAAGGTGCAAAAATCGGTCTTTTCATTGAACCCGATGCAATCCACATCATGAAAAAATCCGAGTATTCGGGTATTTACGGTGACTACAGCTCATTCAGCGAAGAATTTGATGAGCTTTCCAATGCGGAGGAGGAGGTTGAGGAATGAACAACCGTTCTTCTTTTGCAACAAAACTTATTGCTTCTCCTTATATCGTCTGGTCGGTTCTTTTTATAGTTGCTCCGCTGATTTTTGTTGTCTATTATTCATTCACAGATGCTTCGGGTGTTTTCACCTTTGAAAATATTGAAGCTCTCATAAAATATATTCCCACATTTCTGCGTTCAATCTGGTTCGGCATAGTTGCAACAATAATTTGCCTTATAATTGCGTTTCCGCTTGCCTATATCATTTCGCAGAAAACCGAAAAAGTTCAGCGTACGCTTGTCATGCTCGTTATGCTTCCGATGTGGATGAGTTTTCTAATCAGAACATATTCATGGATGGCTCTTCTTCAGGATACGGGTATTATCAACAGCTTTCTCGGAAAACTCGGAATTGACCCGATACATATGATTAACACCGAGGGTGCGGTTATATTGGGTATGGTCTATAATTTCTTGCCCTATATGATTATGCCGATTTATTCTGTCATGGCAAAACTTGACTACAGCATGGTTGAAGCATGTCAGGACCTCGGAGGTAACAGACTTACTGTTATCAGAAAATGCATAATCCCCATGAGCATGCCCGGAATTGTATCCGGTATTACCATGGTTTTTGTTCCTTCCGTCAGTACATTCTATATTTCACAGAAGCTTGGCGGCGGTTCTTTTGACCTTATCGGTGATGTTATTGAAAGACAGTTCCAGCAGTCATATAACTATAACCTCGGCGCATCTCTTTCACTTGTCCTTATGGTCCTTATTCTTATCTGTATGGCGGTTATGAACCGCTTTTCAGGTGATGAGGAGGGCGTTGTCATATGAAAATTGCTTCAAAGGCATATGCCACTCTCGTATTCATATTTCTCTATGCTCCGATTATTGTAATGATTGTTTTTTCGTTCAATTCATCGAGCAGCACAAGTGTTTTTTCAGGCTTTTCGCTTGATTGGTACAAAGTTCTTTTTGAGGACGAAGCAACCCTCAGAGCGCTTTACAACACCCTTATCCTTGCGGTCAGTTCATCCGTTATTGCAACGGTTCTCGGAACTGCCGCGGCGGTGGGAATTGATAAATTCAAAAAAGGCATTCCCCGTTCGGGAGTTATGGCGGTAACAAATATCCCTATGATGAACCCCGAGATTGTAACGGGTATCTCAATGATGCTTCTTTTTGTTTTTGTCGGCAGACTTGTCAATATTGATGCGGTTCTCGGATTCGGAACATTGCTTATCGCTCATGTAACTTTTAATCTGCCCTACATTATTCTTACCGTTCTTCCGAAGCTTCGTCAGACGGACAAAAATCTTGCCGAGGCTGCACAAGACCTCGGATGCAAGCCTGCATCGGCATTCTTCAAGGTTGTTCTTCCGTCAATCATGCCGGGTATTATAACAGGCATGATTATGGCGTTTACTCTTTCGCTGGATGACTTTATTATCAGTTATTTCACCGGAGGTCCGGGATTCCAGACTCTTCCCATTGCGATTTTCTCAATGACCAAGAAGAGGGTAAAACCCGATATGTATGCGCTTTCTGCTTTGATATTTGTCAGCATTCTTCTCCTGCTTATTCTTTATAATATTGCACAGCAGAAGAGCGATGAAAAATCAAAGAAGAAGTAATTATTACTCAAAGGAGTGATAAATTTGAAAAACAGAATAGTTTCGACGCTTCTTGCGCTGATTATTGCTCTTGTTCCGAGTGTGTTTGTTTTTGCGGCGGAGCAGAGCGACATAGACGCCCTCAGAGGCACAACTCTCTATGTTTATAACTGGGGTGAATATATTTCCGACGGCGTTGACGATTCGCTTAATGTTAATGCGGCGTTTGAGGAAAAATACGGCATTGAGGTTGTTTATGAAACCTACGATAACAACGAGGTTATGTATTCAAAACTCAAAGGCGGCGGAGTTTCCTACGATATTGTTATTCCCTCGGACTATATGATTCAGAGAATGATTGCAGAGGATATGCTTCAGCCTCTTGACTATTCAAATATTCCTAATTATAAGTATATTCCAGAAAAATATAAAAACCTTGCTCATGACCCCGAAAACCTGTATTCCGTACCTTATACGGTAGGTATGGTAGGTCTTATCTATAATACGGCAATGGTTGAAGAAGCTCCCACAAGCTGGACTTCGCTCTGGGACAAGAATTATTCGAACAGCATTCTCATGTTCAATAATCCCCGTGATGCTTTTGCGATTGCACAGAGCGTTCTCGGAATGGACTATAACAACGAATCTCCCGCTTCGTGGAGAATTGCTGCAGAGCTTCTCAAAGAGCAGAAGAGTGTTTCGCCTACTTATGTGAACGATGAAGTTTTCCTCAAAATGGAATCGGGCGAGGCCGCTTTTGCACCCTATTATGCAGGCGACTTCCTTTCAATGCAGGAGAATAATCCCGACCTCGCATTTGTTTATCCCGAGGAAGGCGTGAACTTCTTTGTTGACGGTGCTTGTATTCTCAAGGGTTCGAAGAACAAGCTCGCAGCAGAGCTTTATATCAATTTCCTTCTTGAACCTGAGGTTGCACTTGCAAATGCAGAATACATCTGTTATGCAAGCCCTCACACAGAGGTTTACACAAATCCCGAATATTCATTCTATGAGGATGAAATTCTTTATCCTGCAGACGATCAGTTCAAAACGCAGCTTTTCCTTAATCTTAAGCCCGAAATTCTTGCTCTTATGAGTACTCTCTGGGACGATGTTAAAAATCATGTTCCTTCGGGCACAGGCAATTCGTCACTTTTCTTCGGCGGTGATGATGCATCAATTGATGACGGCGAAGAAATGACACCCGAAGCGCAGAAATATGCCCTGTATATCGGAATATTTGCATTGATTTGTCTTGCATACATTGTTTTCAGATATGCAAGAAAGAAATACCGTGAAAGTGTTTAAGACATGAAAAAATCCCCCTGATTTCAGGGGGATTAATTTGTTTTTAGAACGGATTGATAAGTCTGTCAAGAGTTACGGGATTATAACCGAGACCGAAATATTTAAATATCCAGATGATGGGGTTGAGTCTGAAGAATGCAACGTCAACAACAGTTACAAGACCTCTGAGGAAGGTTGAGATATCATGTGTTTCGGGAATTTCAACTTTTTCGAATTCTTCGCCTTCAACGTTGAGAACAAGAGGCTGTGAATAGCAAATGCCGTTATCGCCCGAAAGATAGAATCTTACGTACATGTAAGGCTCAGCAAGGAATTCATCGTTGTGGAGGTCAAGTGTTGCGCTGCCGTCTTCGATGCTTTCTCTCTTGATAACATTACCGTTTGAAACCCAGGTAATGATGTTGGCGTTAATGCCTTCAACGGTGATTGTGTCGGCGTCTTGATTAACGCTCATTCTTTTTACCTGAGGTGTGTTGTCGAGCCAGTATGCTTTTGTATCATAAACATCCTGCTCAATAAATCCGGGCATTTCTTCCATGCCGTTGAGTTCAACGCCGTTTGAGAAATGGGAGATTGAGAAGAACTGTCCTTTTTCAAGGCATTTGCGGAATGCGTCAAGTGTGAGTTCGGGCATCCAGCTCATTGTGTAAGCATCGTTTATTGATGTTTCACTGTGTGAATCTGCGAAGGTGTTACCCCAGGGAACAACGCCGTAGGGGATTGTTTTCTGAAGAATCTGGTCATAAAGGATTCTGTCGCAGCGTGTGTGTGCGTCTGTTGCGCTGTTGATTCCTGTGCCGAGTGACGAACCTGCGTTGTCAAGGAAAAGTCTTGCAAACTTATTAACGTAATATTCGTCAACCTTCTGACCAACATATTTTTCCGAATCTTTATCGGTGTAAACGTATTCGCCTACATGAGAAAGGAAAGAAATACCGCCGGCTTCCTTAACACCCTTGGAGGGTGTTTCGTAGTCACCGAAAACGCCTGCAAGACCCTGACCGTATTCAGCCCAGTAACCTGTAAGGTGGCAGTCTGCGATGGGAGTTGCCATGTTGAGCTCTATTCCGAGAGGAACGTCAAGCATACCGTTTGTGGTTGTTCTTGTGAGAGTATCTCCTGCGGAAGTAACAAAGCTTCTTTCGGGATGTGTGCCGTTGACATATGCTTTATATTCGTCCTCGGGGATAGGAATTATATCCGCCATCTTTGTGCGCTCTTTCTTTATGAAGCGCATAAGAGGAACGGTTTCCGGAGCAACATTCCAACCTTTGTTGAGCGTACCGTGGTCTGTAAGAGCGACAATTTCAAAGTCAAGAGCATAGTGCATTTTGCAGAACTCGTCAATTGTGAGGAAGCCGTCGCTGGCTGTAGTGTGGCAATGAAGCTGAGTTTTGTAGTCATCCCACTCATCCCAGTTGATATCTTCATAGGGGTTATCAATGATATAGTTTTTTTCGGGAACCGTATCCGATGCAAAAACGGGTGAAGCACCGAAAATCATTGTTCCTGCCAGAATAAGTGAAATAATTTTTTGGGCAATTTTCATGGTTTCATCTCCCTTATAATAATGTATACATTATATCATAATAAGAAAAGTTTTTTCAATTGTTGAAAATGTAAAAAAGAAAGGGCAAGGATTTGGTATCCTTGCCCAATTAATTTTACTGTTTTGCACCTTCATCAAACATTTCAAGCATTTTTACGCTTGCTGCAAAGCAGTTTGCAATGCCTTTTTCATTCATGTTGGTGTATGTATCAAGTCTTGTGTGGTAATAACGTTCAAGCTTGTGGTTAAGTCCTGTAACGCCTGCCGCTCTGAAACCGCCCTGTGTGAATGCTGCAGCATCAACCGCACCGCCCATGGGAGGAACACCGCCCTTTTTGCAGGGAACATCGACTGCTTTTGCAGCTTCCATAAAGAGGTCAGCAAGGTCTTTGTCGCTTCTTACGGTACCGTTGAGGTCATAGTAGTTTGACATGAGATACTTGGGGTCGTTGATGGTATCATAAGCATAAATAAAGGTGGGAACATCCTTGAACTCATCTTTATGCATTTCAACCCATGCCTTTGAACCTCTGAGACCGATTTCTTCCGAACCTGTAAGAACAACGCCGATTTCTGTGTTTTCAAGTTCGATGCCTTCATCCTTAAGATATTTAAGGATTGCTATACCCATATAGCAGCCTGTAAGGTTGTCGTTTGCACCGTCGACAACTCTGCGGTAGTTTACCATGAAATAGAGTCCGATTGAAAGGGGGAGGGTTACAAGTCCCCAAAGACCTGCTTTAACAAGAGGATCGGAAACATCAGGCATACCGAAGGTGATGCCGTTCTTAACAACATAAATAATGGAGAGAACAAGATAGAATACAGCCGCACCGATAACGATGATTGCGTGGCCTTCAAAGCCTACACCGCCGAGTGCATAGTTAACGGGCCATTCCCATGTTGCATCGGGGTGACCGTTGAAGATGATTCTTCTTTTTACTTCACCCTTGCACTTTTTGATTGCGGTAACATTATGACTTGTTTTCTTGGGGAAGAGAGGGTCAATGACTTTTTTGTAAAGACCGAACTCAAGAAGAACAATTGCGAAACCTGCAATGATGAGCGGTATTGAGATTATGGGCGCAAACGGAAAAATAAGCTCACCGAGAATGGCAAATGTTACCGTGAAATAAAGATAACCGTAGAAAGCGCGGGGAGCTACTTCGTAGCTTTCTATTTTGACATCTTCACAACCGCACTTCTTTTCAAGAACTTTTGCCATGTATTCGCAGGATTTTTTTTCACCCTCCGAACCGGGATCTCTTTTGCCGCACTTTTTAATAACATGAGTTATTTCTTTAACTATGTATTTTGCGGCACTGTCTTTTTGGTCGATGATTTTTTGCAAATTCATAATTATTTCCCCTTTCACAAACATAACAAAATATTAACATTACAAAAATATTTTGTCAACAAATAAAGGAGCAAGTGTTACACTTTTGAAGAAAAAATGTAGATTATTTGAGCTCAATATCGGCATAAGCGGCATAGTGGTCAGAATAGTATTTGCCGTCAATCATTTTATCAATAACCTTGAATTTAACAGGCTTTATTGTTGATTCATCAACAAAAATGAAGTCGATTACAGCTTTGATTTCATCGGGTCTGAAGCCGTGGTATGTAAGGCTGTCGTCGGTGTCGGGGGCAAGCTTTCTGGCATCCTTCATGTTTGCGGATACCATAGTGTTATAGCATTCCGAGTCCTGATAAACATTGAAATCGCCTGTGCAGACAACGGGAACACCGCCGAAAGAAGCAGCCTTTTCCTGAATCATCTTAACTCCGTTAATCTGTGCCTGAATGCCTACATGATCAAGGTGGGTATTAAAATGAACATAGGATTTACCTGTTTTCTTGTCGGTAAGCTTGACATATGTTGCTATTCTTGTGCAGGCAGCATCCCAACCCTTGCCGGGCTTATCGGGAGTTTCGGAAAGCCAGAAATTACCGCTGTCGCTTGCGGTGAATTTATCTTTTTTATAGAAAACAGCTGAAAATTCGCCTTTTTTCTTTCCGTCATCTCTGCCGATTCCGACATAGTCATATTCGGGAAGATTTTTTATGAGTTTTTTCATCCATGACCAATGTGCTTCCTGAACACCGAATGAATCGGGATTTGCCTCGCGTATAATTCTGTATACAAGTGGAGCTCTCTTGTACCATTTTCTGTGTTTTCTGCCTGCGCAAAGCAGGTTAAATGTCAAAACTCTGTACATTTTATTTACCTCCGTTAAAAAGCGTAAGTTCAACGATTACGGGAAAATGGTCAGACGGATAAAGAAGGTCAATCATGTCTGAATCAACTATGCTTGATTTAACAGACGAACAGTATCCGTTGACAAAAATATAATCAATGGGTTTTGTGCTGAAAACAAAGGGGTTATAGTCGTGATATGTTGCACAGTCATCGTATTTTTCTGCCATGAGTTTTGTGTTTTTTAAACCGCAAGAAAGGAGCTTATTATATATTTCAGAACCTTCACTCGTGTTGAAATCGCCTGTCAGAACAACGGGGATATCGGGTGCGATTGAGGCGATTCGTGAAGCAAGAAGGGGGACTGATTCTGATTGTGCGACCTTGCCAACATGGTCGAAATGAGTGTTGAAGTGAGCATATGTAAAACCGCTTTCTTTGCATTTGAGAATTGCATAGGTAACAATTCTGCTGCAACCGCCGTCCCAACCCTTTGAGGGGGTATCGGGGGTTTCGGAAAGCCAGAAATCACCTGAACCGACAAGCTTATATTTATCTTTGAGATAGAAAATCGAACATGATTCACCAAGAGAAATGCCGTCATCTCTGTATGTTCCGACTCTTGCATACTGAGGGAGAGCTTCTTCGAGAGAATCGGTCCACCATTTATCGGCTTCCTGAACTCCCAATGAATCAGGCATGTGTTTTTCAATCATTTTGATGGTGCGGGGAATTCTTAAATCGTTTGAATGCAATCCCTCACCGCTGATTTTGACATTGAAAGACATTGTCTTGAGGTCGTGATATGAAGCTGCTTCTGCGATGGGGTTCGGATTAACATTTATTCCGACAGGTTCGGTCGGAGGTATGTTTTCTGACGGTACGAAAAGAGATGCTATTGCCATTAAAAAAGCAACAATCATCTGACAGAATTTAAAAAGCATGACATATTCTCCTTATCCGTTAATAAGTGTTATTTCAGAAATTACGGGATGATGGTCTGAGGAATATATTCCGTTGATTTTTTCGGAGTCGACTTTGTAGCTCTTAACTTTTGAAACAAAACCGTTCACGAAAATATAGTCAATGGGTTTTTCTTTTTTAACAAGTTCTGAATAGCCGTGATAGGTGACGGAACCTTCTGATGTTTCTGCGAGATATTTTGTATCTTTGAAACCGCTCTCAAGCACTCTGTTGTATGCATCGCCGCCTTCAGTATCGTTAAAATCTCCCGAGAAAACAACGGGAATATCGGGCGCAATTTCTGCAATCTTCTTTGAAACAACGGCAACGGATTCATTCCTTGCGATAACGCCCATATGGTCAAAATGAGCATTGAAATGTGCATATGTAAAGCCTGTTTCTTTATCTTTAAGAATTGCATAGGTGCATATTCTCTTGAACATCGCATCCCAGTTTTTGGAAGCTTTTTCGGGGGTTTTTGAAAGCCAGAATGTGCCCGAATCGAGAAGTTCATATTTGTCTTTCTTATAGAAAACGGGGCTTGCTTCACCGCCGCCTTTATTTGAGTTTCTTCCTATGCCGACATAAGCATAGTCGGAAAGCTCTGCGGGCAGTCTTTCCATCCAGCCTTCATCGGCTTCCTGAAGACCGAATGAATCGGGGTCGTACTTTCTGATGTTTGCAACGATTTCATCGGTTCTGTTTTCGGGAGATTTTTCGCCCGAGCCGCCAATCCATACATTATAGCTCATGATTGTAACAGTCTGATTTTTGGTTGCATCGGGAATTGTTGCCGGGTTAACCTGCGTAACAGGAGTGGGGGTGTAAAAAAGCGAAAGTATTGCTGTGACGACTGCGAAAAATGCGCTGATAATTTTGTCAATCATTTTTATTTTCTCCTTATCCTATATAATTTATCAACGCCGAAATATCAAGCATATCAAGGTTTTCGGCAGTTGAAATAATACCGTAGATATCTTTTGCCATCTTCATGATACCGCCGTTTTCATCACTTTCCGCATTGAGAACGATTATCGGGTCATGAACACTCAGACGAAGCAAAAACCAGCCGTTACCGTTAGATTTATCGACATTGATTCTGATTCCCTCGTGGTTATCGTTTGCAACAGACCAGTTTTTGTTGAGCTTTGCAGCGTTTTCGAAAAGTGAAATGATTTTTTCTCCTTCGGTTCTGAAATCTTCGCAGAGAATTCTGAAACGCATTTCCTTTTCTTCAACAGGTTCGCGGAGAGTGGAAATCAAATCGTCAAGAGCTTTGCCTTCTTTGGCAAGTGAAGCCGCTTCGATAATAAGCTTTGTTATGAGATATGCGCCGTCATCAAGATAATAGTTTTCGGCAAATGCTGCATGTCCCGAAGTTTCCATTGCAAGAGGACATTTTATACCGCTTGTTTCAAGTTCAATCTGTTTGTTGATAACGTTTCTGTAGCCTCTTTTGAAGCGGAGATGAATACCGCCGTTGTCGGCAATAAATTCTGCAAGACCGTCGGAGGTCACGCTGTCTGTAACTATCGTACCGCCTTTGCAAGAATCAAGAGCAATCTTTGATGCGAGAGCAACAAGTCGGTTTCTGTTAATTTCAAATCCGCCTTTGCCGACACAGCCTGCTCTGTCAACATCGGTATCGAATATTACTCCGAAATCTGCTTCCGAAGTTATGACGGCATTTGAAATGCTTTCCATAGCCTGTGCGTTTTCGGGATTGGGTGCATGGTTGGGAAAATTGCCGTCGGGGTCAAGAAAAACGCTTCCGTCGATATCGGCACCGAGAGGAGCAAGAACATTATAGGCATAAAAACCGCCGACACCGTTGCCTGCATCAACAACGATTTTCATCCCTTCAAGAGGCTTGTTGCCGTTATTCACGCCTTTTATTATCATTTCACGGAGAATTTCGGAATACCGCTTCATGAAATCGCAGGAAATAACCTCTCCGTTTTTGTTGCCGAGAGGATTCTCTGTTTTGTCTGCAATGTCAAGGATATCCGCGATATCTGAGCCGTCAAGACCGCCTTCGCGGGTAAAAAACTTAAGACCGTTTCTGTCTTTCGGATGATGGCTTGCAGTAATCTGAACGGCACCGTCGCAGTCCATTTCAACCGTTGTCATAAACATTGCAGGGGTTGATGCAAGTGAGCAGTCAATAACCTTTGCACCGTTGGAGGTAAGAGCTTTGATAACCGCATTCTTTATTCTGTCTGCCGAAAGACGGCTGTCATGACCGACTGAAATGCATAGATTTTCTTTACCCGTTTTGTTTTTCAGCCATGTAAGAAAACCGATGCTTGATTTCATAACCATTTCATCACTCATAAAGAGAGGGTTGGTTTCGTCACCGATGGCATAGCCTCTGATGTCACTGCCGCTTTTGAATTTCGAATAATCCACGGTCATTCCTCCTTGGAAAAATATTCATCGGAAACGCTGAGCAAAAATTTATACATAGGGATATACGCTTGATAATATCCCCTGATAATTTCTATGATTCTTTCGTCTTTAAGGTCGTCGATGTCACCCGAATAAGAGATGAAACCGACATCTTTTGCGTTATAAAATTCCTCAAGACCTTCGGGACAACCGGGGAAAGGTCTTTTATACTGTCTTTTAAAGAAAACAGAGCCGCATTTCAGACATTTATCAGCAGCTTTTCTGAAGTCATCAGGTCTTTCACGAAGAGCTTTTCTGAAGGTTTCAAGGAGACCGGGTTCATCACCGTAAAAGCCTACACCGAGGGAATAATCACGCGGTGTAACCTCAAACCACATGCAGGGATAGCCTCTCCAGTCATGTTTCGGTCTCATGAACATTATCCACATATTTTCACGGTAAAGGGATTTATCCTTGGTATATCTCGTATCTCTCCTTACTCTTGAAACCATTTTTGTCGGAATCGTATTCATAAGAGGGTCGACGGAAACAAGTTCTTCGCCGATGATTCCGGCAATCTGGCGCATGGGAATTGTAACACCGCTTTTTATGGCTTCCTTATGTTCTTCATAATAAGCCTTTGAATCTCTGAATCTGTTATCTGCAAGAAGAAAAAGAGAATCACGGGTTATGCCGTCATATCTCATTTGAGAAGACCTCCCTGATAAAGTTTTTCTGCCGCAAGCATGATTGCCGTTTTTGCAGAGTGGAAGTTTATTCCTCCCTGCATCCACACCGCAAAAGGTTCGCGCAGAGGAGCGTCTGCCGAAAGCTCGATTGATGAGCCGAGAATAAATGCGCCTGCCGCCATGATAACTTTGCTGTCATAGCCGGGCATATCCCAGGGTTCGGGTGAAACATAAGAATCAACAGGTGCACCGCTCTGAATACCTCTGCAGAATGCAACAAGTCTGTCGGAATTTTCAAGACAGAGAGCCTGAATGATATCGTGTCTGCTTTCGTCACTTGACGGTGTAACGTCAAAACCGAAATTCTCAAAAAGAGCTGCCGCATAAACAGCCGCCTTCAGTGCTTCTCCGACAACATGGGGCGCATGAAAAACACCCATGAACATATTTCTGTTTTCACCGAGGGAACAACCTACTTCTTTTCCGAGACCCGGAGTTGTTGCTCTGTATGCACAAAGCTCAACAAGGTCGCTTTTTCCCGCTATGTAGCCGCCCGTTCTTGCAATCGAGCCGCCTGCATTTTTTATAAGTGAACCTGCCATAAGGTCAGCACCGACCTCTGTTGGTTCTTTTTTCTCAACAAATTCTCCGTAGCAATTGTCAACCATAACAACCGCATCGCTTTTTGAATGAACAAGAGCACATATTTCTCTGATTTCATCAACCGAAAGACTCGGACGCAGGCTGTAACCTCTTGAACGCTGAATATAAACCATCTTCGGTTTCATTTCAAGCGATTTTTCGATTGTCTCAAGGTCGGGTCTGCCGTTTTTATCAAGGTCAACCTGAGCATAGTTTACGCCAAAATCCTTGAGCGAACCCATACCGTTACCGCTAAGTCCTATAACGCTGTGAATTGTGTCATAAGGTGTACCCGTAACGCAGAGCATTGTATCACCCGGTCTTAAAACACCGAAAAGAGCAACGGCGAGGGTGTGAGTGCCGCAGGTGAATGAGTGACGCACTATCGCATCTTCAGCGCCGAAAACATCGGCATAGATTCTGTCGAGCTTATCTCTGCCTGTGTCACCGTAGCCGTAACCTGTTGAGCCTGCAAAATCCGTTTCGCTTACTCTGTTTTCAATGAAAGCGGAAAGAACCTTCTGTTGATTGTATTCCGTTATATCTTCAATTTCTCCGAACTTTTTCTTTGCTTTTTCAAGTGCTGCATCGCTTGCAATCTTTATTTTTTCGCTTATACTAAAAAACTCTTTCAATTCAGTAACCTTACCTTTTATAAATTCTGTTGAGTGACTTGAAAAATTCCTTGTCGGCATTGTCAAGCTGTTCTTTTGTAACTCTGTAACTCCAGTTGCCCTTTGCAACGCCGGGAGTGTTTATTCTTGTGTCCGAGCCGTACATGAGAAAATCCTGAATCGGAATAATCGCAAGGTCGCTGACGCTTGCAAATATTGCTCTGAGGAATAAAGGACTTGCACCGCCCCAGTCACCGCCTGAAAAAGCGCAGTAATCAAGTGCTCTTCTTCGTGTGTTTTCGTCGCTTTCCCAAAGGAACCCGAAAATCGTGTTGTTATCATGTGTGCCCGAATATGCAACCGAATTTTTGATATAGTTGTGGGGCATATGAATGCTGTTTCCGTCGTCGAGAAAACCGAACTGAAAAACTCTCATGCCGGGGAAACCGCTTTCTTCGACAAGCGCACGTACTTCGTCTGTTATATCTCCGAGGTCCTCCGCAATAATGAGCTTGTCATCGTGCCCCTCTTTTATCGCATTGACAAAATCCATGCCGGGGCCTTTTATCCATTTGCCGTTTCTCGCTGTTTTTTCAGTTGCCTCAACTGCCCAATATGATTCAATTGCTCTGAAATGGTCGATTCTTACACCGTCAAACATCTCAAGAGAATGGTCGATTCGCTCTTTCCACCATTTGAAGCCGTCTTTTTTCATTTCATCCCAGTTATAGAGGGGATTTCCCCAAAGCTGACCGTCTTGAGCGAAATAATCGGGCGGTACGCCAGCAACAAGAGTGGGATAACCCTTTTCGTCAATATCGAAAAGATGCCTGTTTTCCCAAACATCACAGCTGTCGTCCGAAACATAAATGGGGATGTCACCGATTATGCTGATCCCCTTTGAATTTGCATAAGCTTTGATTTCAGCCCACTGAGTGAAAAACTCATACTGTATGAATTGCCATGTGCCGAGGAGTTCGTAATCCGTGATTTCATCGGATTCCCATTCCTGCCACGTTTTAAGTCCGTTCTGCTCTCTCAACGTCATAAAACGGCAGAACGCTTCGATTCTCGGATGCGATGCAATAAATTCACGAACTTCTTCATGATTTTTTGAGTTTTTATATGCTTTTTTCAAAAGATCCATGCGCTCTTTTCCCAGTCTTTCGAATTCGCATGAATAAGGAGTTTCCTGTTTGCAGTTTCTTAAATCGTCAGCCGAAATAAGGCCGTCGTTATAGAGCTTTTCGGGGTCAACAAAATAAGGATTTCCGCCGAAAGCAGAAAATGACTTATAGGGTGAGTTATATTCATCCGTAACGGTGAACGGTAAAACCTGCCATACCGAAAAGCCGTTTTCAACAAGAAAATCAACGAACTCCTTTGCATTTTTACCAAAATTACCGATTGAATAATCGCCGTAAAGCGATGAAATGTGCATTAAAATTCCGCTTTGTCTTTTCATAGTTACACCTTCCTGTTAACAATGAATTATATCATATAAGGTAATAAAAATAAAGATATTTTCAAAAAAACTTGATATTTGACAAAATAAATATTAGAATAAAAATAAAAATGCCACGGAGGATATTATGTCAAAGGCAGTTGAATATTTTAAAAATTTGCAAAAAATACTTGAACGTATTATCACTGAACAGTATAACAACATAGAAGCCGCATCAAAAGCCGTTGCGGATACACTTAAAAACGGGGGAAGAATACATACTTTCGGAACGGGTCATTCTCATATGCTTGCAGAGGAGATTTTTTACCGTGCAGGAGGACTTGTTAATGTAAATCCCATTCTTGAATCTTCGCTTATGCTCCATGAAAGTGCATCAAAGAGCACAGAGCTTGAGCGCCTTGAAGGCTACGGTGAAATCCTTTTCGGACATCATTCAATAACAGACAAAGATATTCTTTTCCTTTTTTCAAATTCGGGAAGAAACGGTGTTGCAATTGACCTTGCTATAATTGCTAAAAAAAGAGGCGTTAAAACCGTTGTCATTACCAACATGGAACACACAATGAAAGGTGCATCCAGACATTCAAGCGGTAAAAGACTGTTTGAAGTTGCTGACATTGTTATCGATAACTGCGGTTGCTACGGCGATGCATCGATTGAAGTCAAGGAAATCAACAGGAATGTTGCTCCGACTTCAACAGCAGCGGGTGCGGCAATTCTCAATGCAATTGAAGCAAGAGCTGTTGAGCTTATGATTGCTGACGGATATATTCCCGATGTTTTCTCAAGCAGTAATGTCGACGGCGGCGATGAAATTAACAATGCCTATATCGAGAAATATAAGAAGGAGATTAAGTCGTTATGATTTATCCTGCATTTCAGAAACCCGAAATCAGCACATGGGTTGACTTTTCGCCCTCTGAAATCGTAATAAATGGCTTTGACAGTGAATTTGCACTTGGTATTCTCAGTGAATTTTCCACCGAAACGCGTAAAGGTAAAGAGCTTTACGTAAATATTATAAAACAGAATACCCGTCAACTTGAATACATAGATGAAGCAAGAAGACTGTCGGGCGAGAAATTCATAATATCGTCGAAAAAAAGCGAAGAAGGATTAGTATTAACACTAACTGTTTCCTGCCGTGAAGGTCTTTTTAGGGCAGTAAACAGAATTGTGCAGATGATAACGGATAAAAAATTTTTTATCGGTACTGTCACTGATTATCCTTTGTTCGCTGTACGTGGCTATATAGAAGGGTTTTACGGTAAACCCTGGAGTCATGAAAGCCGCAGAATGATGCTTGATCTAATGTCATTTTACGGTATGAACACATATTATTATGCCCCGAAAGATGACCCTTATCACCGTGATAAGTGGTCTGAGCTTTATCCTCAAAATGAACTTTCCGCACTTTCGGAATTGGCAGCCCTTTGCAAGGATAAATTTGTGAAATTTCACTATTGTATTGCTCCGGGACTCAGCATGAAATACTCGTCTGATGAAGATTTTGATAAACTAATCTGTAAAGCTGAACAACTTTACAGTATTGGAATCCGTAATTTTGGACTTCTTCTTGACGACATTCCCGAAAATCTCTGGTTTGACGAAGATAAAGAGGCTTTTGACGGTGAAGCTGTCAATGCTCACATTGCTCTTTCTGATAAATTCCGTAATTATCTTAAAGAAAAAGATGATAATTGCACCCTTACTGTTTGCCCCTTGCAGTATCACGGCAGGGGAGATGAATATTACATTTCAAAGCTCGGTCAAGGAATATCGGGTGATATTGATATTTTCTGGACAGGCAAAAATATCTGCTCTCAGGAAATTACGGTGCGTGAGGCGGTTGTTTTTGAAAATGCAACCAACAGAGCGCCGCTTTACTGGGATAATTTCCCCGTTAACGATGCGGAGATGTATAATGAAATGCATATCGGTTACCTGAACGGCAGAGAAGAAGATTTGTATCGTTATTCGAGAGGCATTGTTTCTAACTCAATGGAATATGCTCTGTCAAGCAGAATACCTTTACTTACTGCTTGTGACTATCTCTGGAACCCAGTTTCATATAACGGTTCTGAATCATGGCAAAAAGCATGTGAAATTGTCCTTGGTGAAGAAAAAGAGCTATTTATGCCCCTTCTTGATAACCTTCTTACTTCA
The DNA here is from genome assembly GCA_937888485.1 of uncultured Clostridia bacterium. Lineage (GTDB taxonomy): Bacteria > Bacillota > Clostridia > Oscillospirales > Acutalibacteraceae > CAG-177. Next base: position 22,092 of record CALAQQ010000120.1, read on the forward strand.
TGCCTCAAGGTTGAAAATTCACCCATGCTCAACGAGACTCTGAACCTTGCACAGCAGCAGTTCTTCTCGGGCAATATTTTCGGTGCAATAGGAACAATCGGAGGATATACCGAGGCTCTCGAAAAATGCTGTATAACTCTCAGAACCCTTGATAATCCTATGGTCTCAGAGCTTGAACCCTGGCTTGAAAAACAGATAATCGCACTCGATCTCATAAAATCATCGCTTACTGTTTTTACCGATAATTCCGATGAAAACAAAGAAAAAACAGAAAATCTTCTTAAGACTTATCTTAATCATCCGAAAACATTATGCGATTTTTCGCTTCAGGCATTCGTTGAAAGGATACTTGCTTTATGAAAAATATAATTCTCGGCGCATATGAGCGTCTTTATCACAAAACACCACTCGGATTTTATAATTGCGGAAGACTTTGTGACGGTCTTTGTTGCAGAGGAGACTGTAAAGGCATGTGGCTTTACCCTGGTGAAGAAGAACTTTTTGCGGACAAAGAGGGTTTTGAGGTTTGTGAAACCGAAGGAAACTACGGTTATCCGATGGTAATTTGCTCCGGAGAGTGTAACAGAGCTGAAAGACCGCTTGCATGCAGGATTTTTCCGCTTTTTCCGCTTGTTTATGAGGTTGACGGAAAGTTAAACTTTGAGGTTATCTATGATCCACGTGCAAATATGTGTCCTCTTGCAGCAAAAAAAGAACCTCTCGACCCTTCTTTTATCAAGGAAGTCAGAAAGACAGCCCGATATCTTGCTCAGGATGAAAAGATTCTTGAATATATGAAAGAAGTCAGTGATGAACTTCTCGAAATTATTGAGTTGCAGGATAAATTATTGGGATAAAATATAATTATAATGTATCACCGAACCAGAGATGTTTTTTCAGGTTAACTCTGCCGTTTTCGAGAAATTCAATGCCTTCTTCGGAAAGCAAAATCCTTTGCATGTTTTCGCCGCCAAAGGCAAAAGCCTTTGAAACTTCGCCGTTTCTTGTAACAACACGGTGGCAGGGGATAGTGCCGGGTTCGGGATTGACGTGCAGGGCATAACCTACAACTCTTGACCATCTCGGATTGCCCGCCATGGCGGCTATCTGACCGTAGGTGCAGACCCTTCCCTTTGGAATTTTCTTTACAACGTCATATATCTTTTCAAATGTGTTCATATTATCACCTTACTTATTATACCATAATTTATACACATATATCAATAAAGGAGACTGAATATTGAAATACAAATATATAATTTGGGATTGGAACGGAACGTTGCTCAATGATATCGGTGCATCCCTTGCAAGCGTGAATGATATGCTTGCTTTGAGAGGAAGAGCCCCGATTGATATTGATTATTATAAGGAATGCATTGGAGTGCCTATTATTAAATTCTATGAAAAAGTTTTTGACATGGAAAAAGAGGACTATAGCATTATTATAAAACAATATAATGAAGGCTATCTCTACCATCTCAGAAATGTCGGATTGACTGACGGTGCACTTGAGGCACTCGAATATTTCAAGAAAAGCGGTGCAAAACAGGTGATTGTTTCCTCGTCAAATAACGATCAGCTCTGTATCAATGCCAAAAAATATGGAGTTTCAGGTTATTTTGATGAAATTCTTGGTGCAGGAGACTATTTTGCAGGGTCTAAAATTGAACGTGCAAAGGATTATTTATCCAAAAACAGTGCTCAAAAAAAGGAAGTTCTTGTTATTGGTGACCTTTGGCATGATGCTGAAATGGCAGACACTCTTGGCGCGGACTGTATACTTTTGACCAGCGGTCACGAGCATCCCGAACGTCTGAAAAATGCTGAAAAACCCCTAATTAATGATCTTTTTTCACTGATAAATATCGTTTGAAATTACGGACAATTCATTCGGATTGTCTGTTTTTTTCTTTGATGTTGTGCAGAGAATTAATCCGGAATCATTTGTAAAATATTCTAAATTCAAAAAGGCTGTTAAAATATTACCGAACAAACATTCTTGATTGTGTTGTATATTATTACTAAAACGTCGCAAACCAATTTGTTAAATACAAACAAAAAGTTGTTCTGTTCATAATTTGTTCACAAAATGTTAAAAAAATATTTAAAAGTTTGCATGAGGAATGCAACATCTCTCTTATAAAGTAACTATTGTAAATTAAGGCATTGTCTGAAATGCCTGTTTCAAGAAGCCTCTTGCAAGGGCTTCGGGCGTGAAAACGCTTATCAAAAATGGAGGTGCAAATATGAAAAAAGCAAAAAGACTCTTGGCGGTTATAATGGCTTTTGTTATGGTGCTTTCTGCTGCATGCGTAAATGTTTATGCATTCAACGACTCCAATAACTACCTTACTCCGTCAAAATCCCGTGCTAAGTACTACCTCGACTATGAACAGGGCTGCGGTTGGCTCCTTGACATGCTTGACGGTATGCTTGCAGAAGCAAACATGACAATTACTTGTGACCAGTTGAATGATATGATTGACATCGGTATTAATCTTTTCACAGGTAATGTTTGGCTTGACCTTGACGACGAGCTTGAAAGCTCAGGTAACGTCAAAGGTGTTCTCGACCTCAGAAGCGTTGACGGCATCATCAGAACTCTTGACGCTGTTCTTAACTGCCTTGACGGTAACTGGATTGCCGGTGCAGCTAACATCATCGGTGTTCTCGGTGACCTTCTTGACTCATCAAAGGGTCTTAACAAAACCGGTTTCGTATGGCACCAAACAAGATCAAAGGTAAGTGACGCAAAGGTTCTTGAAATGCTCATCGACTGGCTTTCAAATCAGAAAAATCTTCTTGCAGGTATCATTTCAGGTACTTTCAACTACGGTTCACTTCTTAAAGGCGTTTTTGATGACCTTCTTACAGACCTTACAGGCTGGACCGGCGGCGACACAACCAAGAATGTTGACTACGCTCTCATGACCATGCTTTACAGCATGCTTATCGATGACTCAACAGATGAAAACGGTAACAGCGTTCAGATTACCAAAAAAGAAGATTTCGACGCAGCTGTTCAGAAGCTTGTTGACTGGGCTCTTATCACAGGTACAGGTCCAACAGCAGCAGAAGGTGCAAACTCACTTCTCGGCGCAAATGCTGAGCCTCTCATGGGCGAATCCCTTGCATCACAGCCCGGCGGCGCATCACTCACAGGCGTTTCCATCATGGCTGACCATGACCTTGACGGCGTTCCTGAAGCACACACAATGAGCTTCTATCAGCTCGTTAACAACGTTATCAGAGCTCTTCTTGACGGCATGATCGTTCCCATGCTCACAGATGTTCTCTGCGATGCTCTTGATGTTGAAATAACAGAAGATCAGCCCTACGGCGATCCCGAAATCCTTCAGGATCAGATGTTCACAATGATTGTCGGTCTTGTTGAATCTCTTCTTGTTCAGAACGGTGCTCCCGAACCCACTTACACAGATGAACAGAACACATATCCTCTCCTCAAGATTCAGGCATTGCTTGACTGGCTCTTCAATAAGGGCGGTCTTGACACCTTCATCCTTATCGACTATCAGGGAATCCACCTTCAGGATAACCTTATGTCACTCCTCAACGACCTTATCCGTCTTCTTGTTAACATGCTTCCCAGCCTTGGTCTTTTCTCAGATTCAGCTCACCTCGGTTATGAAAGCAGCGAACTTACAGCTATCTGGTACTATTCAGATACCAACCCCAAGACTCTTGTTCCGGAAGACGACGAAACAGCAGTTGACCAGACATATATCACCTATGAAACAGGCGATATCCTCTATGCAACCAAGTATGAAGAAATTGACGGCGTAACAAAGGCAACTGAATATAACTATGTTGCAACTGACATGCCCGTTGAAATTACTGATAAGACAGCTGCCGACTACGCTAACCCCGACTTCATCCGTCCCAACTATGTTGTTGAAACAGATAAAGTTTATGCAACCGTTATCAAGATGGCTCTCAACGATTTTATCGACGGCTGCTACTTCCCCGAATGGGCAAACGATATCCCCACAGTTCTTGCTTACGCAATGGCGGGTCTTGCAGCTCAGGCTCTTCCTCAGAACAACTACTATGCAAGACTTAATGCATATCATACGATGCTTGAAACAGGCGGTACACAGGCTGTTACCGACGGTAATCAGAATGTTATCGATCCTATTCCCTATACCACTCTTAAGAGAATCTCTATTAAGGACATGAGCGGTAAGGTTATTGGCACAGAAGACGTTGAAATCCCCAGCGGTGCTCTTGACATCGGCTGCTCCTACCTCGCAGCTTACCTCAACAACGTTCTTATGCTCAATAAGAGTGCTGTCCTCAGCACAGACACAACTTTCGAAAAGTTCCTTACTCAGTTTTTAACATGGGCTATCGACCAGTATATGCCCGTTCTTGTCGGTTACGATACAAACGGTAACGGTAAATACGGTGAAACAGGCGAATATCCCGGTTATTGGACCGAAGATTTCAACACTCTCCTTTCAACCGTATATTCAGATGTTTCAACTCTTACATTCAAGGCTGATGTTGAAACAGAAACAGAAACAGGCGTTAAGAAGATTGATGCTATCTATGACCTTATCGACGCAACACTCTTCAAGCTTCTTCCCACATCATGGCTTCCCAACATCAACGGTTCAGCTCAGATGATTAACAGCTGGCTTCTCAATAACCTTATTGAGTTTGACCTCATCGGCATCCTTGATCTTCTTACAGTTAACATGGACTATGAAAACGGCGAACTCAACGAGGCTCCTCTTACTGTTATTATGAGAGTAATCGACCGTGTTCTTGCTTTTGTATTCAACAGCAACAGCGTTCTCATCCCCGAAAGAGATGACGTTCTTGCAGGCGGTAAGGATAACCAGACCAGCGTTAAGACACTCGGCGATCTCCTTTCATGCAGAGTTCCGCAGACAGATGACAATGGTAAAATAGTAACAAATGACGATGGTTCAATAAAATATGTAGCCAGCATGAATAGTTCGCTTCCTACATTTATTTCGAGACTTCTTGAGCTCATCAATGAATATAAGTTTGAAATCCTTTCAACAGCCCTTCCTCTCCTTGCTAACATGGATTACATTCGTTCATTCAAGGAAGACGGAATGCTTGAAACCTCAATGAAGTATTACAAGATTGATGATCTTGAAGGCTATGTTTCAGAACTTTCCGATAACCTCAACTCAACTCTTATCATCGAAAAGATGGCAGACCGCGACACAGCAGAAGGTATCGTTAACGGTCAGTTCGAGATCAAGAGAAATGCAGCAGGTACAGCATACGAACTTATCATAACAACAAACAATCTTGTTTACGGAACGTATGCATCAAAGGCTGAAGCAGACGCAGTTGTTAACAGCTTCAAAGACACATATATCGAAGAAGTTGTTGTAACAGAAGAAACAGAAGACACAGATGCAGTTTACGGTTATAACATCTGGAGAAAGTGGTCATATCTTGAAACAGCAACAAAGGCTGACTCAACAGATGATAAGGGTAATGTTTCAACATTCTCAGACTTTAAGTTCTCAAATATCACAAACAGAACAACAGCAAATCCCTTCGTAAGCTACGAACAGGATCAGTTCCAGTTCCTTAATTATGAAGATCTTGGTAAAGCAGGCTATCTTTACACAGGTGCCGGAGATGCTCTTGACGGTGCATCCGAATTCATTTCATCCTACTACAGCTTTGCTGAAAATGACCTTTCCAATGCATATCATGCATGGTTCATGCATTCAGTTGAATCACAGCTTTATAACCTTGGTAAGCTTGATACCAATAACGACGGCGTGTATACTGCAACTGATATTACCGATGCAAACGGCGCAGTTGTAAACTATGCTGACGGCACACCCAGCATTCCCACAGCTATGTATCCCTTCTATACAACAACTTCAACGTCTTATAAATATACTGACTATTACTTTGGCGCAACAGAAAGCGGTTTTGCTAATAGAAATGACTCGACCAAAGGTCCGACTCGTTACACAAATACTATCGACATGGCTGAAATGAACGAAGCAAACTATGAACAGCTTGCTATCGCTCTTGAACTTGGTCAGAATCCCAGATACGACGTTGAATTCTCAAGAGAAGAAACCGAAGCAATCGTAAGACTCGCTCTTTCCTCAACACCTGATTTCGATGTCCTCCAGTTCGATATTATTCCCGATGGCAGAGATGCTGACGGTAACCTTACCTATCACGGTCAGTATCAGTGGGAAGACCTTTCAGTCGGTCATATCAACACAATCGCTGCATGGCTCAGATCAAAGAACCTTGATTATAAGGCAATTGAAAACTCACCGTACGGCGCTGTTGACTACGCTATCACTCGTCCCAGATTCGCATATATCGACACATCAAACCTTCTTGTTAACGGTGCATCTTCAATTCCTCAGTCATTAGAAGCAATTCAGGCTATCAAAGCTCAGTATCCGTTATTAGGCGGAGATGCAGAAATAAAACTTGAAGAAGAAGTTAATGTTCAGATTCAGAAGTCATACTGCGAATATGTTAAGGCTCTTTATGATAACAGAGAAGCTCTCTATGACAACATGGACCTTATCTCCTTCCGTTATGAAGAAGCTGAAAAGAACAGATCAAAAGCTATTGACACAACAATGCTTGAATGGGCAGTAAATGAATTCAAATCATCATACGAAGGCAATGCAGGCCGTAACCTTAAGTATGCCGGTTATGAAAACGGTGCTCTTATACCAACAAGACTTTTCACAACAACATCCTACGAAAAGTTCAGAATTGCTTATGATTATGCAACTTCATTGATTAATGCAGCTGCAAACTCACTCCTTGATAGTGATGAACTTACTCAGTCAATGGCATCAGAAGCATTCTACGGTATTATCGAAGCATTCTATCAGCTTGTTCCTTTTACAGGCGATGCAGACTGGACTCAGCTTGATGCATATATTGAGCTTGCAGAATCCATCATTGAAGATCCTCTTTCATATGATGAAAATGTAGGTTATGATATGGAAGACGGTCAGTGGGATATCATGGAAATCGTTCTTAACGACTCCAAGAATCTTCGTCAGGATACAACAATCGACTGCGAAGGTCAGGAAGATATCGACGATATGGCTACAGCTCTCTATCAGGCAATCTTTAAGCTCAACTATCTCACATCTCCCGACCTTATCTCCAATGTCGACGAAAACGGCAACAAACTTGTTGGTACTGTTGTAACAAATGCAGGTTCAGCTCGTATCACAGGTCAGGTATACGGTCTTAAGGAAGGCGATGGCGCTACAATGGATCTCGTACAGGTTGTTGGTATGAGAATAGATGAAGGTTTAGGTACTAAAGTTTCAATTACAGGTTCAGGCCGTGGTCTTGGTACAGGTGCTTACTTCATTGGTACAGTTGAAAACAGAGAAAGATTCAGATATTACGCAGTTGTTTACGGTGATATCAACGGTGACACAAGAGTTGACGGTACAGACGCAGCTGCTCTTGAAATCGTTGCAATGACAAGTGATGGTCCTATCACTGAAGATGATTTCACCAATGCTGCTAAATTTGAGGCTGCTGACGCTAACCATGACGGTTTCGTAGATCCTCTTGACGTAGAAGAAATTGTTAACCACTACACATTCGTTACTAAAATCTCTCAGAATAAACACAGTACAAGTGTTGATGCTTGATTGTATGTTGATTAGGTAATTGAATAAAATGAACAGCCCCCGGCTTCACTTGAAGTCGGGGGCTATCTTTTATAGTTAGCAAAACTTACTTGAAATTATAAATGCAAGTCTAAAACTTAAATCTTGCACAGTTTTTTTACATTCTTATACGGTATATACAGTATAAAAATGTTCCGAAACGGCAACAAAAATCCGCGTAAAGTGAATAACTTTACCTGTATAATACAAAAAAAGAAATAAAACCTATAGTTATCCACTTTTTCCACCGAGTTATCCACATGTGCAAGTAAAAGGCTTTACAGCAAAACACTGTAAAGCCTTTTTACTTGTCTGCATATATTCATTCGATTTTATTGGGTTGTATATTAGCATTGAAAATGAATTTGCAAGTTAAATTTCATTATATATAGTAATGTATTATATAATACGTTTTCCTTTTATAAATACTGCTTTAATTTCCATGAAATCACCTGATAAAACAACTAAATCAGCATTCTTACCTTTTTCAATACTGCCTGTAGTATTGTCAACACCGATTGCTTTTGCAGGATTGATTGTAACGGATTTAATTGCCTGTCTGAGAGGAATTCCGAATTTGATCAGGTTTTTGAATTCATCAAAAAGGTTTGTGCTGCTTCCGGCAAGAGTTCCGTCAATAAGTCTTGCCGCACCGTCTTTTTTGATTACCTTCTGACCGCCAAGCAAATAATCACCGTCTTCAAGTCCTGCTGCCATCATTGCATCGCTGATAACAATTGTTCGGTCTTCGCCAAGAATTCCGAAAGTTATTCTGAGTGTTGGTGGACAGATATGAATGCCGTCACAAATAAGTTCTGCATTAACATTTTCACTATCCATAACAGCACCGACCATTCCCGCTTCCCTTGATGTAAGTCCGTTCATTGCATTGTAAAGATGTGTTGCGTGGGTTATTCCTGCATCAATCGCTTTTTTGCCTGTTTCATAATTGGCAGTTGTATGAGCAGCAGATACCGTGCATATTTTTTTAGCTTTTCTTATGAAATCATCAGCAGATGGTCTTTCGGGTGCTATGTCTGCAATCTTAACAGGACAGATTGAATTCAGTTCGCTGAAAACTTCGAAATCAGGTTCAAGAATATGTTCAGCTGCCTGGGCACCTTTCTTTTCCGGTGCAATAAAAGGACCTTCCATATTTATTCCATGAATATATGCGCCTTCTTCTTTGCCCATGGTGTCGGCAATATATCCGAAGCACTTCTTTAAGTCATCAATTGATATTGTCATTGTTGTCGGACAAAATGAAGTTATTCCGTTTTTAGCAAGCCATTTGCTCATTTCAGCAGCAGAGTCGGGTTTGCCGTCGGTTGCATCAGCCATATTGCATCCGTGAATATGTATATCAATAAATCCCGGCAAAATAACACAACCCGAAAAATCAAAACCATCTTTGTTTGTTTTTTCTACAGCGATTATTTTTTCGCCTTCGGTTATGATATCGGTTTTTTCTGCGTTGAAATCTTTTCCGTAAACCGTTGCATTTTTTAAAATCATAATAAACACCTCAATGTTATTTTATCATAATTAATCTAACCTGTCAAAAAAGAAAAACCGCAGTTTTAACTGCGGTTTTTCTTTAATTATATTCTGTCTTCGATATATGCAACGAGGTCGCCAACGGTCTTGATTTTTTCAAGAGCCTCGGATATGTGTCTTACGGAATAGGCGTAAGAAATTCTGGCGTATCCCTCGCCACATTCACCAAAGGCTGTTCCAGGAACTACAGCAAGTTTTTCTTCTTGTTCTCCATAAATGTCTAAAGAGTATGTTGAATTATTGTTAATTAATATAGAAGCAATTGCTTTAATGGTTGCGGTGATAACATCGCAGGACTGGAAATAGTTTCTTCCGCCGTCGAATTTCTTACCCCATGACAAATCGTCAAAATGCTGAAGATACAGTTTATATACATCACCGTCAACATTTGCCGCCGCAAGTCCTTTTTCAAAAATTTCGGTGGTCTGAGGCTGAATAAGGTCAAGAATAAAATGAGAAATTGTTGCTTTGCTTATAATATCCGCGGCATAAAAAACTGCAATAAGTATTATAAAATCTTTTACTTTCCACTTTTTGTCGCTGTAGCCTCTGCCGAGCATTATTCCGAAAATTGTGGCAAGTCCGAACCCAAGACTGAGCATTAACACTATCGCCGTCCATACAGGAACGTATACATCCTCTTGCGCCGCAG
>CALAQQ010000121.1 GCA_937888485.1 uncultured Clostridia bacterium
CCCCTTTTTTTATTTTTCAACATATTTAAATGTTGTTGGTCCGTTTTCTTGTTTTTCTATAGAAGCCTTACCATCTTTAATGCATGGCCAACCATTTTCATCAAAATACATATGGTCCATAGCAAGAATTCTATATTGTTGATGGTCTAAACTGTAAGTATGGTAATAAATAAAGTATTCTCCGTTATGGTCTTTTATAACACTATTATGACCAGAACCCACAAAATAATCTCCTTTATCTAAAACAACTTTACCAGAGCCAGGAGTAGTTAATTCTACTCCTTTGTCGTCTAAATAAGGACCTGTAATTTTTTTAGAACGACCAACCACAACTTTATATGTACTATTTAATCCATCACAACAAGTACCCATCGATAAGAATAAATAGTAAAAACCATTTTCATAAATTATATAAGAGCCTTCATAAGTATCTATATTCCAAGGATATGAAGTGTCCAAACCTGCAACACGTATTTTCTTTGAATTAGCTATCCCAATCCCATCTTTCAAACGAAGTCCATCACTAGTTAATTCAACAATATAATTTCCTCTCATAGAACCCCAAATCATATAAACTTTTCCATCAAAATCCACAAAGACCATTGGATCTATTGAATTATTGACCCCAATTTCTAATGATTTAAATAATTTCCCTTCATCTTTCCATGGACCTTCAGGATGTGGAGCAGTTGCTACACCGATTCCAGGATTAAAATCATTCCATGTTGACAAAGAATAATACATTACATACTGCCCATTAATATATTGGATATCTGGAGCCCATAAGCCAGCTCCAGGTGTTCCCCATGACGGATATGCATCAAAAGTAAAACCCCTAGGATACCAATAAACCATGTTTTTTGATTTTAAAATTCTTCTTTGCAAATTCTGCAGCTTCTTTTGTAGTTTCAGCTTTTTTAAATTCTATATTTTCTGCGAGTTGCAAGGGTTTTTCTGTTATTTTAAAAGCAAGGATGGTTCGATTATGACAACAAGACGTGAAGCCAGAGAGCAAGCATTCATTCTTATTTTTGAAAAATCTTTTCAGCCGGATTGCGAAATATCCGAGCTCGTTGATTTTGCCAACGAAAACGAGGTGTTTACTGCCGATAAGTATGCAGTAAAGCTTGTTGAGGATACTTATGCAAATATTGAAAAAATTGACAGTCTGATTTCGGCAAACCTCAAGGGCTGGTCATCGGCCAGAATTTCAAAAATCACGAGAGCAATTCTCAGAATGGCTGTCTGTGAAATGCTTTTCTATGATGATGTACCCGTTGGTGTTGCAATTAATGAGGCTGTTGAGGTTGCTAAAAGATTTGCAGCCGATGATGAGCCCGGATATATAAACGGCGTTCTCGGTTCCGTTGCCAGAAGCTTATGATTTATCTGGGTATTGATACGAGCAATTACACCACGAGTGTTGCTGCCTATGACAGCGAAAGCAAAAGAGTAATACAGTATAAAAAGCTGCTTCCCGTAAAAAAAGGGGAGAAGGGATTGAGACAGAGCGATGCTGTTTTTCACCATACCCGTCAGTTTCCTGCGCTTATAAAGGAATTGACGGAAAACGTTGACGGTGACTTTTCTGCTGTTGGAGTTTCGGTAAAGCCGAGAATGATTGACGGCTCTTATATGCCTTGCTTCACCGTAGGCTCAACCAACGCTGTAAGCATATCATCTGTGATGAGAATCCCCATGTATGAGTTTTCACATCAGCAGGGACATATTATGGCGGCGCTGTATTCTGCAGGTAAAACCGAGCTTATTAACGAGCCCTTTATTGCTTTTCACGTCTCAGGAGGTACTACGGAAGCGTTATATGTAAAGCCTGATGAGAATGATATCATCAGCTGTGAAATCATTGCCGCATCTTCCGATCTTAAAGCCGGACAGGCCATAGACCGTGTCGGTGTTATGATGGGGCTTGATTTTCCCTGCGGGATGATGCTGGACAAGCTCGCCGCAAAAAGCGATAAGGAGTATAAAATCAGGATTACCCTGAAGGATGGAGACTGCAGTCTTTCAGGTCTTGAAAACAAATGCAGAGCAATGTATGAAAATGGCGAAAGCAATGAAGATATTGCAAAATTCTGCATTGATTATATCAGCGCAGCTCTTGAAAAGATGACACTTTATCTGCTTGAAAAATACGGCAACCTGCCTCTTGTTTTTTCGGGCGGAGTTATGTCAAATTCGATAATCAGCAAACGCTTTACAGAAAAATTCGGCGCATATTTTGCAACGAGTGAGTTTTCGTCGGACAATGCGGCGGGAACAGCAATTTTAGCATCCGTTAAAGGTGAAAGAAATGAACACAATTTTGACCGTAAGTCAGATTAATGCGTATATCAAATCACTGATTGATTATGACGGTAATCTCAACAACATATATGTAAGCGGTGAAATATCAAACTTTACAAACCATTACAGAACCGGGCATTTTTATTTCACGCTGAAGGACGACAATACCGCAATCAAAGCAGTAATGTTCAGTCAGAATGCACGTTTGATAAGGTTTGAGCCTTATAACGGACTGAAGGTTCTTGTAAGAGCAAGGGTTTCTGTTTTTGAAAGAGACGGTGTGTATCAGTTATATGTAACAGATATGCAGCCTGACGGCTTGGGACAGCTGAATCTTGCATATGAACAGTTGAAGGAACGGCTTGAAAAAGAAGGTCTTTTCAGTCAGGAATATAAAAAACCTATACCTGAAATGCCTAAAAGAATAGCTGTCATAACATCGCCTACGGGTGCGGCAATTCAGGACATTATTAATGTTATTTCACGAAGATATTCGTGCTGTGAGCTTATAATTGTGCCTGTTCAGGTGCAGGGCGAAAACAGCGCGCCCCAGATTGTAAGAGCGTTAAAAAAGGTAAATGCCCTCAAAGCGGCAGATGTTATAATTCTCGGACGGGGCGGCGGCTCAATAGAGGATTTATGGTCTTTTAATGAGGAAGCTGTTGCAAGGGCGGTATTTGCAAGTGAAATCCCTGTAATTTCGGCTGTCGGACACGAAACGGATTTTACCATATCCGATTTTGTTGCTGATATGAGAGCGCCTACGCCGTCGGCGGCGGCTGAGCTTGCAACGCCGGACATCAGAGCAGTTTATAATTCGGTTCACGGTTATTCCGCAGCAATGGAAAGCATATTGAACGATAAGCTGATATCATACCGTTCAGTGCTTGAGAATCTTGCTTATCAGCTTAACCTGTTTTCTCCTGAGAACAGACTGAATTCCGAAAATGAAAAGCTGTCAATGCTCAATGACAGTTTAAATATGATAATGAAGCACAGGCTTGAAATCTGTAAAGGGCGTCTTTCGGTTTCAGCAGAAAAGCTTGATGCTCTCAGTCCTCTTAAAACACTGTTAAGGGGCTTTACGCTGACCTTTGATGAAGCAGGTAACCATATAGGTTCAGCAAAAAAAATAACAAACGGACAGAGATTAAGGATAAAATTCAAGGACGGCGATGCAATTTGCCGTGCAGAAGAGGTTATATAATGAAAAAAGGAATGACGCTTGAAAAGGCGATGGACAGACTTGAAGAAATTACGTTAAGGATGCAGGATGAATCCGTTACCATGGACGAATCGCTCAAGCTTTATGAGGAGGGAACTCTCCTTGTTAACTTCTGCAGTGAAAAGCTTAACTGCGCCTCATTAAAAATCAGGGAACTTTCCGATAACGAACAGGATGATACCGATGAATAATTACAAAGATAAATATGATTTATATCTCAGCAAAATCAATAACAGACTCAATGAATTGCTGATAAAATCAACCTATGAGGATGATATTGTCTGCGATGCGATGAGGTATAGTGTTGAAAACGGCGGCAAGAGAATAAGACCCGTGCTTGTTCTTGAGGCCTGCAGTATCTGCGGCGGTGAAATTGATGATGCTGTTGATATCGCCTGCGCACTTGAAATGATTCATACTTATTCACTCATACACGATGATTTGCCTTGTATGGATGATGATGATATGAGAAGGGGAAAGCCCTCCTGCCATATAAAATACGGCGAGGAATACGCCCTTCTTGCAGGTGACGGACTGCTCACAAGGGCCTTCGGTGTCATTGCCGAAAGTGACCTTGCAAAGGAAAATCCTGCCTGTGCCGTGAAGGCGATTGCTCTGCTTTCCGAGCTTGCAGGCGTAAACGGAATGATAGGCGGACAGACCGTTGACCTGAAAAATGAAGGCAAAAACGCTTCACTTGAAACCCTTGAAATAATGGACAGGCTCAAAACAGGCGCACTTATTTTTTCTGCGGGCAGGCTCGGCTGCCTTGCTGCAGGCGCCGATGACGAAAAAACAAGGGCCGCCGTCACCTTCTGTGAAAAAATAGGCCACGCCTTCCAGATAGTTGACGATATTCTCGACGTAACGAGCGATGCCGAAACTCTCGGAAAGCCAATCGGGAGCGACAGCGAAAATGAAAAATCAACCTATGTTTCGCTTCTGGGACTTGAAAAATCGGCTGAATATGCCGAAGAATTAACAAAAGATGCAAAAAAAGCATTGGATATTTTCGGTGATGAAGGAGAGTTTCTTGCCGTGCTTGCCGATATGCTTGCGGGCAGAAAAAACTGATTATGGCTCAGACAATTCTTGAAAACATAAAGCATCCGTCAGATGTTAAAAATCTTGATGATGCAGGTCTCGAAACGCTGTGCACAGAGATTCGCAAGACTTTGATTGATACCGTTGCTTCAACAGGCGGTCATCTTGCGTCGAATCTCGGTACGGTTGAATTGACTGTTGCCCTGCACAAGAGTTTCCGTTCACCAGATGATAAAATTATCTGGGATGTCGGTCATCAGGCATATACCCATAAGCTTCTGACGGGCAGATATTCCGGTTTTTCAACCCTTCGGAAAGAGGGAGGAATATCGGGATTTGTACGACCCGACGAAAGCGAACATGACAGCTTTTATGAAGGACATGCAGGTGTTTCCGTTTCACAGGCTTCGGGTGTAGCCGCTGCAAATGCCGCAAAGGGTAACAAGAACTATGCAGTTGCGATTATCGGTGACGGCTCATTCGGTAACGGAATGGCTTATGAAGCACTCAATCATGCAGGCTCAACCAAAACAAGACTCATTGTTATTCTTAATGATAATGAGATGTCGATTTCCGAGAATGTCGGTGCGATGGCAAGATATCTTGCTTCTGTAAGAGCGAAGCCTGAATATTACCGATTCAAGGCGGGAACGGAGAAAGCTCTCAACCGCATTCCTGTTGTCGGCAAATCGCTTTCAAATTATCTTTTTAAACTAAAAAACACAATCAAGAACATCATTTATTCCAGTTCGTTTTTTGAAGATCTGGGATTTAAATATATCGGACCGATTGACGGTCATAACATCTCAAAGCTCTGCGAAGCAATGAACAGTGCAAAGATGGTTGAACGCCCCGTTGTTATTCACATTAACACTCTAAAGGGCAGAGGCTATGATTTTGCGGAAAACGCACCTGAAAAATTCCACGGAATATCGAAGTTTGATATAAATACGGGTGAGCCTCTCAGCGGAGGTGAAAATTATTCTTCACGCTTCGGGAAAGCACTTTCCGAATTTGCTTCAAAAGATAAAAGAATTTGTGCAATTACGGCAGCAATGGCTCTCGGCACGGGTCTTGATGAATTTTCAAAGACCTATCCCGACAGATTTTTCGATGTCGGTATTGCCGAAGAACATGCCGTAACCTTTGCAAGCGGTCTTTCTGCGGCAGGTATGCTTCCTGTTTTTGCGGTTTATTCAACCTTCCTGCAGAGATGTACTGACCAGCTTATTCATGACGGTGCGCTTCAAAGACAGAAAATGGTTATTGCTGTTGACAGAGCAGGTTTTGTAGGCGAAGACGGTGAAACGCACCAGGGTCTTTTTGATGCGGCTTTGCTTCAAAGTATACCCAATACAACGGTTTATTCTCCCGCAACATATTCAGAGCTTAACAAAGCTCTTTATAATGCTTTCTATAAAGACGAAAATCTCATTGTTATCAGATATCCGAGAGGCAGTATGCCCGAAATTGCAGAGAATGAAAAATCGGGCGGCGACTTCGATGTTATCGGAAACGGTAAAATCGCAATCGTGACCTACGGAAGGCTCTATTTCAATGCTCTTAAAGCTGCTGAAAAGCTTAGTGTAAAGGGTATTGATATGAGGATAATCAAGCTTAACAAAATCAAGCCAATGCCTGTCGGTGCAATTGAAAATGCTCTTGAATGCGAAAAGGTTTTCTTTTTCGAAGAGGGAATGCGTTCGGGAGGAGTTGCCGAAAAATTCGGCTCGCTTCTTCTTGAAAACGGTTTCAGAGGAGGATATTCGGTAACTGCTGTTGACGATGAATTCGTTGCCCACGCAAGCGTTGCAAGACTTATGGAAAAATATTCGATGGATGCTGAAGGTATGGCACTTAAAATCGAAAAAGAGGTTCAGTTATGAGTGAAAAAATGCGGCTCGATGTTGCCGTTTTTGAAAGAGGTTATGCAGAAACAAGAGAAAAGGCAAAAGCTATGATTATGGCGGGAAGCGTTTATCTCAACGGTCAGAAGGCTCTCAAAGGCGGCGTCAATGTAAAAGAGACTGATGTTATTGAAGTCAGAGGTGCAGTCAATCCCTTTGTCAGCAGAGGCGGTTTGAAGCTTGATAAAGCAGTCAAAAGCTTCGGCTTGGATTTGAATAATTGCATCTGCATGGATATCGGTGCATCAACGGGCGGTTTTACCGACTGTATGTTGACAAACGGCGCAAGCAAGGTCTATGCAATTGATGTAGGCTACGGTCAGCTTGCATGGAAACTGCGCTGTGACGAAAGAGTTGTCAATCTCGAAAGAACAAATTTCAGATATGTCACCCGTGAGCAGGTGCCTGATGAGGTTGATTTTGCAAGTGTTGATGTTTCGTTCATATCTCTGAAGCTTATTTTACCCGTTATGCATACTCTCCTCAAAGACGGCGGTCATTCCGTATGCCTTATAAAACCGCAGTTTGAAGCGGGAAAAGAAAACATCGGCAAAAAAGGCGTTGTCAGGGATAAAAGCGTGCATGAAGATGTTGTTGCAAACATAACCTCGTTTGCAGCTAAAAACGGATTCAAGGTTCTCGGGGTAGATTTTTCACCCATAAAGGGCCCTGAAGGCAATATTGAATATCTCATGTACATAGAAAAATGCGAAAACGGTGAAATGCTCTGGGAAGGTTCTGTTACGGAGCTTGTTGAGCGTTCACATGAAAATCTTGATAAATAAGGGGATAAGAAAATGAAAATTATTCTTATGCCAAATTTAACGCGAAAAGAAGCGTTTAACGTTACCGTCGGAATATGCGAAAGTCTTAAAAATCTCGGCGCGGAATACTGCTTTTCTTTGGAATATAAAGATGAATTTGAATTTACGGGAGCAGATTTTCTTCCCGTTGACAAAGCGATTTCGTGGTGCGATGCGGTGATTGCAGTAGGCGGCGACGGCTCAATTATCCATGCCGCAAAGCTTGCCGTAACCGAGAAGAAACCCATTCTCGGAATAAATGCAGGCAGGCTTGCGTTTATGGCAGGTCTTGAGGATAACGAACTTAATCTGCTTTCGAGACTCATTGACGGCGATTACACTCTTGATAAACGGCTTCTGCTCAAAACAAAGATTATTGATGCAGACGGCAATGTGACGGACAGAGGATATTGCGTCAACGATTGCCTTGTGACTAACGAAGAAAAACAAAGAATGACGGCAATTGATGTTGCACTCGACGGTAAGAAATTCAACAGCTATCTTTGTGACGGCGTTCTTGTTTCAACTCCGACAGGCTCGACGGCATATTCGCTTTCGGCAGGCGGTCCGATTGTTGACCCCGAACTTGAAAGCATATTGCTGACACCTCTCTGCCCTCATTCGCTTGTTGACCGCTCGCTGATTTTCAGACCCGATGCGGTTATAACGGTAACCTCTGCCGAGAATTTGCCGCTTTGTATTTCCAACGACGGTGCTGAGCCGGTCGTTATTGCACCCGGATGCTGTGCTGAAATTTCAAGAGCAGGTTTAACGGCGGATTTTATCAGAATTAAGTCGGATAATTTTATCGACATCTTATATAAAAAATTAGCTCAAAGACGATAAGCAACTTTGTAGCGAAAGGATGAAAAACGTGAAAAAGAAAAGACACGAAGCGATAGTCAGATTAATCGAAGAAAACTGCCTTTCCACTCAGACTGACCTTCTTGAAATGCTTCGCAAAGAGGGGTTTGATACAACTCAGGCAACAATTTCAAGAGATATCAAGGACTTGCGCCTTATAAAGAAGGTTGACGAAATGGGAAGAAGCCGTTATGCGGTTGACAGCGGTGAATCGGGTGAGCTTCTCGGAAAATACAGAAGTATTTTCAGCCATTCCGTAATATCGGCCGATTATGCGGGAAATACACTCGTCATCAAATGCTACACAGGTATGGCTCAGGCTGCCTGCGCAGCTCTTGACTCCATGCATTGGGACGGTCTCGTAGGTACTCTTGCAGGTGATGATACTATTTTTGCACTTTGCAGAACACCTGAACTTGCCTGTAACATGAAGGATGCAATTGCGGATTTGCTCAGCTGATTATTGAAGGGAACAGAAATAACTTATGTTAGTCGGTTTAAAAATCGAAAATATAGCCGTGATTGAAAGTGCGGAGATTGATTTTGACTCGGGACTCAATGTCATGACGGGTGAAACAGGTGCGGGTAAATCCATCGTTATTGATTCAATTAACGCAGTTCTCGGTGAAAGAACATCAAGGGAGCTTATCCGTTCGGGTGCCGAAAGTGCAAAGGTTTTTGCATCTTTTTCTGATATAAACTCTGAAACCGAAAGTATTCTTGATGAAATGGGAATTGAAAAAATGCCTGATAAAACGCTTGTTTTAAGCCGTTCTCTTTCTCTTTCGGGCAAAAATTCCTGCAGAATAAACGGCACTCCCGTGACGGTTTCCGCACTTAAAGAAATCGGTTCGGGTTTAATAAATATTCACGGTCAGCATGACAGCCAGGCTCTTTTATCGCCTGATAAGCATTGCGGATTTATTGACCTTCTCGCAGAAAATCATGAGTTGAGAGGGGAGTATAAACACGTATTCACAGAGCTTGTTTCCGTAAAAAAAGAACTTGACTCGCTCTACGATACAAGGGATGAAAAGGCGGCAAGGCTCGATTATCTCAATTTTCAGATACAGGAAATTACCGACGCCGATATCCGCATAGGTGAACGTGAGGAGCTTTCAAAAGAAAAAGAGCTTCTGCAAAACAGCGGAAGGGTTATCAAATCGCTTGAAAAGGCTTATGCCGCACTCAGTGATGATAACGGTCTTTTGACAGGTGCGGAGGATTGCGCACACGAGCTTGATACGGCATCGAAATTCTTTGACGGTGCAAAGGATGCCGCAAAAAATATGCGTGCGGTAACATATGAGCTTTCCGATGTTTCCGCACAGGTTAGGGAACTTGTAAACAGTTTTGATTTCAGCCCCGAAAGGCTTACGGAAATCAACGAAAGGCTTGATTTTCTTTACAGAATATCCATGAAATACGGTGCAAACGAAAGTGATATTCTCGATTGCCTTGAAAAAGCGGTTGAAGAAAGAAATGCAATTGAGGTTTCAGACGAAAGAATATCGGAGCTTGAGGAAAAGCTTTATGCTCTTTCCGATGAAATAAAAATTCTTTCTGCAAGACTTACCGACAGCCGTATGACAGCGGCGAGAGAATTTGAAAAGCAGGTCAAAGCCGAGCTTGAATTTCTTGATATGCCTAAGGTCACCTTTGTTGTTGACAGGAAGGCGACTGCACTGACTTCAAAGGGTGCGGATGCCATTGAGTTTTTAATCAGCGCAAACCCCGGTCAGAAACCAAAGGCGATTGCAAAAATCGCTTCCGGCGGCGAACTTTCAAGAATAATGCTTGCAATAAAGAATGTTCTTTCCGATAAGGATAATATCTCAACCCTTATTTTTGATGAAATAGATACAGGTGTCAGCGGCTCTGCGGCGGAGAAAATCGCCCTCAAGCTTTATGAGGTTTCAAAGGGCAGGCAGGTTATCTGCGTAACCCATCTTGCGAGAATAGCCGCGCAGGCTGATAAGCATATGAAAATCAGCAAGACCGCTTACGAAGAAAAAACATACACAAAGATAGATACTCTTGATTATGAAGGCAGAGCAGCAGAAATAGCAAGGATAACCGCAGGCGGAAATCTTACTGCTCTGCAGATAGAAACGGCAAAGGAAATGCTTGATAATGCAAAGGTGAACTGATATGAAATTCGGAATATGTGTCGGAACAGATATTGAAAAAATGAAATATATGAAGGCTGTCGGATATGATTACTCCGAGGGTCACTGTCAGGAAATTGCAAGAAAAGACAAGGCTTATCTTGATGAAATGAAAAAAACCGGTTTACCCGTTGTTGCGGCTAACTGTTTTATCGGTATGCGTGTTGTCGGTGAAGAAAAAAACTATGAAGAGATTGATGCGTATCTTGCAAAGCTTTTTGAAAACGCTACTTATCTCGGAATAAAATATCTTATTTTCGGTTCGTCTGCCGCAAGAAGAATTCCCGACGGAATGAGCCTTGAAGACGGCAGAGCTGAAATAATTGATTTCCTTAAGAACCGTGTTCTTCCTTTTGCTGAAAAATATAATATAATCATTGCAATTGAACCTCTTCGCCCCGAAGAATGCAATGCAATTAATACCGTTGCAGACGGCGTTGAGGTTGCAAAGGCAGTTGATTCTCCTTTAATAAAAGTTCTTGCCGATGTTGCACATATGTATGTGCAGAATGAAAGCATGGAGAGTCTGCTTGATTATAAAGGCTGGATTGTCCATGCACACACATCAAATCCCGCACCCGACCCTTCACTCGGTCGCAAGAGGATTTATCCCGTTGCAAACGATAAATTCAGTCAGTCGAGTTTTATTAATTCATTGAAAGAAATCGGAGTCGAATACTGCTCGATTGAAGCGGAAATTCAGAATTTCGAAGAAGATGCAAAGAATGCATATGAAGTCCTTAAGGAGTTGAAATAATATGAAGCTTAACAAAAATGATGTGGTTCTTTTTTCAGGTGACTCAATAACCGACGGTGACCGCGGAAAGAGCATGGATTGCAACCATATCATGGGCCACGGATATCAGTATATTGTTGCTTCGAAGCTTGCTCTCGATAATGCTGAAAACATGCCGAAATTCATCAACAAGGGTTATTCGGGTGAAGTTGCAGAGGGACTTCTTGAAAAATGGCAGGAGGATGTTATTGATAACAAGCCCACAATTCTCAGTATACTCGTGGGAGTCAATGACGGCGGATACGGATATTTTGATGAAATAACTCCCGATGAAGCGGCAAACCGTCATGAAACAAATCTCCGCGCAATACTTGAAAAAACAAGAAATGAACTCGGCGATATAAAGATTATTGTTTGCGAGCCTTTTTATTTCCCTCTTGACAAGTCGGATTATTCCTATAAGAATTCGCCTCATCCAGACGGAGTTGAAGGTCCTTTTAAAAGACCCGACAGCAATGACCCCGAGGATTCTGTTGCGTACCGTGAGGCAGCAAATATAAGAATCAGAGCGGCAACCAAAAAGGTTGCGGAAGAATTTGACTGCATCTTTGTTCCGCTTTATGATAAGATTAAGGAAAACGCTGAAAGATCGAGAATCGAATATTTTGTATGGGACGGCACGCATCCGAGTATTGCAGGACATATGATTATTGCCGAAGAATGGCTTAAAGCGGTTGAAGGTCTTGACAAAACATAATCTAATAATGTATATTTTTTAATATTGTAAATAAACCGAAAGGATGTTATAAAAA
This sequence comes from uncultured Clostridia bacterium, assembly GCA_937888485.1. Classification (GTDB taxonomy): domain Bacteria; phylum Bacillota; class Clostridia; order Oscillospirales; family Acutalibacteraceae; genus CAG-177. The sequence goes on from CALAQQ010000121.1 coordinate 11,864, forward strand.
TGCAGATTTATGAAGAACTTGTTGCAAGAGGACTTATTGCACAGGTAACAGATGAAAAAGAAATAAGAGAGCTTATCAATAACGGCAAGGCTGTTTTCTATATCGGTTTTGATCCTACAGCTGACAGCCTCCATGTCGGTCACTTCATGGCTCTTTGCCTTATGAAGCGTCTTCAGATGGCAGGCAACAAGCCCATCGCACTTCTCGGCGGCGGCACAGGTATGATTGGTGACCCGTCAGGCAGAAGTGACCTTCGCCAGGTTCTCACCAAGGAAACAATTCAGCATAATGTTGACTGCTTCAAAAAGCAGATGAGCCGTTTCATTGATTTCAGCGAAGGCAAGGCAATGCTTATCAATAATGCCGACTGGCTTCTTGACCTCAACTATGTTGATGTTCTCCGTGAAGTCGGTGCTTGCTTCTCTGTTAACAATATGCTCCGTGCAGAATGCTATAAGCAGAGAATGGAAAAGGGTCTTTCATTCCTTGAATTCAACTACATGATTATGCAGAGCTATGACTTCTATCATCTCTATAAAGAATACGGCTGCAATATGCAGTTCGGCGGCGATGACCAGTGGTCAAACATGCTTGGCGGTACAGAACTTATCCGCAAAAAGCTTGGCAAGGATGCTTATGCTATGACCATCACTCTTCTTCTCAATTCTGAAGGCAAGAAGATGGGTAAAACAGCATCCGGTGCAGTATGGCTTGACCCCGAAAAGACATCTCCCTATGACTTCTATCAGTACTGGAGAAATGTTGGTGACGCTGACGTTATGAAGTGCATCCGTATGCTCACATTCCTTCCTCTTGAACAGATTGAGGAAATGAGCAAGTGGGAAGGCAGCCAGCTCAACGAAGCAAAAGATATCCTCGCATATGAGCTTACGGGTCTTGTTCACGGTCAGGAGGAAGCAGAAAAAGCAAGAGAAGCTTCAAGAGCTCTCTTCGGCGGCGGAAGCGACACAACAAATATGCCCACAACCGAGCTTTCAGACGAGGACTTCGTTGACGGCAGCATTGACATTCTCACTCTCCTTGTAAAGACTGAGCTTACAGCTTCAAAGTCAGAGGCAAGACGTGCCGTTGATCAGGGCGGTGTAAGTGTAAACAATGAAAAGGTAAAGGATATCAAGACTTCTTTCACTAAGGAAGATATCGGCGAAGAGCTTATCCTCAAGCGTGGCAAGAAGAAGTTTATGAAGATTATCTGCAAGTAAAAATCATCATAACCGTGTACGGAAAATGCGTACACGGTTATTTTTTTGCTCAGCAACCGTTGGTTGCGGTTTTGCAAAGCATTCTTTCTTGAACAGCTACCG
>CALAQQ010000122.1 GCA_937888485.1 uncultured Clostridia bacterium
AAGAAGGTAGACGGTGAGGCTGTAGGTTCAAAGATACTCAGCCGTACAATAACCACTGAGCCTGTAAATGAACTCATTGCAAACGGTACAATGGAAGAAATTGAATATCCCGAAGAAGAGAACGTAAACGAGGAGCAGTATGCAGAAGCTGTTGCAGTAAATGTTCTTGCGGATAATAGCGATGACGCTATGGAGGATATCCCCGAGGGTGAATTCTATCCCGAGGAAGAGGATATTGCAGAGGAATCCGAAGCTGACGAGGACTATGCAGAGGAAGACGCTGTATCGGTAAATGACTATACACACGCATCTGAGGTTTCAAGCGTATCTATGTTTGAAGTACCCGAGGATCTTTATCTTGACGAAAACGGTGTTCCCGTTTCAATTGAAGAGAAACCTGATGTTCCGAAGTCAAATTATGCCGTAACGGGGCTTTATTTCTATGATAACAGAGTTGTTGAATTTGCAAAATCGCTCAAACCTTCAAAGAGGGGCGAGCTTGAAATAACCGATATCAATCAGATGTATCTTGACAAAGGTGACCTCGATATAAAACTTATGGGCAGAGGTTTCGCATGGCTTGATACGGGAACGGTTGATAATCTTATGGATGCGGCAAACTTTATCAGAACCGTTGAAAAACTCCAGGGTATTAAAATTTCCGCACCTGAAGAAATTGCATACAATATGCGCTGGATAAGCCGTGAGGCTCTTCTCAGCTCTGCCGAGAAATACGGCAAATCCTCTTACGGTCAGCACCTTCGTTCTGTTGCAGAAGGAAAAATTCTTTACACAGGCGGAAAACCGGGCGAAAGACCGTGTTGGGGAGCAGAAGGAGATTTGAACTATGACGTTGAATGAAACGGCGATTAACGGCGTTTTTGAAATAGAACCTAAAGTTTTCGGTGATAACCGAGGCTGGTTTTACGAAAGCTATTCAAAAGAAAAATTTGAAAAGCTTGGAATAATATCGGAATTCATTCAGGATAACCGTTCTTTTTCGGCACAAAAAGGTACTTTGAGAGGATTGCATTGCCAGACAAATCCCAAAGCTCAGGCGAAGCTTGTAACCTGCCTCAAGGGTGCGATTCTTGATGTTGCCGTTGATATCAGAAAGGGCTCTCCGACCTATATGAAATGGGTTGCTGTTGAGCTTAATGAAGAAAACAAAAAAATGCTTTTTATTCCTAAAGGCTGTCTTCATGGCTTTGTGACTCTGACTGATAACGTTGAGGTAACATATAAGGTTGACGAAACTTATTCGCCCGAAAACGACAGAAGTGTTCGTTTTGACGACCCTGTTTTCGGCGTTGAATGGGGATGCGAAAATCCTGTTCTTTCCGAAAAAGATAAAAATGCACCGCTGTATTCAAACAGCGATGTTGATTTTAATTTTTAAAATTTTTCCAAAGTGTATATACGCATTGTTTCTGCTTATAATAACTGCGAAAAGCAATTAAGGAGTTGAAACGAATGCTTGACAAAATTTCACTGGCTCTTGTGATAATCGGCGCTCTCAACTGGGGCAGCATCGGTCTGTTTCAGTTTGACCTCGTCGCCTGGATTTTCGGCGGTCAGGGAGCAATTCTCAGCAGAATTGTTTACACAGTTATTGCCCTTGCGGGTATCTGGTGCATTTCCCTGCTTTTCAGAGAATCCGATGCTATCGTCAAGGCAGAATCGGACGATATACAGTAAAACAAAAACCGCTGACTGATAAAAGTCGGCGGTAATTTTTTTTGAGGGATTATTTATTGTTTGTTCGCTATTTTTTTGCAACAAATGTTACAACATCTGTTGATAAATCTGAAATACAGTTTTCTCTCGGAATGTCGTATCTTTGACTGCGAACGGTATTTTTGATTGTTTCCCATCCGTCAAATGCATTCTTCAGCAAATTTAGAAGTTCCTGAGTTTTAAGATTAACCTCAAATTGAGGCGTAAGTTGCTGTCCGTTTTTTTTGTTGATTTCTGTTATCTGAGAATTGATAATCAGACAAACAATACCGTTTTCTTTTATTCCTTTGCTGATTTCATTGAGTTTGTATTTAAAAGATTCGATGTTATCAACATGTTCCAAAGCAGAAACGGCAATTATCAAATCATAACGGTTTGCATGAATTAAAAAATCATCAATAGAAGAAATGATTCCGTTGATTTCGTTTTCAACACCGTATCTTACAGCGTTATTATTCAACTCTTCGATTGCGAGTTCAAGAATATCAACGCAGTCAATTTTGCAGTTGCCCTTAAACTCTTGGGCAAGAGCTATGCAGTTTCTGCCGACTCCGCAACCTAAATCAAGAATGTTTATATTATTGTCATTTTGAAAATATGGAATTAAATCCATAACAGTCTTTACAGGTTTCTGAAGCCAGCTTCCGCTTTCAAAAAGTTTTGCGGTTGTATATATTTCGATGTGTGACGCTTTTTCAGCGTCACGAATTGATTTTAATGTTGTATTATCCATTATTTCTTCTTCTTTAATCTTTCACATAATTCTCTGTCGGGAGTAACCCACATTGTATTATAAGTGTGATATATAACCTTGCCGGGTTTTGCTCCGACGGGCTTTTTGAGAGAGCGTACTTCAGTATAATCAACTGCAACCTGTGATGATTCTCTGCCTCCGCTGTGATATGCCGCAAGGATTGCCGCCTGACGGCAGGTGAGCTCGGGTATGATATCGCCGTTTCCGATAACAACAACATGAGAACCGGGAATTTTCTGGGTATGAAACCATGAATCGTCTTTTGCGGCGGTTTTGAAGGTTAGCATATCGTTCTGAACGTTGTTTCTGCCGACCAAAATCGTATATCCGTCATCGGAAATGTATTCCATGGGCGGCATGGGTTTGGTTTTTTTGGATTTATCATTTTTCACTTTTTTCAGATATCCCTGCTCGTGAAGCTCGTTTTTGATTTCTGCAAGCTCGGTATATCCGTCTGCGCGGTTGACGGAGTCAATTACCGATTCAAGGTATGCAAGTTCCTGTTCACTCTGTTCAATCAGTTCTCCGAGCATCTGCTCCGCGGTTTTTGCTTTGCGGTATTCCTTGAAATATTTCTGCGCATTTGCAGAAGGGGAAAGCGCAGGGTCTGCAGAAATTCTTATCGGTTCATTGTTGTTATAAAAATTCTCCAAATCATAAAAAAGTGAACCTTTTTCAAGACGGTACTGATTTGCAAGGATAAGTTCTGCATTAATTCGGAGCATGTCTTTGTCTGCGCAGGCTTCAAGTTCAGCTTGACGGCTCTGGAGTTTTCTTGCAGCTCTTGCTGACATGTTGTTGAGTAATTTCAATAACGTCTGACTGCGTTGTTTTGTTCTTTCAAAGCGGTCTTTTTCGTAATAAAAATCATCAAGAAGCTGTGAAAAACTTTCAAATATTTTCGCTGAAACAGCAAAGCCGTATTGTGTTATATCCATAAATGTAAAGTCATATGGCTTTACAGTGTCACGCATGAGCATGGTCGGAATTCCGCTACCGCCGATGAGGGTTTCTTTTATCTCCGAAAGCTTTTTCAGAAGTCTTTGCTCATATAATTCATTCATTTCCGAAACAGCGATATCGCCGCCGCAGGTGAATGATGCAATTTCTCGGCTTATCAAGGGGGAAACACCTTCAAGTGTTTCAAGAATTGCCCCCGAAAGACGCTTGCCCGTGCAGTTTTTTATGAGATTGACTGCAGTTTCGGGCTCAATTTCGGTCAGATTTGCCTTGCCTTGGCGGGGAGGATATTCATACTTGAACATCGGCAGAATCTGTCTTACCGACGACTGCGTAAAGTCAACTCGCTTTACAGCATCAACAATATTACCTTCGGAATTGACGAGGATAATATTGCTGTGTTTCGCCATTATCTCAATGCAAAGGGTAAATGTTACGGCATCGCCGATTTCATTCGTACCCGAAAGTTCAAGGAAAACAACTCTGTCAAGACCGAGTTGTCTGATATCGGTGATAACCGCACCCGTAAGATGCTTTCTGAAAAGCATGCAGAGCATGGGAGGAGTTGCGGGATTTTCGGGTGCATTTGCCGTCAGATGAATTCTCGGACTGTTTGCCGATGCAGAAATGAGAAGTCGGTATGCGCCTTCTCTTGAGCGCAGATGAAACACCAGCTCATCTTTTGACGGCTGATGTATTTTTTCTATTCTGCTCCCGATGATATAGCGCGAAAGCTCTTGTTTCAATAAATTTATCGTAATTCCGTCAAGGGGCATAATTAATCCTCATTAATATAATATTTTACGGGAGACTCCTGCGGTATAATTTCAATTTCGCAATCGAAAATGTTCATGATCTTTTCAGCCAGAACAGAAACAACAGGATTTTCTGTTTCAAAATGACCTGCGGAAATAAGCGTTAATCCGATTGATTTTGCTTCAAGAAATTCATGGTGCTTTGCTTCTCCCGTTATGTAAGCGTCACATCCTGCCTTTGCTGCATCGTGCATAAAATCTGCACCTGCGCCGCCGCAGAGAGCTACCTTTTTGATTATTTTGCCACTGTCGGCAACCGAAACGGCAGTTGAAAGCTTATCGGCACAAAGTTTTGCAAGTTGTCTGCCTGAAAGAGCATTTATTTCCGCTACTCTTACCATCTCTGTTTCACCGCAGTCGGAAAGGGGAGTCGCATTTTTGAATCCGAGTGCATCTGCCAGTGCATCATTAACGCCCCCCTTTGCTATGTCAAGCGAAGTGTGTGCACAGATTGCAGATATACCGTTTTTTATAAGCAAATAAGTAGGGTCATCTGCCATAACGGTTTTTATTCCTCGGAAAATTACGGGATGATGACTGACTATCAGGTCAATTCCGTTTTCAATTGCATATCTGACAGCTTCATTTGTTATATCAAGCACAACACCGATTTTTGTGACTTCGGCATTCTTATCTCCGACTATAAAACCGCTGTTATCCCAATCGCATTGTTTTTCAAAAGGTGCAATGCTGTCAATATATTCAAAAATATCACTGACCGTCGGTTTGCATTTCATTTATTATTTCCTCCATTTCGGAAGTTAGTTTATTAAGTTGTTCTGCATTTTCGGGATTACCATGTATATTTTCGGCTTGAAGCTTTGTTTTGAGTCTTGATAAAACATTTTCAAGATATAGCTTTGCCTCCGGTTTATTGCATTTCGGCAATTCGCCTGTATATATGTAAGAAATCTTTCTTTCAGTTATTTTGCCCGTATATTCAGCTGCCATGGCGCAGTAGATTTTCCCCGAATCAATACAGGCATCTTCAAAAAGAATTTTAAATCCGTTTTGGGCAAAATATCTGCGGATATCTTCAGCGTGTGACTGAGGCTGAACAATAATTCTTTTGGTCGTATCCTTAAGCCATTCCGTTCTTGAAACAAGCTCCTCCATGAGAGTGCCGCCCATTCCGCACATGACAAAATCCTGAGCTTCGGAAGGTTCTATTTCATCAAAACCGTCGGATAACCGAAGCGTTATTTTATCACCGATTCCGTATTGTTCAACCGTCTTTTTTGCATTATCAAGCGGACCCTTACGGACATCGCACGCAAGAGCCTTCGGTGAAATACCGTTTAAAACAAGATAGGCGGGGAGATAGGCGTGGTCCGTGCCGATATCGGCAACGGTGTTACCCCGACGCACCATTCTCGCCGCCATAAGCATTCTTTCCGAAAGATTAAGCATTCTGAGCAAGGAAAGCGTTGATTTTTGCGATGAGCTCATCTGCGTTTACACCGTGAACCATGCAAGCCTGTGCAACGGATTCGTTTCTTGCCGAAGGACAACCGAGGCAGTGCATTCCCATTTCAAGGAAGAAAGGAGCAACTTCACGGTTAGCATCGAGAATATCGCCGATTTTCATGTCTTTATTGATTTCAGTCATAGTTAATACATCCTTTCGATTAATTTTACTGTTTTATTTTATCATAAACTGCTTTAAATATCAATAGTATTTGACATTCTTCTTATAACATTGTAAAATATATATTCGGAATTTCTTTTAAAGGGGGCACGGAAATGAAAAGCTACGATATGATAGTTGTCGGCGGATGCTCGGCGGGAATTGTTGCGGCAATAAGCGCAAAACGAAGAAATCCCGATATAAAAATTGCAATTCTCGAAAAAATGCCCAGAATCGGAAAAAAACTTCTCGCAACGGGTAACGGTAAATGCAACCTCACAAACGAAACCGCTGCTACGCATGATTATGTCGGAAAAGAATTCACTTCATATGCTTTTGAAAAATACAGCCCAGAAAAAATAAAAGAATTTTTTGCGTCACTCGGATTGCTTTGCTATACCGATTCATGCGGAAGAGTTTATCCCGAAAGCAATACTGCTTCTTCGGTTGTTGATTCGCTCCGTTTTGAGCTTGAAAGGCTGAAAATTGATGTTTTTTGCGAAACTTCCGTAACGGAAATAAAGCATAAAAAGGATTTTGTGATAAACGGGGAATTCATCTGCAAAAAGCTGATAATTGCCGCAGGCGGAAAAGCATCTCCGTCGCAAGGCTCTGACGGAAGCGGATATTCCCTTGCGAAATCTCTCGGTCACAGCATAACGAAGCTCTATCCCGCTCTTGTGCCAGTATGTGCTTCTCCCGAAATCACAAAGCCGATGAAGGGCGTCAGAGTCAGAAATGTAACCCTTACACTTAAAGGTGATAAAAAAATCGCACAGACAAGCGGAGAGATCCTTTTTACGGATTACGGATTTTCTGGAATTGCTGCAATGGAGCTTGCAGCATCGGCGCAGAAATATATTGATACCGTAAAGCAAAATCCCTTTACATATATTGACTTTATGCCCGATATGAGCTATGATGAGTTGGTTGGCTATCTTTTAGATCTTAATAAAATCAAGGGATTTACCAGTATTGATAATCTTTTGACAGGATTTCTTCCGAAAGCGGTCGGAATATCAATTTGTAAAGCATGCAAACTTTACAAATCAGACAAACTTGTTTCAGAACTTTCCGAAAAAGATATCCGTAAAATTGCAGGAAAAATCAAAAGTTTTCCGCTTGAAGTGATGGGTTCAAAGGGCTTCAAGGATGCTCAGGTCACAAGCGGCGGTATAAAAACGGATGAAATTGACAGTAAAACAATGCAATCAAAAATTTGCAGGAATTTATATTTTGCAGGCGAGATAATCGATGTTGACGGCGGATGCGGAGGTTTCAATCTCCAATGGGCATGGGCATCGGGCATGCTTGCAGGTGAACTTAATTGATGAGGAATATTTATGATAAAAATAAATGAAATCAAATTACCGCTTGACAGTGACAAATCGGCGCTTCGAACGGCGGCTGCAAAGGCGTTGAGATGCAAGGAAGAGAAAATCAAATCTTTGCAGATAACAAAAAAAGCAGTTGACAGCAGAAAAAAGGATAATATTTTCTTTGTATATAACGTTGCCGTTGAGGTAGATTCGGATGAAAACTCCGTTGTTGCCCACGCTAAAAATTCTAAGGTTGAAATCGGCGTTCCTTATAAATATGAAATGCCCGAAATCAGAAGAACAAGCACTCTCCGACCCGTGATTGCAGGGTTTGGACCTGCAGGCTTTTATGCGGCACTCATTCTTGCAAGAGCAGGATTCAAGCCTCTTGTTATTGAACGCGGTGCCGACGTTGATACGAGAACAAGCGACGTCAACAAATTCTGGACAACCAAAAATCTCAACCCCGAAAGCAACGTTCAGTTCGGTGAAGGCGGTGCGGGAACTTTTTCCGACGGAAAACTCACAACGGGTATCAAAGATCCCCTTTGCAGAAAGGTTGTTGAAGAACTCGTTGCTCACGGTGCACCCGAAGAAATTGCATATTCTTCAACTCCTCATATCGGTACGGACAGACTTGGTGCGGTTGTCAAAGCGTTCCGTGAAGAAATTATTTCTCTCGGCGGTGAAGTGCGTTTCGGATGGAAGCTGACCGATCTTATTATTGCAAACGGTGTTATCCAGGGCATAACCTGCCGAAATCCCGATGGAGGATTTGAAGATATAGAAACAGATACTCTTCTTCTCTGCATCGGACATTCCGCAAGAGATACTGTTGAAATGCTCCATAAAAAAGGAATAAACATTATTCAGAAGCCTTTCTCCGTCGGCGTCAGAATCGAGCATCCCAGAGAAATGATTGATAAAGCGCAGTACGGCTCTTTTGCGGGTCATCCTGCACTCGGTGCCGCAAATTATAAGCTTGCGTGCCATCCCGAGCACGGCAGAGGAGCTTATACTTTCTGCATGTGCCCCGGAGGAACTGTTGTTGCGGCGGCTTCGGAAGAGGGTCACGTTGTTGTTAACGGAATGAGCGAATATGCCCGCGACGGCGAAAACTCAAACGCCGCTCTTCTTATCGGAATTGAACCCGAGCATTTCGGAAGCGACCATCCTCTTGCAGGAATTGAGCTTCAGAGAAAAATCGAAAAAACCGCTTTTGAACTCGGCGGCGGTGATTACAGCGCACCTTGCCAGACAATCGGCGATTTTCTCAATAACACTCCCTCAAAAAAGCTTTCCTATGTTAAACCGACCTGCGCAACGGGGGTAACCCCTGGCGATATACGCAAGGTCTT
>CALAQQ010000123.1 GCA_937888485.1 uncultured Clostridia bacterium
GAGAGCCTTGATTTCTGAATATGTAAGTGCCTGTTGGTCAACATCTTCACATTTTGGCGATTATCCATATAGAAGTATGAATAGTGTTAAAATAAAGGTTGTGTAGAAATCACTCTACACAGCCTTTTTATTTGCAAAATAATTTCTGAAATCCGCAACAGCTGTTGAAGTTGCGATATTGAAACGGAAGTGAATGTCTATCTGCTGAGTGCGATTTGCTCTGGAGCCTTCGGGAGCGTGAACAACAATCTTTTCAATAAGTTCGTGTATGATTTCGTGAGTAAGTTCGGTTATCTTTTCATACTTTCTTATAATTTCCACGAAATGAATTACATCTGATTTTTTGTTTTCAATGCGCTCAATAAAATCAGTTAATTCAGCAGATGAAGCCATTAATTTGTTCTGTTCATCTTCATATTTTTTCGATATAATCTCAAAACGAGAATCAGAGATTTTCCCCGAAACATTATCCTCATAAAGTTTTATAAAAAGTTCATCAATCTCATTTATGCGGCTTTGTGCCTGTTTTAAGGACTTTTTAGCATTTTTAAGTTCACAAGTATGTACGGTTTCAGAATTGCTTATTGCCAACTCTATAAATTCGTTTTCCTTATCCTTAACGAATGTAAGCAGTTTATTAAGTTCGTTGATGATAATCTCGCTAAGTACAATAGTTCTGATATAATGTGCAGTACATTCATCAGAATCATGAGCATATGTTGAACACATCATATGTTCTTGATTAGGAGTAAGACATTTTGCTCTGCCAATATATAAATTGTTGCCGCAATCAGCACAGTAAACCATACCTGAAAGAACGTGTACATCACCGCTTTTCTGTCTTCTTCGTTTATGGCTGCGAAGTTCTTGAACCAAGTCAAAATCGTGTTGAGATATTATAGGTTCGTGAGTATTTTCAATAATCAGCCATCTATCCTTTGGATTTTCAAGAAGTTTTTTATGTTTATATGATTTTCTGTGTGTTTTGAAATTAACTGTATGACCGAGATATTCCATTCTTTCAAGTATATGGGTAATTGTTGCAGTACCCCAACGATTTGTTTTAGCATTGTGATTAACTACTTCTATACCTTTTGAACGGTAATAAGCTGTTGGTGTGGGAATACCTTTTTCAGTAAGTATTCCTGCAATTTGAGTCGGTCCATAACCCTCAATGCACAATTTGAAAATTAATTTGACTACTTCTGCAGCTTCATCATCAATAACCCACACATTTTTATCCATTTCAGATTTTTTATAACCATATGGAGCATGAGTTGAAAGCGGTTTTCCTGCAAGTGCTTTTGCTTCTTGAACAGCACGGATTTTCTTACTTGTATCTCTCGCATACCAATCATTAAAAATATTCTTGAAAGCTAATAACTCATTTTCACTTTTAAGAGTATCTACACCGTCATTTATTGCGATATATCTCACATCATAATCGGGAAAAGTCATTTCAATCAGTTCGCCTGTTTTCAGATAATCTCTGCCCAATCTGGAAAGGTCTTTTGTAATCACAATTCCCACTTTTCCATTTTCAACATCGTTCATCATTGCATTAAAGCCATCACGGTTAAAAGTTGTACCTGATACACCGTCATCCACATAAAAATGTATGTTGTGAAATCCGTTATCCATAGCAAATTTTTTAAGGATAGTTTTTTGATTAGTAATACTGTTACTCTCGCCTTGTAACATATCATCCTGCGAAAGTCGGCAGTATAAAGCTGTAATCTTGTCTGTCATAGTAACCTCTCTTTCCGACAGTTACAGCAAGGTTTGACATAATAATTATAGCACACTATTTAGAAAAATTCAATGCGCCATAAAGCAAAAATTTCAAATCCTGCTGTCCGTGATTGTGGATGTTTTGACCGATGAGTTTTGGCAATCACGAACAATGAGCCGTTGGATTATATCCTCCAATCGTTCTTGTGCCGCAGGATTAAACACAAGTTTGACATAGTAAACCGTGTTTCCAATTTTGTACTCTGATACCGAAGTATCAATTATTCTGTTTTTCATAGCTTCATTTCTCCTTAGCTTCTCTTTTTCTATGCTTTGGAACGGCTTTGCTTTCTCTTTTTTTTTGCCGTTATTTTATAATACCATTATACCTCATTTAGAAGAAAAAGTCTATTCGCAGAGCGCAACAATTTTTATTATAAATTCAATTTTCAGTTCCACAACTTACACCGAGGAAAATGATATTTAAAACTTCGATTTATTTATCCAAACGAATTTGATTGAAAAGACTTGCATTTAAATTTCAAATGCGCTAAGATAATATCAGCAAGGGAACGGCAGATAAAAAAGATTAGCCACAGGCTCAAAGCAAATTCAAAAACATCTGAACGAAAAACAAGATTTAATGAAAATAACGGCATTCGATAAAAATGCCGTGGAAGAGTAGCAAGCAAGGTATTAACGCATTACATTTCACTTCGGAAAATAATTTGTTAATACATGCTTGCTGATTGTAAAGATTACAAACAGCAAGCTCGGCATCTTGTGTCCACAAAGCCACAAAATGCTATCTTGTTAGGGCAACCCTAAGACCCGTTTAATGATTGAAGGAGAAATGAAATAATGGAGAAAAACAATCGAAAGAATTACACGCAAATCCGTCTGAATGATGAAGAAAAAAAGTTACTTGAACGCAAGTTCAAACTTAGTGGTTTTAAATCAAAAAGTGACTTCATAAGATCTATGATTTTTGAGGGAGTTGTAGTGAAAGTTGATGAGAAAATGTTGCAGGATATTACACGAAAAATCAGCGGTGCATCAGCTAATGTAAATCAAATTGCAGTAAGAGTAAACTCAACAGGAAATATCTATGCACCAGACGTTGAAAATCTTAACAAGGATTATCAAGAATTGTTAGCTGAACATCTCAAATTAAAAGCTGAAATGCACAAGATTTTGAGTAAGTGATTTTGCTGTCAGAAAAAATGCCTTGTCTGTTTATTAAACATAAATAAAATCTCAGTTATTCTAAATTTTAGAAGCACTTATCACATTTATCTATGGGCATGTATTTTTTGATACACAAAATTATTCATTATAATCAATTATCGATTAACTCAAATAAATACATTTTTTGTTTGGATATAGTGAAACTACAAGAGTTGGATGACCTTTTTTTAAACGTCGTGATGAAATATATTCTGGATTTATAAAAAAAGGTATTATTAATTCTATCTCTGAATTAGGTGCCAAAGAGAACGCAAACGAATTAATATTATTTATCTTTGGTATAACATCTCTATATGCATATGTCATATAATAACTTTCACTTTCTGTATAGTTATATGTACCTGGAGTAGAAGGATAAGATGCTGATGAAACAGCTACTGAAGTAAAAGTCATAACAGATAATGCTGTTGAAATAATAATCATAACTTTCTTAAAAATGTTCATAATAAAATCTCTTTCGGTAAATATAATAGTATTTTCGTTAACTTTTTTCACTTATCCAGATAGATGTGCGATTCTGGATTCGATTT
>CALAQQ010000124.1 GCA_937888485.1 uncultured Clostridia bacterium
ATCGTAGAATATTTCGGGAGCCCATAAACATCCGAAATCATCTCTGCCTAAATATATTCTTTTTTGTTCGGAAAACGTTATGAAATCATCGGTTTTCCACATGCAGAGGCATTTGCTGCCCGTGGAATTGACTTCTTTCCAGTTAACCTGATAGTTTTCGTCCATTCTGTATGCGATTGATAAATCGGTTGTCAGAATAACAAAACCGCCCGTTTTCAGCCTTATAACTTCAATGTCACGGCAGCCTTTTTCGCCCATAGTGCTTGTCAGTATCGGTTCGCCGTTGTTGAGCTGTGTCCAGTTCAAGCCGTCTTTGCTGAGTGCAAAATAAACCTGTTCACCGTCGGGAGTTGTTTTTTCTCTGAAATGCGAAAACAAATATGCCATAATTATCAACCTCTTTTCAATGAAATAATATCATATAATAAGTAAAATGTCTATTTTTTATTTAGATTGTTGCAAAAAATGCTGATATATGTTATCTTATATATACAAAAGGCAGGTGAGGCAATGTCAGCAATAACAGAAAATTTTGAAACAACCGATAATTCCGTTCTCCTTAAAAACAGACGTTTTGTCGGCTCGAAAGAGACTGTTGCCTATGTTCTCGAAGATACTGCCGCAAGTCTGAATATCAATGATTTTAAAGACAGATACATATACGATGTTGTAAAAATCGATTTCAGCTATCTTGCAATTCAGAACATTGTTGCAACCGTGTGGGATACCTTCAACGATACCTTTATCGGTGTTATTGTTGAAAAGACCAGAACCCGTTGGGGTAAATTCAGACCCTATCTTCTTCTCGCTCAGTTTCCCCTCACTATTTTGGGATTATGGTACTGGCTGATTCCCTTTATCTTCCCCGATACTCCGGGAGATTACCTTCCGAAATGGATTTTCTATTTTGCAATGTCAATCATCACCGAAACCGCCAACACCTTTACCGGTATTGCCCGTTCAGGCTTCGGCTCAACGATAACACCGGAGCCATTGGACCGTTCGAGGCTTATTGCGACGGCTAATCTGATGTCGCATTTCGTCGAAGATGTTCCGAGGCAGATTTTCGGTATCATCTATGACCTTGTAATCAATAACAAGATTAAGATCAAGCTCCCCAAGCTTTTCGCAACCTTCGGCGTTTCATTTGCAGTTCTCGGTGCTGTATTCTGCCTTTATTTCTTCCTCACCACAAGAGAAAGAGTTGCGCAGACCATTAAGAAACCGAGCGTAATTCAGGGGTTGAAAGCTATAATCACTAATAAGCCTATTTTTATTATATTCTCTATTTTCAAGTATTTACATAATAATCTCTGCATCAAAAAGAAATTCGATATCATTGCACAACTTTCTTTTAGGAATAAGCTCCCCTGTATACACAATACCGTTCTCCCAATTCAAATCATTGTTGAATGAAGTTATTATTGCCATATAAGAATCGCTCATGTGTGGAGACTTTGAAGTGAGAAGCAGATTGCATGTTTCATAATCGTTATCATCTATCATACAGTAGTTCATAAAGATAGATACTTGTTCTTTTGTTGGCGCTGTGTAAACTTGGTTTTCCGATATCGTGAAATATTCATTTATGTACGATGAAAACAACACAATGAAGAATAGTATAAGGAAAATAATTATACACCATACCAAAAATAACAGCACCGGGTGTATTTATCATTTTCGCTTTAGGCAGTCCGATTGCTTCGAGAATTGTATTGATAATACCGTTTCCTTTTGTATCAGTCAGAAATTCACCA
>CALAQQ010000125.1 GCA_937888485.1 uncultured Clostridia bacterium
CGTCACGCTCATACATGGGGAAGTCAACAACGAAGCAGAATTCAAATGAATCTTTGTTGATAAGCTCGAGTTCGTTACCGAGCCATGTGCGGATTACACCTGCGTTCTTATCGGCAACATCCGAAATTGTGTCGCAGATAAAGAAGATTGTTTCTCCTTCCTTAACGCCTGTAAGCTCAACGATTTCCTTCTTCTGGTCGTCTGTAAGAACCTTTACAATGGGGTCATCCTTGAACTCATAGGTTTCGGCATTGAGAAGAGTGATATGTGCAAGACCTGCCATCTTTGCCTGCTTTGTGGCGAAATTGAGTGACTTATCAAAGAACCATCTTTCGTTCTTGCAGGGTGCAACAATACCTCTTACGGGCTTATTCTTGAAGGGCTTGAATGCAACTCTTGTGAAAAGGTCTGTGAGGTCACAGATAACAAGGGGGTTGCGAAGGTCAGGTTTATCCGAACCGTATTTCGCCATTGCCTCTCTGTAGGGAATGCATCTGAACGGTGTTTCCGTAATTTTCTTATCCGAGAAAGTGCGGAAGACGTCGCTTACAACATCTTCACATACCTTGAGAACCTCCTCCTGAGTGGAGAAAGCCATTTCAAAGTCGAGCTGATAGAATTCACCGGGTGAACGGTCAGCACGGGCATCTTCATCTCTGAAGCAGGGTGCAATCTGATAATATTTATCGAATCCCGACACCATGAGAAGCTGTTTGAACTGCTGGGGTGCCTGGGGAAGAGCGTAAAACTTTCCGGGATGCTTACGGCTTGGAACAAGGAAGTCTCTTGCGCCCTCGGGTGATGATGCAGTGAGAATGGGAGTCTGAATATCAAGGAATCCCCTCTCCTCCATAAGACGGCGCATATGACCGATAACCTTTGAACGGAGAATAATATTATTGTGAAGGTCGGAATTTCTCAAATCGAGGAATCTGTGCTTAAGACGGATATTCTCGTTTGTGTCGTCTGAACCGATTTCAAAGGGCAAATCTCTGCTGCAAACGCCGAGAACCTCAAGAGAATCAACAACAAGCTCAACAAGACCTGTTTCGATTTTGGGGTTAACGGTATTTTCGTCACGCTTTGTTACTTCGCCCGAAACGGAAATAACGGTTTCCTTGCTTATTCCTTTAACAAGATTTTCGTCGTGAACAACAACCTGTGTCACGCCTGTTTCGTCACGCAAGTCAACAAAAAGAACACCTCCGTGGTCACGTATAACGTCTACCCAGCCCGCAAGCTGAACAGTCTGACCGATATGGGATTCTCTTATTTCGTTGCAACGATGAGTTCTATACATTTTCCATACCTCCGATGCATAATTCCATTTTAATATATGATTCTCAAAAACCAAAAACGCCCCGAGAATCATTACAATTCTCGGGACGAGTCAATATTTTACCCGCGGTGCCACCCGTATTGATATCAAAAAAGATATCCGCTCTTTGTATTCTGTTTTTCTACGAGGAAGTGTTGCCGTTCTTACTACTCATTTAAAGCGCACTTTCAGCCCACGATGCGCTATCTCTTTTAAACTTTCCACAAAAGACGGGTCTTCACATGATATTATAGCAAATATTTTTTCAATGTCAACAACCAATTTTAACTAAATGCGGATTTATTAATAATGTATTTATTATATATTATTCACATCTGTTCCAAAATATACTGCTTGACATCTTCGAGTTTGCTTTTCTGCCATTCGTTTTTCTCTGCTTTTTCGGCAAGAGGGCAAAGAATGAAGAAATCAAGTGTTTCGCCCGGTACACGCCCCGTTCTCAAAGGCTCTGCAAAATGCTCTGCCCATTCTTCCTCTGTTGCATTTTTGAATCTTTGTGGATTAAGATATGTCATCTGCCTTCTTGTGGCGGCAATGTGCATTTTTGCAGAAAGCGGTGAAAGAAGATTAAAATCTTCTTCCTGAACATCGACAAAAATTCTCGGAAGCTCTGTTTTCACGATGTGTTCGTAATCCCTTAAAATTTCAAGTCCCATGGGCTCCCACGAAAATTCCGTTTCGGTGAAATTTATTTTTACAAGCAGACCGAATTCCGTATTGAACTGCGAACGCTGATAGTCTGTATCGAAAATAAAGTTGCCGAGTGAATAGAAAATAACCTTATCCCCTACCGTTTCATAATTCATCGGCACATGGGGATGATGTCCGACGACAATATCCGCACCCATTTCAAGATATTTATGATAGCGTTCTCTTGTGTAAGGTGACGGAAGCGGAGTAAATTCTTCGCCTGCATGAGCAACAACAACACACCAGCGGCAGGTCTTTTTGATTTCGTTTATAGTGTTCTGAATTTCGTCAAGGTCACTCCAGCTGTAGCATCCCGCTTTATTTTCATCAGCTTTTCTGCATGCACGCTGATAACCGATGCCGAACATACCTATTCCGCCCGCTTCATCAATAATAACGGGCTTTCTCGCCTCATGAATATCCATGCCTGCACCGATGGTTTGAACATTGTTTTCTTTTGCAATTTCAAGAGTTGTTCTGATACCGTATTCGCCTGCATCCATTATATGGTTATTGCAGATATTCCAGATATCGGCATTCATTTTATTGAGCACCTTAACGGCTTCGGGGTCAATTGTGTGGAGCAATTGCTGAACGCCGTCTTTGGTTGTGTTCTGTTCAACAGGCGCAACGGGACCTTCCACATTTGCAATTACATGGTCGGCGGAGTGAAGAAAATCAAGGATTTCATCCGAGATAAGCTCTTCGTCATTCCACTTGCCGTACATATATCTATCAAAACCGATGTCACCGGTAAAGACTAATGTTGATTTATTTTTCATGTTATTATCCTTTCGGGAATTTAATAACGAAAATTTATTTGAAGCTGGTTTTGCTTGTCATTTCGGTTTTGAACTGAGGTCCCTGAGGACCGCCGTTCATAAACGGTGGGTAAGAGGATTCGTTTCCCCAATAAAGAGTTGCAAGACTGTCGGGATTACCAACATCATAGTCAAACGCCTCCGCCCATTTCGAACCTGCAAGCGCACGGCAGCTTTCTTTTGGAACAAGCTCAAAGGTTTCAAGTTTTCCCGGAAGCCAAAGATCCCATATCTTACCCTCAGAGCATTCATCCTTAAGCTGAACAACAACCAGATTCATGTATACATAAGTGCCTGTATGAGGATATAATCCGTGAGTTCCTGCCGCACAATAGATTACACAATGAGTATCATCATACATTTCCAGATCTTCCCACGGTTCAATTTCAGCAAATGTATGTGCGGCAAAAGCAGTTTTTACGGGACGGAGATATGTCTTTCCGTTTTCCTCGTATTTCAGAAATCTGAGGGTAAAATGCTCCCAATCTCCGGGATGACCGCCAACCATATTATTGACAAGCCATATATATTTTCCGCTGTCATAAGAGCAATAAACAAAATAAACAAAATCTACATAGTTATTCTCTTTTTCAACCCAGAAAGCATAAGTAACAGCAGATTCCTGATCACCGTAGAAGGTTTCGCAGATATCAAAAGGACCGTCAATTTTTTCTTTCATAACAAGGCGTGAATTACCGTCAGAATCCATAACACGGTCAAAATGTTCGAAAGTCCAGTCCATCGAAACCGCCTCATACGGGTCACCCTGAGCCATATGAATACGCGGTGCATAGTCAGTCATAATCTGATTTTTCTTTTCATCGTCAAGCGCTGTTATATCAACAGCATCGCTCTCAATAAGCCCGACTTTAAAACTTTTAAAATTCTTATAATATGTAATTCCATTATGAATATTGATGCTGAACAGTTTATCAATGCTGTCTTTTAAGATGTATTCTTCACCGCCGAAGTTTTCTTCCGAATAAGCATAAACCACATATTCCTGAGGCACGGTTATACTTCTCACCTTAAAATCAACAGACGGATATTCTCCGATGCCGATAATCTGGCTTTCACCGTCATAATCCTTTTTATCCCAAAGAGCAACCATGTTTTCGGTTTGATATTGCAAAGAAGGATCAAAGCTTAAAGCATTGGCAGAAAACTCTGCCAATATGATAACAGTAATAAGCACAGTAACCGTTATCATAATTTTTAAAATATGTTTCATTTTCATTCTCCTTTCTCAGTTTAAATATACAGTATTTTAACTAAAAAATCAATATATCAATAAAGAAGATAAAATATAATCTGTATAAGAAAGCAAAAACGCCCACGTAAATCGTGGACATTTTTTACTTTGGCCCGCCCGAAGGGATTCGAACCCCCGTTCTTCAGAATCGGAATCTGCTGCGTTATCCAACTGCGCCACGGGCGGATATATAAGGGTGCATAAGCACCCTGTTTTTATTTAATCTTTTCGATAACCTCACCTGATGCGGGCTTTGTTTTGTCAATAAATTCCTGAACCGCTTCTGCAGAGGGCATAGCTGCCGAACAACTGTGTGCGGAAACAAGCATTGATGCGGATGCTGTCGCAAATTCAAGTGCATCGGAAACGCTCTTTCCATTGAGGAGAGAATAAATGAATGCGGAAGCATAGCCGTCGCCGCCGCCGAAGCCTTTGAGCATCTTTACGGGGAAGGGCTTCACCTTATAAGCTGAACCGTCATCAAGATAAGCAACAGAGCCATCCTTGCCGTGCTTGATGATAACAATTTTGTTGCCGTAGGAGAACCAGCGAGCTGCAGATTCTTCGTCGCTTGCGCAAACGCCTTCAACAGCTTCCGTGAGGTCGAATTCTTCTCTTGAACCGAGAATGATGTCACTGTTTTTTGCGGCGATTGAATAATAGAGAGAAATTTCGTCCTTATTCTTCCAGGTATAGCTTCTGTAATCGATATCAAAAATAACAACCACGCCGTTTTTCTTTGCAAGGAAAAGTGTTTTGAGAGCCGCTTCTCTTGAGGGACTTGCGCAGAGTGCCGTACCCGAAATAACAACAGCCTTTGCCTGCTTTATATATTCTTCGTCAACATCGTCAACGCATACCTGAAGGTCTGCAACTCCTTCACGGTACATAAGAATGCTGCTCTGTGTAGGGCTGAGAATTTCAGTGAAAGTAAGACCGAGATTTTCGCCGTTTTCACATCTGAAAACATGTGAAACATCAATACCGTCGTTCTTGAAATAATTCTCAACGTAATCACCGAACTGGTCATCGGAAACCCTTGCAATAAAGCCGCACTTTGCACCGAGTCTTGCAAGACCGACAGCAATATTTGCGGGTGAGCCGCCTACATACTTATTGAAATTACTGCTCTCGGAAAGAGGCATATTCATATCTGTGGGATTAAAATCGATTGCAATTCTGCCAATGGGGATAACGTCAAGGGGTTTCGATTTGTCAAAATTAATATAGCTCATATTTATCATCCTTTCATTGAACATCCGAATATTTCTATATGTTTCATTGCGTTATTATATGCGCCCTCAACCTCAGCGGTCTGCAAATCATAATAGCCTTTTATTGTGCCGTTTCCATAGGCTGTTCTTACGGAATTTTCAACACTGTCAAAGGTTGCGGTTGCGATATTTATTTTGTTGATACCAAGCTTTATGCACTTTCTGAAATCCTCGGGAAGAATACCTGTTCCGCCGTGAAGAACAAGAGGAACTTCAACAAGTTTCGCGGTTTCCTCGAGAATATCAAAACGGAGCTTCGGCGCCTGCTTATAATTGCCGTGGGCATTTCCTATTGCAACGGCAAGAGCATCAACGCCTGTTTTCTCATAGAATTCAAGCG
>CALAQQ010000126.1 GCA_937888485.1 uncultured Clostridia bacterium
CAGTGAGCTTATTCTGAAACGAATATCGCCGAATGGTAGGCTAATAGCTTTCGATATTGATGACGAAGCAATTGCACATGCATCTGAACGATTAAAAGAATACAAAAATTTAACCATTGTAAAATCATCATACACTAATATTAAATCAGAGCTTAAAAAACTTGGTATTGAAAAGATTACAGGCGGTGTCGTAATTGATTTGGGAGCTTCTTATCATCAGCTTACTAAAGCTGAACGAGGCTTTTCTTTTTCTAAAAGCTCGTCGAAATGGATATCAGTACCGAGGATTGTTGACAAGCCTTCATATGGGTCTGTGCTACCCTCGTTGAGAGCCTTTGTGGATGAGCAAATCCACTCCTCGGGATAGAAGCCGTCGGTACTGTCATCACCAAAAAAGTCAGAGAAAAGCGCACCACCCAGATATACTCTGAAAACTCTGTTTTTTTCAAAGAAAATCGGTTCATTATAAAACATAATCAATTCTCCCTGTATTTTATCATTTCGCACGCTTTGTCGATGTTTTCGCTGAATCCGCAGGCAACCGAAGCCGCAAGAGCAGCTCCGAAGGAAGCCTCCTCTTCAAAAAGCGGAATTCTGATTTCACAGCCGAACATTTCGGAAACAACTTTTCTGAGAGCCGCATTCTTTCTTATTCCGTTACCCGAACAAACAAGCTTTTCTGCTTTTTTACCGCCGTTTTTATACATCTGACAAAGTTCTTCGGACATACCGTAAAGAACAGAAAGAGCAATATCTGCCGCCGTGAAGTTTTCCTCGGAAATGTTATATATACCGCCTCTTACAGTAGGATCATTTCTTGTTCCGCAGAAGCGGCAATCAGCTAAAAGAGAGGTTTCGGTTTTTTCGGAAAGAATCTTATCAATACAAGAATAAATTGATGATATTTCGTTTTTCGAAACAAGATTTGCAATTTCTCTGAAAAGTTTTTCGACCATTGCAAACGCTCTTCCTCCGCAAAGTGCACAGCCTGCGGCAAGATAACGCACACCGTCAAAAGGTCTGTTTTCAACGCCCTCTGCAGTTACAAGCTCATCCGAAAGCCAGGAAATCTGTGAACCTGTTCCGATATTTATGAGTGCATCATCGGAATCGGAAACAGAACCGATAAAGCTTGCCTGATTGTCGCCGAGTGCAACACAGACAGGAATTTCTTTGTATTCCCCTGCTGATTTAAATTCTGCCGTAACATCTGGGAGTCTGGGATTATCTATTGTAAATTTATTATTCACCAAATCAAAGCAGCCGAGTGATGCTGCATTTGTGATATGAACAAGAGGCTTTTTATTCCCGCATAACTTCATCACGGCATAGTCGGCAACCGTACAAAGATACTCTGCGTTTTCGGGAACAAGTCCGTTTATCTCATTATAAAAATCTGTCGCCAGACCGTAGCCTGCAAAACAACCGAGATATTCTGCATAGGATTTGCCGTTTTTGTATTCCATAGCCGCACGTTCATCCTGCCAGATATAAAGAGGACTTACGGCATCTGCGTTTTCATCGGTATAAACTATTCCGTGCATCTGACCCGAAAAACCGATTGCACCGATATCATCGGAACAAAAACCTTCAAGAATTTCATAAACGGTATTCATGATTATTTCGGGATTCTGGATTTTTTCATAACTGTTTTCGGTTCTGATAAACGAATTGTTTGGGAGTGTTTTTGATGCAATAATATTCCTTGATTCAGTATCAAAAACAATTCCGCAAATACTCGTTGTTCCGATATCAATACCTATAATTTTCATAAATTCACCTTATGCGATTGAAGTTGAATTGGGGTCAAGTCTTGTTATAATATCCTGCTGAATAGCAGGTGAAAGGTCAAGGAAGTTAACAAATGTTCCGTGAATTCTCATAATATATACACCGCTGGGTGCATACTTCTTGGGATTTGCAAGCACCTTGCGAAGAATTTCGGCGGTTGTAACGTTAACATAGAGATAGAAGGGTGAAACGCCCTCGTTGAGAGGGTTGAAGAATAAGGGATTGATAACCTTATCTCTGAATTCAACGCCCTTGCCCTCATCGGATTCGGCTCTGAAATATTTGGGGTCAATACCGAGATGTGAAGCATAACCGCCGTTCATCTTTTCAAAAGGCATCTTCATATTTGAAAGCATACGGAAACCGAGTCCGTTTTCTGCACTGCCGTAGAGGGGGTCCACACCGTAACCGAGCATATCTCTTGACTTTCTGCCGTCGGGAGTTGCACCGACCCAGTAGCCGTAAAGAAGATGGGTTGAAGGTGATGAGAAATCGGGGCGGAATGAGTTGCCGAGATAATTCTTTGTTGAAGAAACGATATCGGCAACCTTTGAAGCGATTTCGCCCGCTTCATTATCAACTTTTTCAATGTTGTTGCCGAATTTGTCTGCGGAAAGAAGGAATTCTCTGAGGTCCTCATAGCCTTCAAAGTTTGCTTTGAGTGCATCAACAAGCTTATCTGCATCCTGAGGTCTTTCGGCAAGAAGTTTATCGATAGCCGAGAAGCTGTCTGCGATAACGGAAACACCGTGGATAAGACATCCGCTTCCGTTATATTTCGTACCCTGCTTATTGATATCTCTTGCATCTATGCCGTTTTCAAGACCTCCCATAAGGCAGGAAAGGAACGGCACTCTCTGAGTCGAAAGAGCGGCTGATGCACCGTTTGCGCATTCACCCATAGCAGCAACAAACTTTTCAACATTCTTATAAAATCCTTCACGGATAGTTTCAAGATTGCAAGCATCAACATCAACAAGTTTTTCGCCCGTAATAGTTGAAATACCGCCTGTGAGAGTCATTTCAAGAATCTTGGGAAGATTAAGCCAGCTGTTGGTCGTGTTGCCGTTATCCTTACCCATGATAAGAGGTTCCTGACAACCTGCGATTGATATATCGGCAAGGTCGTTATCATCAACACCCTTTGAAGCAAGAACTTCATAGAGTGAGTCATCGTTGAAGAACGAGGGTGTAAGTACACCGGGAGTAAAGAGGAATCTGCCCATCTCCTCATAAAGCTTTGCAGGAGTGTTCTTATGAAGCTTTACGGAAAGAATAGGCTGGGGTAAATTCATATCGTAATATGCATCCATAAGTGCATAGGTTGTTTCATTGGTAAGGTCATTTCCGCAAAGGTCACGTCCGCTGACGATAATGTTTTGTGAAATAGCCCAGCTTCTGTCGGCAACATTGAAGAACACGAGGAAATGTTTAAGAAGAGCTGCAACTGTTTCACGGTCAGCACCGTTTCTGTACGGTTCAAAAATTCTGTCGGCATTACCAACGGAAAAAGCAAAGGGGTTGGGAGTCTGTTCAAGGCACATAATCTGCCACATAATGATGAATGCCTGAATTGCTTCAAAGAGGTTTTCCGCACCGTTTTCGGGAACTTTACGGAGAGTTTTTTCCATTATCTCAAGCTGTGCTTTTCTTTCGGGAGAAGCTGTTTCAGATTGCTTTGCGGCAAGGTCAGCATAACGGTTTGCAAGTATAATTGCACTTTCAAGAGCAATTGCAAATGCCTTATAACCGTTACCCTCTTTGCCTTCGATTTTGGCAAGCATTTCTTTAACACCGTATTTGATTGCAAAACGGATATCGGGAATAAGATGACCTGTTACCTGCTCAAAGAAAAAGATAACTTCTTTGGTATAGCATTCAGCCTTTCCGTATACCTCGCCGAGTTTAACCGCATATTCGGTTTTTGCAAATTCATTTCTCGCTTTTTCGATTCTTTCTGCGGTAAATTCATCATTGGGTTCAATATCGGAGAAAACTGCGGCAGGGTCACAATATCCGCTGAATTCTTCTACCTTGAAAGACGGATTTATAAGCGCGTAGCTTCTTGCAAACGCATCATCCTGAGTGCCCGCAAAAATCTGATAATCGCTCAGATATATGGGAAGCGTTTTGACAATTTCGCGGAGAATGAGAGCCTTTTTGACTTCTTCATTTTCACCCTCGAATTCCTTTGCAAGACGAAGCTCGGCTTCCTTTGCAATAAACCAACCGTCAAGGCGCATACCTGCTCTTTTTTCAGCAAAAAGAGCTTTTGCCATTTCAGTTATTTTCTTACTGTCCAGAATGTTAATCATAATTATTTCTCCTTTAGTAACCGCCGATTAAATCGGGTTGCGATTATCAGCGAGATAGTTTTTAGTCAGAAAAGTCAAAAAACGCAGGCA
>CALAQQ010000127.1 GCA_937888485.1 uncultured Clostridia bacterium
AATCAAATCCACTATGTAATATGCCAGATTTACTGAATTATCGGTTTCATCGGCATAATAAATACTTTGTCCGTCTGAACTGTAAATATAAAAATACTTATCCATAAATACAATTTCAGCAGAAGAACCGTCGGCATAATTTAATTTCACAATATAACTGCTGCCGTACATTGTCTGATAATCAACAGCTTCGGTATATCGGATGTTGTAGATATATGATAAAATTTTCTCTTTCTGTTCTTCGGTTACCGTTATCGGCTTTTGGTCGAGAAGTAACCTTGTACTGCTGTTAATCTCAACAGATGAGATTTCTTTGCTTAAAATATCTTCTAATCTCAATTTGATTATTTGACCTGCATCATCGTTTTTTATCTCCGATTCTTCCGATTTGACGTTTGTTCCCAAGTGTTTCTGTGCATCCATACGGCAAATTTCGCTCAGACTTTCTCCATTGTGGGCAAATGAAAGTTCATACAGTTTCTTGGCTTCATCCGAGTTATCTCCTTTTATCGGAACGTAGTGTTCAAGCAACAATAAGGTGCCGTCTGTGTTTTGAGCAAAAGTCATAACGGCAGGTTCCGTAATCAAACCCATTGTTTCAAGTCCATTATTCTTGGTTGAATAACTTGCATAACAGGTTGTCAGATAAAGCTTTATTTTGAGATTCTGTGATTCATCGGAGAATTTTTCTGACTTCAGAATTTCATATGCGGCGCAGCTGTATTCACCTTTCAGAATGGTTTCTGAATTCTTTCGGGAGATTGCCGTTTTAACTGCATTGTCAAGATGCATCTGATTGAGATAAACAGTGCTGATTAATGCATCAATCTTTTCTGCATCTGCAATATCTTCCTTTGAAACCCGAACTGCAACAAGCCAACCTTCCATTGCGGTATCGCCACCTTCGGGATCAATCTCTGCAATGTTTACGGTAACTGTACCTTCTGATTTTGTGATGTTATCAACTGTATATCTGTGAGCAGTTGTAGGTGACGAGGTATAAGCCAGCAAAAGACTTGAGGTTTCAAAAAACTCTTCGTTATATTCTGCTTTAACTTCGTTAAATGAAGGTGCATCGGAGTAAGATTTGTCAAAGCTCATAAAACCGTTCAATTTTTTCATAAACGATTGCAGTTCGTTGACATCCTCAATCTTTACCACAGGCATATACTGAATTTTGTTCATGTATGCATTAGACGATATTCCGCCGATTTCCGTCATTTTGCTGTAGGTTTTCTCATGGTAACCCACGGGTATGCAATGCCAGTTTGCAGAAAGATTTTTAACAACAGGATTTTTCTGATGCTCGTTTATAAACGCCTCAACATCGCTTTGGCGAATATCAATCTGAAAATCCCATTCATCGCTTGCGTGAAGATAGATATACATAGGCTCTTCATTAGGACCACTGCCTCCGATTAAAAGAGAGAACATTTCATCTATTTCATAGTGCCTTATATATAAACCCGAACCCGTTTCAACATATCTGAACTCTTCAAAATCTGTCCATGTGAGTTTATCTTTTTTGTTAGAAAGAGTTATAACATCGGAAAGAGTAAGTGGTTTGTTTTTTGCAACAGTATTGTAACCGTCAATCCCATCGTATTGAGCATAATCAAGACCGAAATGCTCCATTGCCAGTGCCTCGCACCTTGCAATCTGCTGTTTTACATATCGCTGAGAATCAATTCCTTTGTTATGAAGATAAAACGGGAATTTATCTTTTATATCCTTGGCATAATATGAGCCGTCTCTCGGCTCCCAATACTCAACAAGCCTATATCCTCCGTTTTCTTTTCTGACAGTTATTGCTGTTGGAATATGCGCTCCGCTCTCTTCCTTAAGAACACCGTCAAAGCTGTATTCTTGATACATAACCCAGAGAAAAAGCGTTGTTTCACCAAAGAATTTTCTTTTGCCCAAAACCTCATAATCAACACAGCAGGCATGATTTACGCTCTTTTCATTCTGAAAATGCTCTGCAATTCTTCCGTCTATGAATACGCTCAGTTCATCATCGAGTGAATTGTTATACTCTGTATCTGCCGGAGTCTTTTTTACAAGATTGAATACGCTCATAATTCCGCCGTCGCTGAAGAACATAACAACTGCAACGTCACCGTTTTTCTTATGGAAGAAAACATAATCTTTTTTTCCGTTATCATCAGATATTTCATATACCTTCTGCGCTCTGCCGATATTGATTCTTTTTCCGCCCTGTTCTTCAATCATCGAATTAAGCTCATTTGCCAAAAAAACAGAGTCTTTAAGCTCGCCGATATATTCGCCCTCGCCGTTGCCGTAATCCTTATATACTCCGCCTGTTGAGTTTATTCCAAAGCTCAACTCGTTTTTGTTGGTTTGCTTATCCTCTGTCACAACATCATCAAAAAGACATTCACCCGTTTCATATTTCGCATTAAAAATCGATGAATTATCAATCGGATTTGTCAAAAAGCAAACTGCAAGAACAACGCTCGCAATAACTGCAACAATGATAATCCAGAAGGCAGGCTTTTTATAGTTAAGAACAGATTTTATTCTGCCTTTGACACCCGTTTCACCGAAAGCAAGCGGGCACGCTGCTATTGATTTTCTCGGGACGCTGCAATTAATGAGGGCATTTGAATAATCCTTTTTAATTCCCATGCCCATTTCTCTTATTACTTTTTCGTCGCAGGCAAGTTCAATATCTTTGCAAAGCAGAATATATGCAATCCACAAAACGGGGTTGAACCAATAAATGGTTAAAAGCATAAATCCGAGCGGTTTCCACCAATGGTCTCGGCGTTTCAAATGTGCCTTTTCGTGAGCAATAACAAACTCCATATCGGCTTCATTCATATCTGAAGGCAGAAAGATGCGTGGCTTTATCAATCCGAAAATAAACGGAGAATCTATTCTGTCACAAAGCCATATGTTATCTTTCAGCGGCATTGCTTCATTGAGCTTTTTGCTTATTTTAAAACAGCTTACAACCGTATATATAAGCATCGCAAGCATACCAAGAATCCATATACACGCAAGAAGGCTGAAATTATCTTTCAGAGCAGAAATACTGTTGGTTTCACGCATTGCAGTTCCGACAACTGCATCAAAAATCTGTGAACCGCTGTTGACATTGCGATAAATCAAATTGCCCGAAATATCGGGACCCGATTTATAAATATTTGTAACGGGCAAAGGTTCTGCACTCGGAACAAGACTTAATGCACTTTCAACAGAAAAAGGCATAACAAGTCTTATTGCAACCATACCCCAAAGAACACAGCTTATCCATTTCGGAGCTTTTTTAAGAAGAAGTCTGATTAAAACAACCGCCAGAACGAACCAGCCCGCCGTCATACTGACATTAAATAGTTGCATGAAAATCTGACCCAAGGGATGAAACAAATCAATCATTTTTATTCCTCCTCATATTCATCAATCATTTTGCGAAGTTGTGCAATCTCATCGGTAGTTAAATTCTTTCTCGCTGTAAATGCAGCGAAAAAAGCTGGCAAAGAACCGTCAAACGTTTCCTCTACAAACTTTTCGCTCTGCAATGAGTAAAACTCCTGCTTTGAAATAAGAGAAGTTACGGTTCCTTTAATGTTCTGAAAAATACCTTTATCACAAAGTCTTTTAAGAACCGTATATGTTGTTGACTTTTTCCATTTAAGTATTTCTTCGCTTCGTTTTGAAAGCTCGGTTGAAGAAATCGGCTCATTTTCCCAGATTATATCTGCAAACTTCGACTCAACCGCACCCATCTGATAATCACTCATAATATAACCTCCGTTATTCTACATTCTGTAAACCATCTATATTCTACACCTTGTAGACCGTGTTTGTCAATACCGTTTACAGAAAGTTTAAAATTGGGTTGTAAAAAGCAGAAAACAAAAATATTATTTACCATTGTATAACCGCTTTAACAATTCAATAAATTTCAGTTTTGTCTTGACAAATCCGTTCTAATGCGTTAGAATAACATTGTACTAATGCATTAGAACAAACAAATGGAGGTGACAAAAATGGCTGTACCAAAGGTTTTTGAAAGTGAATATCGTTTCTGTTTAATATTGTGGGAACATGAGCCGATAACTTCACGTGAACTGAGTGTGCTTTGTAAAGAACAGCTCGGATGGTCAAAAACGACAACCTACACGGTTATCAAACGTCTCTCGGACAGAGGCATACTTAAAAATGAAAACACAATAGTTACATCTCTCGTTTCAAAAGAAGAGGTTCAGCAGGCGGAAATTGAAGAGCTTATGGAGAAAAAATTTGAAAACTCCGTGCCTGCATTTATCGCAGCTTTCGCTAAGTCAAAAACTCTGAGCGATGAAGAAATAGAACAGATTCGTAAGATTATTGAGAAATAAGGAGGAATAAAAATGGATGAACTTATTTATTTTATACAGAAGTTTCTGACTTTTATTCCTGTACCTTTTCTGGCACTTGTCAATATCAGCATAACTGCCGGTTGGATTGTTTTGGCTGTTTTGCTTATCCGGTTTTTATTTCAAAAGGCTCCGAAATGGTTTAACTGTGTTCTTTGGGGAATTGTTGCGCTAAGGCTTATATTTCCGTTTTCAGTTGAAAGCGTGTTTAGTCTCATACCAAGTGCGCAGACAATTGAACCAAACTTACCTTACATTGATGAATTCAAAATCAATTCAGGCATAGAGCCGATTGATAACGCTGTCAATACACACTACTCCGATTTTGTTCCCATGGCGGAAAACACGGTTGATGTTACAATAATTCTCGCTTGTATCTGGCTTGTTGGATTGGGAGCAATGCTTGTTTATGCATTTGCAAGCTGGGCAAAACTCAGACGTAATCTGCGAACGGCAACAAAAAAAGAAGGAAATATCTATCAGAGCGAATTTGTGAAATCTCCTTTTGTGCTTGGTTTTATCAAGCCTAAAATTTACATACCGTATAAAATGAATGAGAACGATCTGCCTCTTGTAATTGCTCACGAGCAGGCTCATATCAAACGCCTTGATCACCTTATAAAGCCTCTCGGATTTCTTCTTTTAAGCGTGCATTGGTTTAATCCTCTGCTTTGGATTGCTTACGTTCTTCTCTGCAGGGATATTGAATCAGCCTGTGATGAAAAAGTCGTAAAGGAACTTACAACAGAACAGCGCAAGAATTATTCCACAGCTTTGCTCAACGCAAGCATAAGCCGAAAATCTATTGCTGCTTGTCCTCTTGCATTTGGAGAAACGGGTGTAAAGGAAAGAATCAAAGGCGTTATGAGTTACAAAAAACCTGCATTCTGGATTGTAATTGCGGCAGTTATTGTTTGCATTGTTACTGCAGTATGTTTTCTCACAAATCCGAAAGAAAGACAGTCCGAAAAATTCTATGATAACGGTCAGAGAATTCAGATAACAGCCGAAACAGACGGAGTTGTTACTGAAGAAAAAACCATTATTATGAAAGAAGGTCAGAATGTCAGACTTTCTAACGGCACAAAGTTTACGGTTAACTATGTAAATCTGCAAACGGGTGAAATTACACTCTATCTTGAAGGTACACCGTTGGAAAACAAATTCGGTAAATTCCCAGGTAGTGTAACGTTCTTTTCCACTGACAAACTCAACTATCTTACCCAAGACGGCAAAACAAAAATCACCATCTCCTGCTTTGGTGTGAATTCGCTTGACGACGTCATTTCAAAGGCAATTATTGAGCATAACAGCAAAGATTCTGATGATAGCGATTATATCTGTGAATCTCACGAAATTCTCACAACCGAAATAACAAAGAGAGATGAAAACGGCAACATAAAAGAGGTTACGGTTTATATTATTCATGCTTACTGTGAGTATATTTATGAAAACAGTGAGGTGGTTAATAAAGGTGGTAACGGCAGTCCGATTGCCCTGACATTTGAACTCACCGAACGCAACCATTATCTTCTCAAAGAGTATTGGGAACCATTGATGGGTTCGGGTTATGTGAAGTCAATCCGAGCAAAATTTCCGGCTGACTGTGCAGAAATCGCAATCAGCAGTGATAATCCTTTTGATGAGTGTCACAAAATGGCAGAGAAGCATTTTAAGATGTCAGAATCTGCAACGCCTCTTACTACCAAAGCAGTTACCTCAACAGAAAACCCGGAGTTATCCTATACGCCGCTTGAAAGCGAATATAAACTGCGTATAGTCAAAAGTGAATCAGAAGGTATGACTTGGCTGACAAACGAAGACTTTTATAATACCAACGGTTATCATGTGTATCTCTATTGCCTTGATGAGTGTTATGTTATGATCCGAGGAAAAGAATACAAAATTAACGAAGCACTCGACAACGGTATGGTAACTGCGGATGCGATAGTGACAAAAGCCAAAAATGATGCACTCGGTGGCAAAGCTGTTTCAAAGATGTATAAAGACGGAGGATCGACAGTTATAAGCTACGATGATGGTGGTACAACAGAATACAAGGCAGAGGGCTATGCAGTAATCAAAAAGAATACGATTGACGGCAACAAAGATGTATTTATCGGTCCTAAAGATATGACACTCAATCAGGTTAATCAGATTATGCAGGGCGTAAACTATCCTGTCGGAAATACAATATCTGATAACCAATCTGATTCAAAGGGTGATATAAACGGTGTTACTGCAGACATCAGTCCCGAAGCTGAACCAAACCTTTCCGGCAAAATAAAAGAGATAAACGGTAATCAGATACTCATAGAAACTACCACCGACCAAAACGGAATGAAGGCTGGAACACTTGTTTATGTAGGTCTTGATACGGTTCTTTCATATGCTCCTGATATAGATTCTCTCAATCTGAAAAAAGGTGACCGTATTCTCGTAATATACGACGGTAGAATTATGGAAACATATCCTCTTCAGATTAATGCTTATGCAATTTATAAAGCGGTGACCTGAGATTAAACAATTATATCCTGAAAAACTCGCAGATTTTCTGTGAGTTTTTTTATTTTTTAAATTGCAATATATACTCTTCTGTCATAACCATGTCAAATAAAGACATAGGGAGAGTGACAGTCGAACAAAACAAAAGTATAAGGAGAGGGCAGCCGCAGAAGGCGTGAAAAATTCACGCGAAAATGGTTACAAGCGTTGTAAAAAACGATTGTAACCAGATTTTGCGGCGGCGTAACAGCTGATTCAGATCAGAGGGTATTATCGTGGCGGGAGTGTCGAACCCGTCAGAACCGACGCTCGGGGGTGTGATATCACATTGAAAAACAGAGCCAAGACAATTTACCAGAATAAATATTAAGAAAGGAATTATTATGAGCAATAATTTTTTAGTATGCACAGAAAACGAACTTAAGAAAATAATAAAAAAACAGTAATAAAACACGACGAAAATTTATATGCCAGGATATACAAAATTCTCAAATTGGGTTTATGAAGACTATTCGCCCGACTGCGATTACGATCATGAAAGCTTAAGTTCCGTGCTACATTCTTGCGGCTCAATATTGCCATAGTAAAAGTCTTCAAGAATATTTGACATAATGTATTCCTCCATATCCGAGGAAATATGTTACAGTACGAAATTCAGAATATGTATAGCCGGAGAACAACTTGTGTTATGATTATCCGCACCATACAGTATAAATCCGAACCTTATGCCAATCGGCGAAGGGTTCGGATTTGTTCTTTTTCTGAACGGTTTATAAAATGAAAAATGAGGGTAGTTTTATCGACTACCCTCATTTTACGTTGGTTTATTCTGATTTTTCAGCTTTCCACTTTTCGAAGATTGCTTTGCCTTCTTCGCTTTCGCAGAAGATTATCCTTTATTGTTAGTTCTTGTAATTATTGTTGTAATGTGTTAAAATAATTTTTAATTAAGTTTTAATAAGTTTTTGAATTTTTTGTGATATTATTGTGAAAAAAGCAGGAGGATATGATGTATGTTTAAAAGGTTTTTTGCCGGCATTCTTGCCTTTATTCTTTCAATTCTTCCGTGCGCAAACGGCAAGGTGAACTACACCTGCAAAGAGGCGGTTGCTGTAACAGCAGAATTCGCTGAAAATGAAAGTGTTGCGATTGACACACCGAAGCCTGTTTTTGCGGCGGATATGCCGGAATCAGAGGTTATCTCGGTTAACGGATTATCACGGCTTTCAATCAACGGTCAGCTTACATCTCCCGTCCTCTTTTTCGGCAATACGGATTTCCCGAATCCCAACGGTGTCACAACAAGTCAGGCAGGATTTGCCGCTGATGCGGGAATACATCTTCACTCCATTATTGAAAATATCAATTATTATGCCGACCTTGACAGCATCAGCGAGGCGGAATACAGACAGTTATACTCTCATCTTCACGAGAGCGTTAAGAGTATTACAGAGGGGGACCCGGACGCAAAAATCCTGCTTCGTGTCAAGGTGACAATGCCCGATACAGGCTCCATACCCGAAAGCGAAATAATACAGTATAAAGATAAAAGCATAAAATCCGGTGTTGTATCAATGGCGTCAGATTTATTCAATGAAGAATCAAGCAGAAGGCTTGCTCATCTGGTCGATTATGTCAGCTCCAACGGTGAGCTGTCGAAGCATATTATCGGATATCATCTTGAAAATAATGAATGGTTTCATTATCTGTACCGTGAAAACGGACAGGACTTTTCAAACGCAAACAATGAAAATTTTGCCCGGTGGCTGAAAGTGAAATATCCGACAGACAGAGATTTGCAGATAGCGTGGGGAAATCCTTTTGTGAAGTTTTCCACAGCTGCTGTTCCGAACAATCTCCCCGGCAACATTTATGACAACAGCAAGCTGTATAAAGATATTCTCTTTTACGGAACAAAAACGCAGAAATATGTTGATTATCATCAGTATATCTGTGACCTTACGGCAGCGCGCATTTCGAATCTTGCGCGTATTATCAAAGAGCGGACAGAAAACCGTGCTATCGTAATTTCTTTCTACGGTTATCAGTTTGAACTGTACAGCTCTCTTTCAGGACACCATAATCTGAATTGGCTGCTTTCTGACAAAAATATCGACGGCTTTGCAGGGCCGATCAGTTACAGAGACCGCAACGGAAGTTCATACGCTCCGAATTCACCTGTGGGTGCTACAGGTGCATATATGTCAACGGTTGACTCAATTCAGCGAAACGGAAAAATATGGTTTCAGGAAAGTGATGAGCGAACATTTATCAATCACACCGATGAGCCGTATGAAGATACTTTTTTAACCCCCATAAGAAGCCTGAGTGACGTTATTGAAGTTCATAAGCGAGAGCTGGGCGATACCATTATCCACGGCAACGGCTTGTGGGCAATGGATTTATGGGCGAGAGGATGGCTGGATGATTCGGCAATATGGAAAAACCTCGGAAAGCTGTCGAATCTGTATCAGGCATATCAGAACGGGTACGGACAGGCATCTCGGTTCGATGTGGCACTTGTTGTAGATGAATATTCACTTCACCGCATGGCAAATCAAGGTCCTGTTGGTGATGAACTGCTGGGCGAGATGCAGCTTAATCTCTATCACGCAGGACTCTCAACTTGCTATGTTCAGCTTAAAGATGTGCTTGCGGGACGTGTTGACGATGCAAAACTGTATATCATCACATCTGCGTTTGATATGACGGATGAGCAGATAGAACAGCTTCAGACAGCACTTCATAAAGACGGCAAGACAACGCTCTTTATGTATAATTTCGGAAGCATGACCACTCAGCAGGCAGAAGCACTCACGGGTATGGAATTCAAGGTAAATATATTACAATCCAAAACCGGAATAAAAATGACAAAGCAGTCTGCCGTTCCGGGTCTGATCAGCGATAATCATACTGCGCTTATCTCCCGTGCTATGAAGGTTGTCGGCGGACAGACCGAGACTCTCGGTAAATATTCCGACGGCTCTGTCGGCTTTGCAATCAACAGACAGAAAGACTATACCACTATTTATTACGGTGATTCGCTGCTTTCAGTCAACAATCTGAAAGCCATTGCACGTGCTTGCGGAATCCATGTTTATTCCGATTCAGAGGATGTGCTGATGGCAAATCAGAATATGGTGGTATTCCACGCTGTCACGGCAGGGGAGAAGGCTGTCACCTTTGAAGGCAAGACTGATGTATGGGACTATTTTAATAATAAATGGTATACAGATGTGGATTCAGTCACATTCTCTGCGGAAATCGGCGAAACAAAATATCTGTTCTACGGTGATAAAGAAGAGATAGAAAATTGGAGCCTGCCGATTTACAGATAGAAACAGGAACAACCGTGAAAGGGTAATGGTGACAAATAAACTAAACAGCCCTCCGGGATTAAACTCGGAGGGCTGTTTGCCGTTAATGCTTAAGCAAAAGACAACCCCCGGTACAGCCGGGGGCAAAAAAGACTTCAGTAAAGCCAAAACGGGCGAGCTCAAAGCAAGCCCAAAAGGATTGGAAGAAAATCAAACCTCCAAGTATAATAGTAGTGGTTTGGCAGCCGCATTACTAAAATACAAGGAGGTTCAATTTTAATGAAAAAAGAAAGCGAAATAAGAAGTTCATCCCACACAAAGTACAGATGTCAGTACCACATAGTATTTGCACCGAAATACAGAAGAAAAGTAATCTACGGAGAACTGAAAAAAGATATCGGACAAATATTGAGAAAATTGTGTGAGCAAAAGAATGTAGAAATACTTGAGGCAGAAGCATGTTCCGACCACATCCACATGCTTGTAAGTATCCCGCCGCATATAAGTGTAGCACAATTTATGGGATATCTCAAGGGAAAAAGTACATTGATGATTTTCGACCGACACGCAAATTTAAAGTATAAGTACGGTTCCAGAAGTTTCTGGTGCAGAGGGTATTACGTAGATACAGTCGGTCGAAACAAAAAGCAAATAGCAGAATACATAAGGAATCAGCTTGAAGAAGATTACGCAGTAGACCAAGTGACAATGAAAGAGTACATAGACCCGTTTACGGGTAGCAAGACAAAGTAGGCAAAATAAAACAGCCGCTCGGGAGCGGCTGCCAGTGAATGTAATGCGCTGCTAAACCTTCAAAGCCCCTTTCAGGGGCAAAGCCAGCAATCGCCCCTTGAAGGGGCAGTGCAAACCCCCGGCTCAGCCGGGGGTTATGATTGAGCATAAGAATTGAACATTCTTTGTGAAGATAATGGGGCACAGCGATATAAGCAGGGTTATTATGTTTGCTCAAAGTCAGAAATAAAGTTCTGCATATTGCTTGATAATCTTTCTGGCTTTGATTGCCGCATCGGGGTCTTTGTCGAGTAAGTGGCCTGAATTTTTATAAAGAACGAAATCGTGCTTAATACCGTTTCGGGCAAGCTTACGCTCAAAATCCTCTATGTGCTTTGCCGGAATAAGGTCATCTTCTTTTCCGTAAAAAATTGCGGTAGGGATGCAGTTTTCATCAACGTAGTTTATAGGTGAGATTTCACTTAAAGCTTTTTGTGAAGCTTCGTTATTTAAAGTTTCTTTTGATATATCTGCATTGCATACCTGTGACAGGAGTCCGTATTTCCAACTTTCAAATTCACCTTTAATGCCCATAAGAAAATCTTCCCTTGTGCAATCGGTAGGCGGGCAGTAGCAACAGACTGCCGAGGGCTTAATCGGCGAAACTTCTTTTTTCGTGTAAGCATAAAGAAGTGCGATATGTGAACCTGCAGATCCGCCGGATAAAATAAGCTCATTTATATTGTAACCGTATTCGCTGCATTTTTGCTTTATGGTGTTAAGTGAGCTTGTTACATCATCAAGCACATGATGGACATTTATGCTTTTAGAAACATATCGGTAATTAATAGCGGCGCATATATATCCAAGTTCTGAAAAAAACTCTGCATCGGAAGTATGACAAGATTTATCACCCTCAGTCCAGCCGCCGCCATGTATAAAAAGTATCAGTCCCGATTGGGAAACAGGCTTTTCAGGAATATAAATGTCAGCTTTCTGTCTTTCATGGGTACCATAAGAAAAATCTTTAAAAACAGTCATATTCATTCCCCGGTAAACACTTCTTTGATTGCTTCCAGATAGCCGTAACCGTAAAGGTCATCAGGCTGGAGATAGCTTGTTTCGGTCCATTCATTCCAACTGTTAACTGTTATGAACGGAGCTTTCATAAGACCCTTTTCTATTGACTCATCAGCAAATTTCTTGACCTTTTCGCAGGCAATTCTGAAATTTTCGGGAGTGTTGTTTTTAACAACGCCGGGAATGAACTTGTTGAATCTCACGTTATTATCCCAGCCTACTGAAATGTTGGGATAGAAAGGCACATTCATCAACTTGGTTTCTTCTTCAAGATTTTCAATATAAGCGTCGGTCTGCTGCGCATAGTCGCCGTCGGGGTCAACGCATGAAAACCAGTTGTAATTTGTAACGGAATCAAATCCGAGATAATCATAAAGCTCATAAACTGTCATGCCTTTGCAGTCGTCACCGTCATTAAGCCAGTTATATGTATGTCCTTTCCAGTTTACAGCCTGAAAATGGAGACCCTTGAAGCCTGCTTCAACGGTTTTTCTTCGGAATTCTTCAAGACCTTTTTTGCATTCCTGAGTTGTGCCGAATGTACGGATGAAGTTGTCAACATCAAAAACCATGTAGACGGGGCATCCGTCAATCATATAATAATTTTCACGTTTGAAATATTTTTCGATTGTTCTGTCGCATATCTCCGAAAAAATTTCGGGAGTAACAACACCGCTCCAGATAACGGTTGAAAGGTCTGTATCGGAATTTCTCTTATCCCAGAGATGAGTTGCATTGTGATTTGCCCACATGAGCATGAACTTCATCTGAGTGTTGTTGCGGGCTTTAAGAAATCCGTCATTAAGACAGTTTTCAAGAAACGGGCGGTTATCATACCAATACCAGTCATAAATAAAAACGTTGACGCCGTAAGAAACAGCGCAGTTAATCTGCATTTCCATAACCCTGCTGTCAGCTTCGTTAACATATCCCCAGGTGGGAATACGGGGCCAACGGCAACCTTCATAGCCTCTGTTGGTCATTGCTTTAACAGTCTGCCATTCACCATAGCCCTCGGACCAGAAAATACGGGTTCTCGGTTCGTCACCTGTGTAAGACGGCCATATAAAGGCGGCAATATCATAATTTCTCATATCATTACCTCACAAACGCACTCAGCCTTATTTTTTAATCCACATTGCTTTGCAGAAATGTCATTTTGATTATAGCATATCTTATTTGCCATTTCAATAAAATGCAGCTATGATAACAAAACCATATTTTTTGATTTTTAGTATTATGTATGAATGAGAACAATGCTATGACCAATCATGTGTGTAACTGTTGATTTAGCGACAGTTTAAATGATTTTTGTAGCCAATCAGGAAGATTAATGTATATCAGTAATACTCATATTGGAGCGTCTGAAACAAATTAAGGTTCAGTTAAGAATGTCTCTGTAAAAAAATGGTAGAATATCGCGCGGGAGAGATAATAATATGGAATTTGTAATCAGTCATCTTGTTAAAAGTTATGGTTCAAAGCAGGTTCTCAAAGACGGTGTTGCATTTGTTAGTGAAGACAGAAAGGGCATCGGTCTGCTCCTTGATGAACCAATCGAGGAACTGCATCGTGCGATAATCGTGTGCCGCGTGTGCCTCGGCATAGATTGCGTTGATAAGCGAGGTAACGTACTTCTCGTGCTCAAGTCCCGCACGCAGAACGTCGATATCTGCGGCTATGCTATGCTCGGGCTTATCTATCGCAAGAAGGGTCACAGCCTTGCCCTCGTTTTGCAGGAACTGATAAAAGAGCATTGCGTGATCTCTTTCCTCTTGCGCCTGTACCGTGTACCAATTTGCAAAGCCGTCAAGTCCCTTTGCCTTGAAGTAGTTTGCGAAATCGAGATAGAGATATGCGGAATAAAATTCCTTGTTTATCTGCTGATTTAACAGCTCGTGCACTTTTGCATTCATCATTTTCTTCTCTCCTTTTCAAATATCTGCTTTCCACAAGCCGTGGAGATTGCAATAGGCATAGGCCGCAACAGGCTTCTCATCGGCAAGAGCAAAGGTTACAACAGGCGCTTTACCCACCTCAAGGCACTTGCGCTGACCACCCTTATCGGTCTGAAGATATACCCAAAGGATGCTGTGCTCCTCTACCATAGGATGCTCCACGGAACCGATGGTCACAGTCACGGTCTTTCCGTCAACCGATACAACGGGAATATGCTTTTCGTGGCTTGCTTCCACTACACCGGGTTCCAGCTTTGTCATCTTCTGTCCACAGCACATCATAGGAACACCTGCATCGTGGATCATTCCGATCAAATTCCCGCAATGCTCACAAATATAGAACTTATTGTTATCACACATAGAAAAAACCTCCATATTTTAGTTTATTTATTTTTTATTATATCACCAAACTGTGAATAATTCAAGGCATTTGCCTTATTCGTATTGAATTTTCGTGGCAAATCGTGTATAATAGTAAAAAAGTATATTCCTTATCTGCGCTGTACCTACAAGCAGATAAGGATAGGATGGATTGTATGGAATTTCAAAACTATTTCCCCATTTGGAATAAATTAAATGCTGTTCACCAAGAACAGATCCTCGGCACGCTGATCACCCGCGCGGTTAAAAAAGGAACGGTGATCCACAACGGCGGTAACGACTGCACGGGGCTTTTGCTGGTAAAGTCCGGTCAGCTTCGCGCCTATATTCTTTCCGATGAAGGACGGGAAATCACTATTTACCGTCTGTTTGATCGGGATATGTGTCTGTTTTCCGCATCCTGCATGATGCGCTCCATTCAGTTTGACATCACCATTGAGGCGGAAAAGGACACCGACCTTTGGATCATTCCCGTAGAGGTATATCAAAGCATTATGGCAGAGTCCGCACCGGTGGCGAATTACACAAACGAGCTGATGGCCACAAGATTTTCCGACGTTATGTGGCTGATTGAACAGATCATGTGGAAGAGTCTTGATAAGCGCGTTGCCGCCTTCCTCCTGGAAGAATCCGCAATCGAGAACAGCGACACGCTGAAAATTACACACGAAGCTATTGCCAACCATCTTGGTTCTCACCGTGAGGTCATCACCCGAATGCTCAAATTCTTTCAGAACGAAGGAATGGTCAAGCTCTCCCGTGGCACGATCGAACTTACAGACAAAACCAAGTTGGAAGAACTAATCGAAGAGTAAACGATGTCCGCCGATGCAAAGCGCACGGCGGACATTCTTCTTCTCAGATAATTTCAGTAAGCTGATACCCTGCATCTTCAATGACAGTCTTGAATACTTCGTCAGTTACATTCTGATTCAGCTTCACCGTTGCGGCCTTTTCATCCAGACTTACAGTTACTTCTGCAACGCCGGGAACGGCTGCCAGGGCCTTCTGAACGTGCATCACACAGTGGTTGCACATCATACCTTCAATTTTCAAAAGCTTCTCCATTGGAATCTCTCCTTCCGTTTCTGTTTGCGCCGATACTGTTTCAGCGGCGCTGTTGTTTTTATTGGTGATATGCTTCGGCTTGAACCACCTCAGCCGCAGGGCGTTGGTTACCACGAATACGGAGCTGAAGCTCATGGCAAAAGCGCCGATCATGGGATTCAGCTTCAGGGCAAAGGGCAGGAAGAACAGACCCGCTGCCACTGGAATACCGATGATGTTGTAAATAAACGCCCAGAACAGATTTTGCTTGATATTACGGATGGTTGCCTTACTCAGCTGGATAGCGGTAACCACGTCCAGTAGATCGCTTTTCATCAGAACGATGTCTGCTGATTCCATGGCAATGTCTGTGCCTGCACCGATGGCAATGCCTACATCCGCTCTTGCCAGAGCCGGGGCATCGTTGATACCGTCACCCACCATGGCAACTTTTTTGCCTTCGCCCTGAAGACGGCGGATCTCCTGCTCCTTATCCTGGGGGAAGACTTCTGCTACCACCCAGTCAACACCCACCTGACGGCGGATGGCTTCGGCTGTTCTTAAGTTGTCTCCGGTGAGCATAACCACTTCAATTCCCATACCGGAAAGCTCCGCAATTGCCTGTGCACTGGTAGGCTTCACCACATCTGCTACAGCGATCATACCCAGCAGCTTACTGTTTTTAGCGAAGTATAGCGGTGTCTTTCCGTCGGATGCCAATTCCTCTGCCTGTGTCATAAGCGGATCGCCGGGGATGTTATGGGCTTCCATCAGACGGCGGTTACCGGCAAGAACAAGCTCGCCATGAATCACACCGGTGATTCCCTGACCGGGTATTTGGTTGAAATCGCTGACAGACAGAGCAGTATAGCCGGTTTTCTCCGCTTCCGTTACGATGGCATCTGCCAATGGATGCTCCGACAGCTTTTCAAGAGATGCCGCAATCTGTAAAAGTTCTTTTTCGGAAGTTCCTTCGCGGCAAAGAATATCCGTAACAGCAGGCTTGCCCTCGGTGATGGTTCCTGTCTTATCCAGTACCACCGTGTCAATGCTGTGGGCAGTTTCCAGTGCTTCCGCGGATTTGATCAGAATACCGTTGGCTGCACCCTTACCGGTTCCCACCATGATCGC
Organism: uncultured Clostridia bacterium; assembly: GCA_937888485.1. Classification (GTDB taxonomy): domain Bacteria; phylum Bacillota; class Clostridia; order Oscillospirales; family Acutalibacteraceae; genus CAG-177. The sequence goes on from CALAQQ010000127.1 coordinate 16,537, forward strand.
AGTAGGCGTTGCCAACCCCAGGGCGCAGGGACAGGAAATGACCAAAACGGAAATGCCGATGGAGAGGGCAAATTCCAAGCCATATCCTGCGATCAGCCAAACGATAGTGGCAATCACCGCAATTGCGATGACGATGGGAACAAACACACCGCTGACCTTATCCGCCAGCTTTGCGATGGGGGCTTTGGAGCTGGTGGCTTCATCCACCAAGCGGATAATCTGTGCCAGAGTGGTGTCCTCTCCCACCTTGGTGGCCTGCATCTTGAGAAAGCCGGACTTATTGAGGGTGGCGCCAATCACCTTATCTCCGGCATGCTTTTCTACCGGGATACTTTCGCCGGTCAGGGCGGACTCGTCCACAGAGGAATTACCCTCCACCACGTCACCATCCACTGGGATGGACTCGCCGGCTTTCACGATGAGGATATCTCCAAGCTGAACATCCTCTACAGGGATCTGATGCTCCTGTCCGTCCCGTTCCACGGTAGCAACCTTGGGAGCCAGATTCATCAGCTTGGTAATGGCATCAGAGGTTTTTCCCTTTGCCCGGGCTTCCAGTGTCTTACCCAAAGTGATCAGGGTCAGGATCATGCCTGCGGATTCAAAGTACAGATCCATCATAAAGGTATGGACCGTATCCATATCCCCGTGGCCCATGCCGATGCCGATTTTGTAAATGGCGTAAATACCATAAACAGTAGCGGCACCCGAACCGATGGCGATCAAGGAATCCATATTTGGTGCACCCTTAAAAAGGGAGCGGAAACCTACCTTAAAGTATTTGCTGTTGATAGCAAGCACCGGAAGCAGCAGGAGAAACTGGGTAAAGGCAAAGACAAGCGCGTTTTCCATACCTAACAGGAAGCTCGGAAGAGGCCAGTTCAT
>CALAQQ010000128.1 GCA_937888485.1 uncultured Clostridia bacterium
TCGTCTTTTTTCATAAGACCGAGTTTTACGGGTGCGAGAGTTATATTCTTAAGAATTGTGTGATTATTGAAAAGATTGAACTGCTGGAAAACCATGCCCATCTTTTCACGGTGTTTATTGATATTGACATGCTTATCCGTGATATCAACACCGTTAAGCTCGATTGTACCGCCTGAAGGCTCCTCAAGACGGTTGAGACAACGCAGGAAGGTTGACTTTCCCGAACCTGAAGGTCCGATAACAACAACAACCTCACCCTTCTTGATTTCTGTGTTGATATCCTTGAGAACCTCAAGAGAACCGAAATTCTTCTGAAGTCCCGTTACTTTTATCATAACATTATCAGTGGTCACTGTTGCGAAGCCTCCTTTCGAGCAGGCTGACACCCTTCTGAAGAACAAGAACCATAACAAGGTAAATCAGCGCAACGGTTATATAAGGAATATTCATGTTATAGGTAAATCCGACAAGTGCGTTTGCGCCCTTCATCATATCTTTAACTGCGATGAAGCTTGCAACTGAAGTTTCTTTAAGAAGAACAATAAATTCGTTGGCAAGGGTCGGAAGAACGTTTTTGAGTGCCTGAGGAAGAATGATATAAATCATCGTCTGAACATAGTTGAAACCAAGGCTTCTTCCCGCTTCAAACTGACCGTTGTCAATTGACATAATGCCCGAGCGTACAATTTCCGCAACATAAGCACCTGAATTGATACCGAACGCAACAATGGCGGCTATGTTTTCATGAACGCCTGCTTTGCCAAGCCACAAATAATAGATAATAAGAAGCTGAACAATAACGGGTGTGCCTCTGAAAATTGTGAGATAAAGCTTACAAATCGAATCGAGAAACTTGAATTTGCCTGTCTTGTCGTGAGTCGAACGTATGATTGCAACCACAAATCCGAGTGCAAGACCTATAACAAGTGCCGCAAGCGTAATCTCAATCGTTATGAGAAGACCATCGGTTATATGTTTGTAGTTATTATTCTTGATGAGAACGCTATATATATCATCTTTAAGCTCGTTAAAAGCTTCAATTATATTATCCTTAAGCTCAATAAAAAATCCTGATAATCCTGCATCTTCCGTTACGGCTTCTGCCGCAGAAGCAAATGCGGGTGAAATGAAGCTGACGGTAAGCACCGCTATAACAGCGAGCATCAACACCGTAAATGCTTTTTTAGACATTCTGAAATCTCTCATGCCCTAATCTGCCTTTCAAATAAACTCAAGGGGCTGTATTTTCAACAGCCCCTCTGATACACAAAAACTATAATTATGCGGGAATGTACTTATTAACGATTGCATCGATTGAACCGTCAGCTGTGAGTTCAGCAAGAGCCTGGTTAATCTTTTCGAGAAGCTCTGTGTTTTCCTTTGCAACTGCGATTGCATAATCTTCATCAGCATAAGCTGTTTCAAGGATTGTAAGACCTTCGTTTGCTTCAACGAAAGCCTTAGCGGGTTCGTTGTCGATGATAACAGCATTAACAATGTCGCTCTGAAGAGCTGCTACTGCTGCAGCACCGTTCTGATATCTCTTAACGTTTTCTTCGCCGTAGTCTTCACTGGCATATGCATCGCCAGTTGTTGCTTCCTGAACACCGATAAACTTGCCTGAAAGGTCGTCAAGAGTTGCGATATCAGAACCTTCCTTAACGATAACAACCTGAACGCCCTTTGCATATGTTGTTGAGAAATTAACGTGCTCAAGTCTGTCTTCTCTTACAGTCATACCTGCCATACCGATATCAACAACGCCGTTCTGAACAGCACTGATGATGCCGTTGAAGTCCATATCCTGAATTTCGAATTCCATACCGAGCTTTTCAGCGATAAGAGCGCCTACTTCTGCATCGATACCAAC
>CALAQQ010000129.1 GCA_937888485.1 uncultured Clostridia bacterium
TTTTCCGATTACTCACGGTTACACATCAATTCCGATGATTCAGTTTGATGCCGAAGCAGCAAATAAACATATGAGAAAACATAATGTTACGTTTGTTCTCGGAGTTCCTAATATGTTTAAAAAGATGCTTGAAGAAAAGCATTTTGACGGTCCTCATCTCAAAAATCTTCGTCTTGTTTTTTGCGGTGGTGATGTTCTTCCTGAAAGGCTTGTCAGAGATTTTAATAAAACTGTTGCTAAGAACGGAGGAAAAGGAAAGCTTTTCAGAGGTTACGGTCTGACAGAAGTATCATCTGTATGCACTGTCAACAGATTTGATGCATCTCGTGAAGAATCTATCGGTAAGCCACTGCGTGATATTACCGTTGAAATCTGGGATGAAATGAAAAACAGTCTTCCTGCAGGACAAACCGGTGAAATCGTTATCAAAGGCGATACAACCATGATTGGGTATTATAACGGTGATAACACTGTTAAAAACGACGGCGTTTATATTAACTCCAAAGGTGAAAGATGGATTCTTACCGGTGACCTTGGTCATCTTGATTCAGACGGTTTTCTCTATTTTACCGGCAGAAAAAAACGTATGATTGTTATTTCCGGATATAACGTTTATCCTGTTGATATTGAAAATGCAGTTATTCAGCTTCCGTTTATCAGTGAAGCCTGTGCTGTTCAAGGATATCAGAAGAATAAACCTTGTGTTAAACTTTGCGTAACTCTTAAAGAACCTATGAATCATGAGGATGCAGTTGATAAGATTCAGACATTCTGTAAAAAGAATCTTGCTAAATTCTCTTGCCCGAGAAAAATTGAGATTTTTGATTCTTTTCCCAGAACTAAAATGGCAAAGGTTGACTTTATGAAGTTATCCGATAAATATGAACCCGAAAAATCTGAAAAGAAAGTATTTTCCAAAGAAAGGAATTTAAAATGAGTAAGCAGATAAGAGAAATTCAGAGCGGTGATATTGTTGCTCTTATGAAAACCACTCTCGGCGATATAAAAATTTTACTTTTTCCCGATGCTGCACCCAAGGCAGTTGAGAACTTCACCACTCATGCAAAAAACGGTTATTATACCGGAATTATTTTTCACAGAGTTATTCCTGATTTCATGATTCAGGGCGGTGATCCCACAGGAACAGGAAGAGGCGGTGAAAGCATTTGGGGCAGAAGCTTTGAAGATGAATTCAGTGTTGATTATCATAACATCAGAGGAGCTCTTTCAATGGCTAATGCAGGCCCCGGAACAAACGGAAGTCAGTTCTTTATTGTCCAGGCAAAAGAAGTTGACAGCGGTCTTATTTCGCAGATGGAACAGCTTTCTGACAGAGGTTTCCCGACTGAATGCGTTGAGGATTATAAAGCACTCGGAGGAACTCCCTGGCTTGATTTTAAACATACTGTATTCGGTCAGGTTGTTGAAGGAATGGATGTTGTTGATGCGATTGCAACAGTAAAAACAGGTTTCGGTGATAAACCTGTTAATGATGTTGTTATTCTCGGCATTGAAATTGAAAATGTATAAAATTATTTCCCCGATATTTCATCGAAATATCGGGGAAATAAATTTTTATGGATTAAAGATTACCGATTATTCTTCCGATAAGACCTGCATATCTGTCAACGAGAGCAAATATAAAGTCCATAAAACCAAAATCAAGAATGAAATCATTGCCGTTGTCTGTTGCTTTGTCAGCATTAAGAGTGAATCCTTCAGTATAAACCATACCGCCCTCACCAAAGATTTCAGCTCTGACATAACCCTTGATTACATCTTCATAATCATTGAGGTCAAATGCAAGGTCATCAGCTTTAGTTGTTGCAATAAGTTTACCGTCGGATATCCAACGAATAAGGAGAGCGTTTTCGGTATCAATTGTGATTGTATCTTCGATTTCATTTACAGTTATTGATTTAATTGAAGGTCTTGTAGCAGTTGCAAGATAGCCTTCGCTGTCAAGTGCTGAATAGCTGACACCGACCTGACCGTCATCGCCGGATTTAATTATTTCTTCTCTTTCAGAATCATATTCTGTTACAAGAGTAGCAATTTTGTTGTAAAGGTCGGTTTCGCCATAAAATTCTTTGAGAGAAGCTGAAATCTGACTGAGTTCTTCGCGATTATGAATGCAGGTGCTCTGAGGAAGAATTTCACCTTTGACAAGAGCATTCTTAACACTTTCGCTTGTTTTTGTTTCTGCAAGAACAAGGAGACTGCCTGTATCAATTTTATCAAGCTGATGCGCGTCGCTTGTTGCGATTGCAGTTACAGTCTTACCGCTTTGAGCTGCTTTGGCAAGCATTATGTCCCAAAGTTTTCTGTCATATCTTGTTCTGCCGTCGCCTTTACTGTTGATATCAATACCGATGCATGATTCATATTTGTCGATATAACCGTAAAATTTATTGATGTAATAGTTGTATGAAGGATTGCTCATATCATAAGCATCATCCTGATAGAGTTCATAACGTGCCTGAGTGTATTCACCGGGATGGTTGATAACAGAAATACCGCCTGCTTTATCTACACCAACAATAGCATTCTTATATCCGCTGGGCATGTTGTCTTCAAAAGGAGCAAACCAGCTGTTTACATGAGCATTAACGGAAACTGCGTTATTTTCAATTCCGTAAGGTATACGAAGAATTTCACGACCGTCTGCAGCAACAAAATAATCATCGCCGTTAACAGTTTTCATTTCATAAGCCATGCCTTTGGGCAGGGTACCTTTTTCTTCGAGAAAAACAAGATTACCGTCAGTTTTGCCAACGAGAGACATAACAGATGTAACAAGAGTAGAATTTTTAGAACTATCAGTCCAGCTATTATCTGATATACCATGATCAGTAATAGCAACAATATCAAAACCTGTTTCATAATGACGCTCAATTGAATTTATAAGCGTATCATCGCCATCACTTGCGTTAGTGTGGGTATGTAAAGCTGTTTTGTATTGTTTTACAGTTTCCCAATTAATGTTTTCATATGGATTAGTGATTGTGTAGCCTGCAGATTCATTTTCAGTAGCAAATGCAAACGGTATAAAGCCGATAAGCATTATTGCCGAAAGAATAACTGCGATTGATTTTTTGAACATTTTTTGTTACCTCCCATGTGATTTCTTGATTGATATTATATCATAATTATTTTTAATTTGTAAATAGTAAACAAAAATTTATAATATATTTTGGATGGTGATTTAAAGTATTGATTTGAATTTTATGCTTTAATATGATAAAATTATAAAAAAAGAAAAAGGTGATAATATGTATATTATTAGAAAAATCTGGTCAATTATAACTCTGCCGCTTTTATTAATTACAATTATAACAAGCCCTGTTGCTAAAAGTACTGATACGGCAGAGTTGATTTCAAAGGATTCTTTTGTTTTTGAAAAAGCTTTGCTTATGGGACAGGGGATAACAACAGACGGTGAATATTATTATACAAGCGGTTCTATTGCTGCACTTGATTTGACTGCACTTGCGAAATTTACATTTGAAGATATGGAAATAGTAAAAAGTTCTGTTAATCCTCTTCCGAAAGATCTTTCCAAAAGAGGAAACGATCATATCGGCGGTATAAGCTGTTATAATGGCAAAATTTATGCTGCAGTTGAGGACAGTGATGAATATATTTATCCCTGTATTGTAGTTTTTGACTGCGATACACTCAAAGCAACAGGCGAAGTTTATAATCTTTCAGCCGAAATATATGACGACGGTGTGCCTTGGTGTGCTGTTGATCCCGAAACAGGTTATCTTTATGCTTCAAAATGGACTGAGGCAAAAACAATTTATGCTTATGATATCAACGATAATATGAAGCTTGTGAAGGAAATACCTTTGACAGGACTCGGCGTTATTGACAGAATTCAGGGCGGTGAGTTTTATAACGGAACTCTTTATCTTTCTAATGACATTGAAAATAACGGAAACATTAAAAATATTCTCAGCGTTGATGTTGATTCGGGTGAAGTAAGTTTATTTGCAGAAAGAGATGTCGGCGGAGATAATATTGAAGCGGAAGGATTAACTTTTGGTACGAACGAAGACGGTGCTGTTATGCATGTTCTTGATTATAATAAGGTAATCGGTATTTTTGTTCATCATTATAATGTAGAATTTAAGGAGGATTAAGCTTTGAAATTTAAGGATATCAATATACGCGACCCTTATGTTTTACCTTACGACGGCAAATATTATCTTTACGGTACGAGAGGTTCAACCGCATGGTGCAGTGCTGCGGGTCTTGATGTTTATGTAAGCGACGATCTTGAAAGCTGGAGTGAACCTCACGAGTGTTTTACTGTTACAAAAGATTTTTGGGCAAATAAAGAAGTCTGGGCTCCGGAAGTACATATTTACAAGGACAAATTCTATATGTTTGTTTCTCTGCGTTCAGATACAAGAGCCAGAGGAACTCAGATATTAAGAAGTGATTCACCAATGGGTCCGTTTTTGCCTTTTACAGATGATGCAATAACTCCGAAAGAATGGGAATGTCTTGACGGAACTTTTTACATCAGCAAAAAAGGTGAACCATATATTGTTTTTTGTCATGAATGGGTTCAGGTTACAGACGGTGAAATATGTGCAATGAAGCTTTCTGATGATTTGTCTCATCCTGTTGGCGAACCTGTTATTCTTTTCAGAGCATCTGAACCGTTCTGGGCGGATAAATCAAGAGATAAATTTATAACTGACGGTCCGTTTATGTATAGAACAAATTGCGGTAAACTGCTTATGATTTGGTCAACGTTTACTCAAAGCGGATATGTTCAGGCTATAGCTCATTCCGATAATGATGATATTGACGGCAATTGGGTTCACGAAGATTTACTGTTTGAAAAAGACGGCGGTCATGGAATGATATTCAATGATTATAATGATAACAAATATCTTATCCTTCATTCACCCAACGAAAACCCACTGGAACGTCCCGTTTTATTCGGTATAAAAGAAGAAAACGGAACTCTTGTATTAAAGTAATCGGAGCTGATAAAAATGAAAAAAGTAATTTCTTTTGTTTTGGTTTTGTCTGTACTTTTGTTTTCATTTCTTCCGGCTTTTGCTGAGAGCAATGAAAAACATGATATATCAGAATGTGAAACCTATCCTGTTATTCTTATAAGAGGCATGGATTTCGGAGGACTTACCGTTGATTACGGAACAGAAAATGCAAAGCCTGCCATTAATGCTGATGTACCTGAAATAATAAAATCTGTTCTTAAGGGGTTATTTACAGGACTTTTCACTTTTAACATTGATAATACTTTTGAGATTGTTTTTGATTGTGCATATGATATATTTAAATTCATGTCAATTGATAAAAATGGTGAATCGGTTTATAATGTCGGTCAACCTAAATATCCTGAAAGCGCAGATAATTATGAGGAACTCTGTAACGGCGACTGGGGTGAGTTCGGCATGGTAAGAACCTGTGTTGAAAAGCTTCCTGACGGGCATACATATTATTTAAACTATGACTGGCGCCTTGATCCTTTTGTTATATCCGATGAAATAAATGAACTCGTAAATACTGCAACAGAAGAAACGGGACACGATAAAGTGAATATTGTATGTTGCAGTATGGGCGGTCTGATGACTGTTGCTTATCTTACGGAATACGGATATGAAAAGGTTAACAGATGTCTTTTTATGTCATCAACCTTCTGTGGTGCGCAGGTAGCATCCGATCTTCTTTGCGGTAAAATGGAAATAACTGCTGATAATTTATATAATTTCATTTTTAGTCTTGTCAAAGGTAAACCTGTGGTTGAGCTTCTTTTTGAGAGTCTCAAAAAGATTGGCTTATTTGACGGATTAACAAAGATAACGGATTTTATAATCGAAAATTATAAAGATGAAATTTATAATGACGTCGTCAAACCTGTTTTCGGTAATATGTTATCTCTCTGGGGACTTGTTCAGCCTGAGGATTATGAATCAGCAAAGAATTTTATTTTCGGCGATAAAACAGAAGAATACTCCGTTTTGATTTCAAAGGCAGACAAGCTCAATGAAATGATGAAGGGCAGAACAGAACTTATCAATAATATGATTGAAGACGGTGTTGAAATAGCTGTAGTTGCACATTATGATACTCCTCTTGCTCCTGTATATGAGAATGCTGATTTCAACGGTGACGGAACACTTGAAACATATCAGATGTCGGGTTATGCAACAGTTGCAAAATACGGTGAAACTCTCGGTGATGATTATATTTGCGAAAACTCGAAATATCTTTCACCTGACAGAGTTGTAGATGTTTCAACAGCTCTATTTCCAGAATATACTTATATTATTAAAGGTGCGACACATGTCGGAGGAAACTACGGTTCTGAATATGCCGATTTTCTGATATGGCTTCTGACCTATGACGGTGAGTTTTATGCAGGTGTAAGCGAGAGATATCCGCAGTTTATGGTTTCGGATTCGGAATTAACTCTCAGTCCGTTTTAATCAGGTGAAATTATGAAAAAAATCGGCAGACAGGTATTGTTAATTTCAACAAGTGAAGATAATCCAAGAAACGGTGAAGGATCTTTTATACGATTGAAAAACGGAGCGATAATGTTCGGGTTTACTGAATTTATCGGTGAAACCCGTGAAGATGAAGAAAATGCAAGAATATCATATATTGTTTCGTACGACGAAGGCGAAACATGGTCTGATAGAAAGATTTTATTTGAAAAACCTTTTGGTTCAATTAATATTATGTGTCTTTCGTTTATAAGGATGAATAATGACGATATCGGTGCATTTTATATTGTTAAGAATAATGACGGAACAGATAAAATTGTTTTTACACGTTCGGATGATGAAGGCAAAACATGGAGTGAACCGATAAGTTGTTTGGATTGTCTTGATGTTCAGGATTATTATGTTTTGAATAATGACAGGGTTATTAAGCTTGATAACGGCAGAATCATTCTTCCAATGGCAAGACATACGATTCATGGAGGATTTGAGAATTTTGCTCCCGGTGTTATTTGTTTCTTTGTTTCTGATGATGACGGTAACACTTGGTATAAAACCGAAACTGAGTTTCCTTGTCCGTTCAAGAATAATATTGACGGTTATGAAGAACCGGGTTTGTATGTTTTTTCTGACGGTAAAATATGGTGTTATATAAGAACAGATATCGGTTTTCAGTTTGAAGCATTTTCTGAAGATAACGGCATAACCTGGACTTTCCCTGAACCGAATATGTTTTTTTCTTCAGCTTGTTCTCCGATGCTTGTGAAAGACTGCGGTAAATATACTGTTGCAGTGTTTAATCCTATACCTGAACATTCGCTCAGAAAAGATAGTGAACCTTGGGGCAGAACACCGTATGTTATCGCTGTAAGTGATGACGGGGGTGTGACTTTTGAAAAAGATAGACTTTTTTATCTTGAGGATGATTTAGACAACGGGTACTGTTATCCTGCAATTTACAATGAAGATAATTATTTCCTTGTTGCATATTATCATAGCTTCGGAACGGATAATTGTCTCAATTGTTGCAAGATTATAAAGATTATGCACGATGAGATTTCTTGATTTATGAGAGGGTATCATGGTTGAAATTATTGAACAATATGCAAGAACATATTCACAGCCTCCAACAAAGGAAAGAATTGCCGGAAGGGGACTTGTTTTTGAGAACGGGAAAATTCTTCTTTCCTATGAAAAAAACACTGATGTATATATGACTCCCGGAGGCGGACTTGAGAACGGAGAGACGCTTGAAGAATGCTGTGTAAGAGAACTTCGTGAAGAAGCCGGATATGAAGTGAAACCTATAGATCATTTTCTTGTAATTAATGAATATTGCTTTGATACTCTCTATGTCAGCAATTACTTTATCTGTCAAAAAACAGGAGAATGCAGTCAGTCGTTAACCGATATTGAAATTGAACATGGTATTACTCCGGTCTGGGTTGATTTTGATAAAGCAATTGAAATCTTTTCGGATTATCCAAATAAAAGAGAGGATATTGCAAGTCTCTATCTTCGTGAATTTACTGTGCTTAATAAATTATTATCACATATTAAATAAAAAAACGAACCTGTTCATTTTGAACAGGTTCGTTTTTATATATGGTGCACCTGACAGGGCTTGAACCTGCACATCGAAGATACCAGATCCTAAATCTGGCGCGTCTGCCAATTCCGCCACAGGTGCATTTTAGTCGCATTTGATATTATCATGAAAGGCATAATTTGTCAAGATAATAAAACCATGTTAAAGCGTATCCCGATTAAGAGATACGCTTTAACTATATTTTTTTACTTTTTAAAGGGCATCATATAGAATTTAAACTCGAGTCCGTTCTTGCCGTCAACCTCAAACTGAGGAAGAATGTCGGGACCGCAGCTTGCTGTACCTGTTCCCCTGGTGAAACCGTCGATATTAATAACTACAGAATTCTCATCGTGGAGATCTTCAATATGTTTTGCATTCTGAAGCAGAAGCTGTGAATAAGGTTTTGCGTTGAAGTTGAAATAATCATCATCAAATGCAATTTTAATTCCGTCACCTTCATTATCTGTTACAGCAAGATATCTTACTTTTGTTCTGTTTCCTGAATCCTGAGGTCTGATATAGGGTTCATACATATCATCAACTGTTGTTTCATAAATACCGACCATCGACTGTGCATAAAGGTCACAGAGGTTTTCATCGGGACCCATGCCGTAATATTCAATGTTTCTGAATTCTTTGGGCATTTCAAGAGTAAGACCGAATCTCGGCATATGACCTGCAAGTCGTTTCTTTGCAAGAGGTTTGAACTTTGCTTCAACTTTTACTACGCCATTACCATAAACTTCATATTCAATTTCAACTTTTCCGAGAGGAAGCAGTGTTTTCTTGCTCTTGAGTTTATATTCAACTTCAATTTCAGCTTTATTTTTTTTGAATTCAACCTCAAAATCAGTGCAGATACATTTATAATCGTCATAACCAGCTTTGATCCATTCGTCGCGGTACTTTGTATCATTGTCAAGGAATGCTCTGTATATGTTAGGAATAAATCCTTTTGCAAAAGCAGGGGAGTCATTAACAAGTTCTTTATTGTTAACGATGTAGCTTTCAATCATTCCGCTTTCGTTTGAGAATGTAACTGAACCGTTTTCAAAATTAATGATACTTGTATTATCGTTAGTATTAACACTTATATTATTATCTGATTTTGTTTTTTCGGTTTTGAATTCTTCCTTAAGAGCAATCTGTTCAAATGCTGTTTCATTGTCACCGTCAAAATAATAAATATTGAGATGACAGTCACATTTTTCTTTGGGAAGTTTAATGTCAATATCGAATTCCTTAGAGCATTCGGCGTCAATATCAAGTCTGATTTCGTCAGCAGCGAGAAGAATATTGCCGTTTTTGACAAGTTCCCATACAGCAGTAAGATATGAAGTGTTTCTGAAACGGTTTGTATTAAGGAAGGTTATCTTACCGTCATCATAGTTTGCTCTGACGGGACGGTAAACATTCTTCATCTCTTTAGCACCTGTATGAAGTCTTCTGTCTGGATAAAGAAGACCGTCAACACAGAAACAACCGTCATGACGCCATTCGCCATGGTCACCGCCGTAAGTAAATTTGATTTTTCCGTTGGGGTGATAATATGAATGGTCTGCCCATTCCCAGATACAACCGCCCATAAGATTATCATATTTATAGAATATATCCCAGTACTCTTCAAGTCCTCCGGGACCAACACCCATTGCGTGAGCATATTCACAAAGGAAGAACGGCTTAGGTGTATATTTCTTTCCTCTTGTATGTTTGCCTGTTTTTTCAACCTTCTTATGATCTGTATACATTTCTGAAACAACATCGTATGAATGTCTTTCGTTGCGGACAACACCCTCATAATGAACGGGAATTTCGGGGCAAACATCATGAAGATATTCATAGCATACGTCCTGGCAGGCATATCCGCCCGCTTCGTTACCGAGAGACCACATAATGATACCTGCACGGCTTCTGTCACGAAGATACATTCTCTTGACTCTGTCGAGATATCTGGGTGCCCATGCAAGGTCATGGCTGATAAGGTCAAAATTGTTATGAGGTTCACAGGCGGCGCCGTGAGTTTCGATATCTGCCTCATCAATAACATAAAGACCGTAGATATCGCAAAGAGCAATAAATGTTGCGTCGGGAGGATAATGAGAGGTTCTTACGGCGTTGACATTGAGCGACTTCATAAGTTTTATATCTTTTTCAAGGTCATCAAAACTCATGACATAGCCGTTTTTATAATGTGTATCATGGTGGTTAACACCTTTGATTTTAATTTTCTTGCCGTTAACTGTGAAAATATCTTTTTTAATCTTAACTGTTTTAAATCCGATGAAATTACGCTGAGTCATTATTTCATCTTCACCGTTATAAAGGCTTACATAAGCTGTATAAACCTCCGGAATTTCGGCATTCCAGGTTTTTACATCAAGGTTATTGAAGTTTATCACGCAGTTTTTTTCTGCAGGAACACATTTTTTAGCTATCAGCTTGTTTTTATAATAAATCTCGGCATATGCACACAAACCTTCGGGATTGCCGTTGATTTCGACATTAATGTCAAGATTCCAGCCTTTGGGGGTTTCTTTTGTTCTGAGATAAACATCGTTAAGATATGTTTCGGGCATTTCATAGAGGAGAACATCTCTGAAAATACCGTTTTCTCTGAACATATCCTGACATTCAAGGAAGGTTGCATTTGACCATTTATGAATAACAGCTACAAGTTCGTTTTCGCCTTCAACAAGATATTTTGTCAAATCAAATTCAGCGGTATTATGTGCACCTTCACTGTAACCGACAAACTGACCGTTTATATAAAGGTCAAGGCATGAAATTACACCAAGGAAAGATATAATATAATTCTTATTGAGAGAATTAATTTCAAAGGTTTTTCTGTAAACACCTACAGGCTGTTCATAAGGAACATAGGGAGGCTTATCGTCAAATGCATAGGGACAGTTGATGTACGCAGGAGAATCATAGCCCGTTCTCTGCCATGTTGAAGGAATCTTGATTTTATCAAAAGCGATTGTTTCTGTATCGATAACATCGGGGAGATCCTTGTTGCTTGCAAAGTATTTAAATTCCCAGTTGCCCGAAAGAACTCTGACCATATCGGAGGAGGTTCTTTCTTTCTTTAAAGATGTCTTTTTGAGTGTTTCGACTGATGAATAGGGGATAGCATAACCTCTGCCTTCGAGTTTGTTAATCTCAAAAACAGAAAAATCATTGAAATTTGTTTTATTGATACTGTATTTCATATTATTGCTTCTCCTTTAATTTATTAATCATTATTTTTGCAGCTTTATATATGTCTCCGCAGCCAAGAGTGATAATAAGATCACCATTTTCTGCGTTATCAACAGCATATTGCGCAACTTCATCAAATGTGTTGAACCAGACGCTTCCGGGAATTTTTTCGGCAAGCTGTGAAGTATAAATATTGTATGTGTTCACTTCTCTTGAACCCATTATTTCTGTCATGATGCAACTGTCGGGAATTTTTAAAACACGAACAAATTCATCGAAAAGAATGGATGTTCTGGAATAAGTGAACGGTTGAAATACTGCCCAGACTTTGTTATATCCCATTTTCATGGCTGTTTCAAGAGTAACCTCAAGCTCTTTAGGATGATGAGCATAGTCATCGGCAATCGTTATTCCGTTAATTTCTGCAAGAATTTCGAAGCGTCTGCCCGCACCGTGGAAATCAGAAATCCCCTTAACACACTGTTCAAAGCTTACACCCGATTCCATTGCCGATGCAATAACTGCAAGTGCATTATAAACATGGTGTTTACCGGGAATTCCAAGCATTACCTTGCCAAGATTTAAACCATATCTGATGAGTTCAAAAGATGCGAACTCATTTTTTAGTTCTACATTGACAGCCTGATAATCATTGCCTTCATTCATACCAAATTTAATAACAGGTTTATTGCAGATTTCAACAGCAGGAATTACTGTATCTTCGGAATTAGGGTCATCTCCGTTATATATAATCATTTTTGTTGCCATTGAAGCAAACTTAGTAAATGATTTTTTCAGATTTTCAAAGGTCTTGAAATAATCAAGATGATCTTCATCAACATTGAGTATTACAGCTATATCGGGAGATAAATCGAGAAAAGTATCGACGAATTCACAAGCTTCGCAAACCATGTGTTCGCTGTGGCCAACAAGACCGTTTGAACCTGTAAGAGGTAATTTGCCTCCAATAACGGCGGTAGGGTCAAAATCGGCTTCTATCAGTACTTGGGTAAGCATTGAGCATGCAGTTGTTTTTCCGTGTGTACCGCTTATACATATACTGTTGGGATAGATTCTCGTAACAGCCCCAAGAAGTTTACTGCGCTCAAATGTCGGAATACCCGATGCTTTTGCAGCAACAAGTTCAGGGTTATCAGGAAGAAGGGCTGCAGTATAAACAATCATCTCTGCACCTTCTATATTCTCAGCTTTCTGACCGAGGGTAACAGGAATTCCCATTGAACGGATTCTTGCAAGAGTATCAGTTTCGTTGTTATCTGACCCGCTGAGAATATATCCTTCTTTATGAAGGATTTCAGCAAGCGGACACATTCCTGATCCTCCGATGCCGATGAAATGAACGCGTTTTACTTTCTTTAATAAAACATCTATTTCAAACATAAAAATCTCCTTTGTTGAATTCTGTTATATTATAATACATAATATGAAAAAAATAAAGTAAAACTTATGATAATTCGTATGTTTTTTTAACAGCATAAAGAATTTCACATAAAATGTTAATATCCACGCACAGGGAGGTGCAATTTCTGAAAAATTTTAACAATGTTCTTATAATTGGCGGTGATAACCGTCAGCTTCATATGGCTGATTTTCTTGAAGAAAACGGCTTTGATATATCTGTATACGGATTACCTGAAACAAACAGAAAAAACACCGATGATTTAAAGTCGGCGGTTCAGAATTCAGGTATAATTATTTTACCGTTACCTGTTTCAAAAGACGGAAAGACGATTAACTCAACCATAAAAATTAAAGAAAATATAGATGAAATTCTATCTTATACAGATAGTGAAAACATTATTTTCGGAGGCATTATTGGTAAAGGCATTGAAAATAAAATAAAAAAGAAAAGTATTTGTTATTTTGATTATTTTTGCAGAGAAGAAATGACCTTGAAAAATACTGTTCCGACAGTTCAAGGCATTTTGAAAGTGGTAATAGAAAACATTGACTACACAATTCGTTCATCAGAAATAGCGGTTTTCGGATACGGAAGAGTTGCAAAAATAACAGCAGATGTTCTATCATCTATCGGTGCAAAGGTTACTGTTTGTGCAAGAAAAAATTCAGATCTTGTAAAAGCTGAAATAAAACAAATGCGTTCATGTAATATTAATGATTTTAATAATATTTCTGAAAAGATAAATATCATTATTAATACTGTTCCGAATCTTGTAATCGACAAAAAAATTCTTGAAAATATCAGAAAAGATTGTTTGATAATTGATGTTTCATCTGCACCTTACGGTGTCGATTTCGCTTCTGCCCGCGAATTGGGAATAAAAGCCATTCAATGTCCGTCGTTACCGGGTAAAGTTGTTCCAAAAACTGCAGGAATTATAATCGGTGAAACAATTATTGATATTCTTAAGGAGGAAAATCTATGGATAAGATAACCGTTGGTTTTGCTCTTTGCGGTTCGTTCTGCACATTTGAAAAAGCAATATCAGAAATTAAAATAATTAAGGAATTAGGTGCAAAAATTATTCCCATAATGTCATTCAATGCGTATTCAACTGACACAAGATTTGGTAAAGCCGAGAAATTTATATCAAAGATTGAAAACATATGTGATAATAAAATTATATCGACAATTACAGATGCAGAACCAATCGGACCCAAAAAACTTCTGGATATTCTTGTTATTGAACCGTGTACAGGTAACACATTAGCAAAACTTTCAAACGGTATAACCGATACACCTGTAACACTTGCTGCAAAAGCACATCTTCGTAATGAAAAACCTTTGGTTATTGCTGTTTCATCAAATGATGCTCTGTCAAATTCAGCAAAAAACATCGGTAATCTTCTGAATTATAAGAATATATTTTTTGTACCGATGAAACAGGATGATGCGATGAATAAACCTCGCTCAATTGTAGCTGATTTCAGTAAAACAGTCGAAACCATTGAATGTGCAATGAATGGAGAACAAATACAACCGATTTATATCTGAAAGAAAAACCAACCTCGGTGTCGGGGTTGGTTTTTGTAAGGAATTATAATTCAATTTCTTTGGTAAGTCTGATATCCCTTGAAGAAGATGCGGCATGAATTCTGAATGTTCCCGGTTCAACAACCCATTCATAATTTTGATTGAGAAGTTTGAAAGCATCGAATCCGAGGATAAATTCAACAGTTTTTGATTCATCAGGCATAAGCGTTATTCGTTTAAAATCCTTGAGTAGAACAGTAGGAGTAACAACAGTGCTTTCACAGTCTTCAACATAAATCTGGACAACTTCATCACCGGTCATGTTTCCGGTGTTTTTAACGGTTATGCTGACTTTTACATCGTTGTTTTCGAGTTTTACAAGGCTTAAATCAGTGTAATCAAATGTGGTGTAGCTTAGACCGAATCCAAAGGGATAGAGAGCAGTTCCTGTTCCTTCATAGTACTCGTTGCTTGCACCGGGAAGCATGGAATAATAGCAGGGAATCATGGTTGATCTGCGTGGGAGAGAGAAGGGGAGTTTTCCGCCGGGATTTATATTTCCGAGAATAACGTCGCAAACGGCACGGGAACCGAATTCGCCGCCGAACCAGCAAGAAATAACGGCATCGCAGATGTCGCTTTCATCTTTAATTGCAAGAGGTTTACCGTGAATCATTGCAAATACAATCGGCTTGCCTGTTTCGGAAAGTTTTTTGATAAGTTCAGACTGTTTGCCGCAGAGAGTAAGTTCGCATCTGTCTCTTCCTTCACCGCTCGAAATTGTGTCGTCACCGCCGCAGAAAATAACAAGTTCGCATTGTTCTGTAATTTTTACAGCTTCATCAATGTTTTCATTCTTTTTTTCAGCTGTAATTCCTTGGAGATGATGTTGATCGGAAAGAGCAAATTCAAAATCTCCGTCACTTATTCCGCAACCGTCACACTGAAGAATTTCAACATCGGGAAGCTCAGTTTTCAGAACATCATAAATTGTATCAAGTTTTCTTCTGAAAGTTTTTGCAGAATATCCGCCAAGTCTGATTGTATATGACGAAGGACCTATCAATGCAATTTTCTTATATTTCTCTTTTTTAAGCGGAAGAATTCCGTTATTTTTAAGAAGAATAACTGATTTTTGTGCGATTTCAAGAGCTTTATCAAGATGAGGTTTACAGTTAATAATTTCCTTGTATCTGTTTTCGTCTGTATATGGATTCTCAAAAAGACCGAGCTTGAATTTTAGAGTTAATACACGACGGCATGATTCATTGATATTTTCAACATCGAGTCTGCCTTCGTTTACTAATTCTTCAAGAGAATCAACCCATATTCTGTTGGGATATTCATCTCCTCCCTGACAGTCAAGACCGTTTTTCTTTGAAAGATAAATACCTTCTTTTTCGTTTTTTGCCATTTTATGAAGATAATGAACTCTGCGAAGACCTCCCCAGTCAGAACGGCAGATTCCTTTAAGACCGAATCTTTTTTTAAGTACTTCTTTGAGATAATGTTTTGATGTCATGAGAAGATCGCCGTCGATTGAATTATAGCTTACCATGACGTCATAAGCTCCGCCTTCTTTAATTGCAGCTTCAAAAACCGGAAGATAATAGCTTTCAATTTCTCTGACGCCTGCTCTTGCAGTTCCGCAGTTTACACCGGCTTCGGGAATTCCGTGAACACAATAGTGCTTAGGTTCTGAGATCACGGTGTCAATTGCAGAAATATCGTCGTTTTGATGACCTTTACAAATCTGAATAGCCATTTTTGACGAAAGACAAGTATCTTCGCCAAATGTTTCTTCGGTTCTTCCCCATCTCGGATCACGTGCAACATCAAGGTTTGGTGAAAGAACTTCAAATAAACCCAAAGCTCTTGCTTCGGATGCGATAATTCTTCCTGCTTCATAAGCATATTTCGGCTCAAATGTTGCGGCCCATGCTGTCGGAATAGGCAGAACAGTTCCTCTTGTTCCGCAGATTCCGTGTAATGCTTCACCTGTAAATATAACAGGGATACCCAGTCTGGAGTTTTCAATAAAAAATTTCTGAACTTTGTTCATAACAGCAGGGACAGAATAGTTGTCATGGACATAACCGAGTCCGTCGGGGAAATCTTTTTTCATTAAATCCCAGTTATAATCCGATGTTTCTTTTACGGAACAGTTATCGTTTTCTTCTTTTTCAGTGCAGTAATTGCTGCCGAATTTCATATCAAGCTGAGCGATTTTTTCGCGAAGGGTCATTCTTGAAAGCAAATCTTCTGCTCTTTCTTCGGGTGAAAGTGCAGAGTCTTTATATTTTGTATACTCTGACATATTTTAACCTCTGTGATTTTTATAAAATTATATCATATACTTCCAGTCTGCGCAATCCTGTAAAGTAACATACAGTAACAAAATTCATATATTATTATAAAAAACATTTTAGGTGTTTATATATGAATATTGTATTTTTTACTGCCGCTGGTGTCGGCGGTGCAACAATTATCGGTGCAATAATCGGTTTTGTTTTTATTAAAACTGCCGAAAAATATGCAAATACAGTTATATCTTTTGCAGCTGGCGTCATGTTAGCAACATCCGTTTTTAATCTGATTATTCCATCTGTTGAAAATGAAAATTTGTTTTCCGTTTATATATCAGTTGCAGGTATATTCTGTGGTTCTCTGTGTATCAATGTTCTTGATTTCTTTGCAAATAAACTTTTAAAAATGAATAACATGAATTGCTTGCAATCAAATGAAAAACTACACAGAATAATGCTTTTTGTTGCCGCAATTGCAATCCATAACCTGCCAGAAGGAATAGCAGCCGGTGTCGGTTTCGGAACAGGCAATACAGCTGACGCTTTGATAATTGCAGGCAGTATTGCACTTCAGAATTTACCCGAAGGAATGGTTATTATTTCGCCGATGCTTTCGGTTGGGATAAGCCGGGCAAAAACATTTATAATTGCATTATTTACGGGTGTGATTGAAATCGCAGGAACATTATTCGGTTATTACGCTGTTACAATTTCAACAGATATTTTACCTTTTATTCTCTCATTTGCAGGCGGAACAATGATTTATGTTATATGCGGAGATATGATTCCCGAATCACAGTCAGAATCTTTAAAACACAGCTCAACTTATGCATTGATATCTGGTTTTTGTCTTATGTTGATTCTGAATGAAATATTATAATGCTAATTCAATAATTTTTTTCTGAGTTTTTCGATTATCTTTTTCTCGATTCTGCTGACATAAGAACGTGAAATATTCAGTTTTTTTGCAATCTGTTTTTGCGTATATATTTCCGTTCCGTAAAGACCGTATCTCATAATAATAATTGTTTTTTCTCTTTCATCTTCAATTTCATCGATAAAACCGTAAAGCTTATTTATCAGCAGTTTGTTATCTGTCATTTCAGCCGTGTCTTCCTGGACGAATATAATATCCATTAAAGTCAATGGATTTCCTTCGCTGTCCGAATCAATCGGTTCGTTTATGGAAATTTCCTGTGATGTTTTTTTCTTGCTTCTGAAATACATCAGTATTTCATTTTCAATACATTTTGAAGCATATGTTGCAAGCCTTATACCTTTTGATTCATCAAATGAATTGATTCCTTTGATTAATCCTATGGTACCGATAGAAATCAGATCATCCTGTTCTTCGGGGTTCGAACTGTATTTTTTAACAATATGTGCAACAAGTCTGAGGTTGTGTTCGATTATTTTGTTTTTTGCGTTCTTGTCTCCGTTTTTAATTTTTTGTAGAAATATTTTTTCTTCCTCTGATGAAAGTGCCGGAGGGAATGAACCTGTATTTTTGATATGCAGTGCAAAAAACAAAAATCCCTTTCCGAGTATTTCAGCCAATAAATTAAGCATTACATCACCTCGTATGATTTATCTTATGTATAATTTGTTAAAAAATGACTTGTAAGGGCATATATCTGCAATAAAATTCAAAGAATAATCTTGCATAACTTTTAAAAAAGATATATAATATATAAAATAAAATTATAGAGGTGTGCATAATGGGTAAAATAAAACTCGGCGCTCAGCTTTACACTCTCCGCGATTATATTCAGACTTACGAAGATTGTGAGGCAACATTCAAATATCTTAATGATATCGGAATCAATGTTATTCAGATTTCGGGTATCGGTCCTATTCCCGCCGATAAGGTTGCTTATCTTACCGAAAAATACAATATGGATGTTTGCGTTACACACACTTCTTTTGACAGAATGCTCACAGACCTTGATACCGTTATGAAGGAACACAAAATGCTCGGATGCGATTCTCTCGGTATCGGCGGTATGCCTGACAAATATAAAAAAGACAGTGAAAGTATAAAAGAATTTATCAAAGTTACTTCAGAAATCGGTAAAAGAATGCACGCTGAGGGTTTACAGTTTGCATACCACAATCACGCATTTGAATTCGCAAAGCTTGATAACGGCAGACGAATTTTTGATATGCTCATTGAAGATACGAAACCCGAGGAATTCAGTTTTATCGGTGATACTTATTGGTTCCAGTTCGGTGGAGTTAATCCTTGTGAATATATTGAAAAAATTGCAGGCAGAATGAAGGTTTGTCATTTCAAGGATTACGGAATTACAGACCATACTCCTAAATTTGTTGAAATCGGAACAGGAAATCTTAATCTTGATAAGATATATAATACCTGTGTTGAAACAGGTGTTAAATATATTGTTATTGAGCAGGATGTTTGTGAAATCGATCCGAGAGAATCAATGGCAATAAGCTACAAAAATCTTGTTGACATTGCGAAAAGGAATGATAAATAAATGAAACCTCTTACCATTACCGTTCTTACAGATACTCATTATTATTGCAAAGAAAACGGAACAAGCGGTAAAGCTTATGATATTGCCAATTCAAAAAGTCAGAAGCTTCTTGCAGACAGTGCTGAAGTTCTTGAAACGGCATTTGAACAGATTGTTGCCGATAACGAAAGCGATATAGTTCTCATAAGCGGTGATGTTACAAACAATGGTGAACTCAATGCTCATGCAGAATTTATTGAAATGCTCCGTTCTTTAAAGAAAAAAGGTAAAAGAGTTTATGTTATAACTGCCACCCATGATTTTCGTAATCACGGATTTACCGATATGTACAAGGGTGATGAAAAGCTTCAGACAAAAACAGCAACACGCGATATGCTGTTTGATATGTACCGTGAATTCGGTCCTGATGAAGCGATTGCAGTTCACCGTCAAAGTATGTCATATGTTGTTCAGCTTTGTGACGGTTACAGACTTTTTGCTCTTAATGATGACACAAACCTCAACGGTAAAAGCGGTTTTTCCGATGAATGCTTTGAATGGATATCCGAACGAGCGAAAGAAGCAAGAGAAGATAATCAATTTATTATTGCGATGACCCATCATCCTTTGATTGCTCCTTCACCTATATATGAAATCATCGGAAGAGGGGATATGCTCGGCGATTATAAGCAGAGAATAGAGCAGCTTGCCGATATCGGAGTTCAGTTTATATTTACCGGTCATACTCATATTCCCGACACTTCGGTATATCAGAGTAAAAAAGGGAATGTTCTTTATGATATTTGCACTTCTTCGACTATAGGTTATCCCGGTGCAATGAGAAAAGTCAGATTTGAACCTGATAAAAATAATGTTTCGGTAAAGACGGTTTATGTTGACACTCCGGAATTATTTAAAAATCAGGGTAAAGAACTTAAGGATGTTCTTGAAAATCAGCTTATCGGAGTTATCAAAGGGATGATAAAAACCGCAGGCGAAGACATTGACAGACTTGCCGATATGGTGACAGCTATAAGTATTAAACCGAAAGTTGTATATAAATTCGGCTGGATAATTAAGCCTGTTTTCAAATTTCTTAACTCGCTTAAAGTCGGTACAGTTGCAAGATGGACAAAGAAAGAAACCGGGTTAAAAAAAGCTGACTATGAGGATATAAAAAACATAAAAGTTGTTGACGTTATATGCAGTCTTGTTCTCAGTCTTTTCGGCGGAGAAAGCAATTATCCGCCTGATACAGCTTTATATAAAATTGTTATCGGTTTTCTTAACATCATTGACAGCATACTCGGAGTTCTTCATGTTGATTTGAAAAAAATAACAAAGGTTGCTTCAAGTGCTTCAGAACTTGTTGAACCCCTTCTTTATAACAGCGGAATCGATTCGTACAATTCAGAACTTGAAATTTTTCCTTTTATTTATGATTCTTGTTCTGAATTTAAAAAAATCTCATTTAACCGTATTCCTTGTACAGTAAAGAAGAGCCGTAAAGGTTTGCCGATATTGATTATTGTTTTATTATCGGTAATCATATTCCTTCCTGTTTGGCTTATTTTGATTTTGTTTGGATTTATAAACAATCAATTGAAATATAAAGATAAAATTAATTAATGTGGTGATTTTATGATATCTCCTAAAATAGAAGTGTGCATCGAAGGGTATAATATTGAGCAAACAGATTTTTATATAGCTCATATTCTCGACAAGTATAATTCACTTAATGAGCTATATCAAAAATCATGCGAACAAATTGTTTTTCTTGAAAAAGAATGCAAAAACGGTTTCATAGAGGCTGTTTCTGAATCCGAAAAAAGGATAAATAATAAACTTGATTTAATTGAAAACAGGCTTTCTGCAATTGAAAATATCCTTGAAACATGTAATAAATCAGCATTGAGTTTGTATTCAAACGAATCACAGGAAAGATTCAAAGCAGAGCTTACAGATTTTCATTCAGAACTTGAAGATATAAAATTGATTTTTAAAAAATAATCTGTTTTAGTTAGAATCACGGATTAAGGAGGTTTGAAGGATTTGAATAATACATCTTCGAATCAGCCTGTATCAAAGGGCAAAAGAAAAAAGAAAAAAAAGATTAATAAACCTTTGCTTGTTTTTTACGGTATTTTCAGTACTGTTGCGTTAACAGCTTTGGTTGTTGTTTCCTATGTTTTATTCAATGCAATCACCGTAATTAA
Organism: uncultured Clostridia bacterium; assembly: GCA_937888485.1. GTDB lineage: Bacteria > Bacillota > Clostridia > Oscillospirales > Acutalibacteraceae > CAG-177. The sequence continues at coordinate 21,236 of CALAQQ010000129.1, forward strand.
CGGCGATTTAATTATCAATCTTGATGAGTATAAGGAAAATCAGAACCAGACATCCTTCATTTATGCATATGACAAAGAGGGTAACACAATTGAGCTTGCAAGACTCCACGGCGAAGAAGACCGTGTGTGGGTTGACCTTGATGATATGTCTCCTTATATGTCAGAAGCATTTATTGCACTTGAAGATACCCGTTTTAAGAGTCATCACGGTGTTGACTGGATAAGAACAATCGGTGTTATTGTTGTTCCCAAAAACCTTGGTCAGGGCGGTTCAACATTAACTCAGCAGCTCATCAAGAACCTCACACACGAGGATGATGTTACTATTGTCAGAAAGTTTAATGAAATTCTGACTGCATTGAATCTTGAAAAAAATTACGATAAAGACGTTATAATGGAAGCTTATCTTAACACTGCTTATTTCGGAAGCGGATGTTACGGTGTTAAAACAGCCAGTGAAAAATATTTCGGAAAAGATATCAGTGAACTTAATGCTGCTGAATGTGCTGTTATTGCTTCAATAACTCAGAAACCAACCGCATATAATCCTCTTCTTAATCCCGACGATAATAAAATCCGTCAGTCATATTGTCTGGAAATGATGAAAGAAATGGGCTCACTTTCGCAGGAAGAATATAATGAAGCTGTAAATTATGAACTTATTTTCACTAACAGCGAAAAGTATGTTCCTGATGAAGATGATGAACAGATTAATATAGTTGAAGAAGAAACTAACCATAGTTTCTATGTTGACTATGTAAGACAATGTGTCCAGCAGGATCTCATGGAAGAATACGGTTATTCCAAACAGCAGGCCTCAGATCAGATTCTTTACGGCGGTCTTAAGATTTATGCAGCTGTTGATCTTGAAGTTCAGGAAGTTCTTGAGGATGTATATGTTAACAGAAAGAGTTTCCCGAATTTAAAGAGTAAGGAAGGCGAAAAAGTTCAGTCTGCAATGACTATTATGGATTATAGCGGACGTGTTGTTGCAATTGTCGGTGCTGCTGATGAAAAGAAAGGTCCCCTCTGCCTTAACAGAGCTGCCAACTCATACAGACAGCCCGGTTCAACCATAAAACCTATTGCAACGTATGCTCCTGCAATCGAATTAAATCTTATCAACTATTCTTCAAAAATCAAAGATTACGCTATTCCCGTGAACGGTAAACTCTGGCCTCATAATGTTAACGGAACGCTTGGTTCAGGCAGTAATGTAACTGTTGAATATGCTATTCAGCAATCACATAATACAGTTCCGACAAGAATTATCAAGAACGATCTCGGAATCGACACGTCTTTCGAGTTCTTAAGGGACAGATTCCATCTTTCAAGACTTGATGAACAGAAAGACCGCGCACTTTCGCCGCTTGCAACAGGTGCTCTTACAAACGGAACAACAACTGTTGAAATGGCTTCTGCATATGCCACATTCGGAAACGGCGGATTATATTATGAACCGTATTCCTATTATAAAGTAACAAACAGTCAGGGAACTCAGATTCTTCTCAGTAATGAAGATCCTATCGGTGAACAAGTCATATCGGAAGAAACTTCAGATATTATATGCGAACTTCTTCAAACGGTAAGCACAAGCAAATTCGGTGATGCTCCAAATGTAAGAAAGTTCCAGATTATGGCGAAAACCGGTACGACAAGTAAACAAAATGACCGTTGGTTCTGCGCTGGTACACCTTATTATGTTGCTGCCGTATGGTTTGGTTTTGATAAGCAGGAATCTCTTGATACATCCGGTAACCCGGGCGGTAAAATCTTCATGACTGTTTTTGACAGAATTCATAAGGGTCTTCCTGAGAAAGAATTTCCAAAGAGCAGCGGAACAGTAGAAAAGAGATATTGTACTGTAACAGGCAAACTTGCAGGAAGTAATTGCGGTTCAACAAAAAAGGGATGGTATAAAATAACAGCTCTTCCTGCTGTCTGCTCGTCATGTTCTTATTCTTCCGATGAAGACAGCACAAATAAACCCGATTCAATCGGTGAGGCAGTCGGAGATGTTGTGGATAATGTAGCAGAAGGTCTGAACAACGCACTCAATGATATCCTTAACAACGGATAAATTACAGCGGAGTTTGATAATTCAAACTCCGCAATTTAAATTATAAAGGATTGATATTTTGATTATAATGGCGATTGATTACGGCGATGTAAGAACAGGTATTGCTGTTTGTGATAAGATGGAAATGCTGGCTTCTCCTGTTTGTATCATTGAACAGAGAAATCCTGAAATCCTGATTGAAAAAATTTCATCTCTTGTAACGGAATATAAGGCTGAAATGATAGTTGTCGGTCTTCCTAAAAACATGGATTCATCGGAAGGGGACAGAGCATTGAAATGCAAGCAATTTGCAGAATCTCTGTCAGAAAAAACAGGGTTGGAAACAGTAATGCGTGATGAAAGACTATCAACCGTTTTTGCTCATAATGTTCTGAATGTTACTAATACAAGAGGCAAAAAAAGAAAATCTGTCGTAGACCAGGTGGCGGCTGTTATGATACTTCAGGATTACATAGATTTTCGTAAAAATAAAAGATAATATGAAATTTCATAGGCATCACAGCATATCATTTATTAATATGATTTGCGGAGGATACGCTTATGAAAATAATTGCTCCATCAAACCTTAAAATCCGATTTATTCTTTTTATATCATTATTTTCCATTGTCGGCATTATTATGGGTGGAAATATTATTTTTAATATGTTTTCATCAGTAGATGTTTCTGTTAAAAATAATAAATATAAAACTGTTATTATCGATGCTGGTCACGGTGGACCCGACGGCGGAACCAGCGCCGATGACGGTACGGTTGAAAAAGATATCAATCTGCAAATTGCACATAAACTAAATGAATTTCTTGTTTCGGTCGGCGTTGAAACTGTTATGATTCGGACTGAAGATATTTCTGTTCATGATGATACGGCAAATACAATAAGAGAAAAGAAAGTTTCCGATATAAAAAACAGATTGTCGATTCTGAATAATACGGATAATGCGATTTTTGTGAGCATTCATCAGAATCATTTTTCTCAATCTCAATACAGCGGAACACAGGTTTTTTATTCTAAAAACAATCCGGATTCACGAAATCTTGCGGATCGCATAAGACATTCTGTTATAACGGTACTTCAACCCGAAAATTCACGTGAAATAAAACAAAGCGGCTCAGATATTTATCTGTTACATCACGCAGAAAACCCTGCAGTTATGGTTGAATGCGGATTTTTATCTAATCCCGAAGAAACAGAAAAACTGAAGAATGAAAATTACCAGCGCAAATTAGCGTTATTAATCGCTTTAGGAATTATGGATTTTATAAACAAAACGGAGGCTGTTTAAATGGCATTTAAAACAAAATCATTGTATATATGCAGTGCATGTGGTCATGAAAGTGCAAAATGGTACGGCTGTTGTCCGGGTTGCGGTGAATGGAACACCATGGAAGAAGAAATCCGTACATCTCAACAGCAAAAAACTTCTAATACAACAAAAAGTCTTGTTGCACAAACGATCAATGAAATAGATGCTGACGATGAAATCCGTTTTAAAACCGGCATGGATGAACTTGACCGTGTTCTTGGAGGCGGAATTGTAAAAGGTTCACTTGTTCTTTTGAGCGGTGATCCGGGAATCGGTAAATCTACAATCCTCCTTCAGATTTGCGAATTTCTCGGAAAAAGCCTTAGCATTTTATACGTTTCAGGCGAAGAATCAGCAAGACAAATAAAACTGCGCGCAAACAGACTCGGTGTATCGACAGATAATCTTCTTATAATGTGTCAGACCGATGTTGAAAGCATTGTTGAATATATAAAAACAGAAAAACCTGACCTTGTTATTGTTGACTCAATTCAGACAATGAATGTTGCCGAAATCAGTTCATCACCCGGAAGCGTGACTCAGGTCAGAGAATCGACCAATCTTTTCATGCACTGCGCAAAAGGTCTTGGTATTCCTACAATTCTTGTTGGCCATGTTAATAAGGACGGAAACATAGCCGGTCCGAAAGTACTCGAACATATTGTTGACTGTGTTTTGTATTTTGAAGGCGAGAGACATCTTTCATACAGGATACTGAGAGCAGTTAAAAACAGATATGGTTCTACAAATGAAATAGGCGTTTTTGAAATGACTGGCGAAGGTTTAAAAGAAGTTAAAAATCCATCTTCTATGATGCTTGATGGCAGGCCAGAAAAAACGTCCGGCTCGACTGTTATATGCACGTTAGAGGGCACGAGACCGCTTCTGGCAGAGGTTCAGTCATTAGTTTCTCAGACATTCTTCCCCTCTCCACGCCGTATGATGACAGGCGCTGACTTTAACAGGGTAAATATGCTTATCGCAGTTTTGGAAAAGCGTGTTGGTTTGAACCTTTCAAATCAAGATATATACGTAAACATCGTCGGTGGCATGAGAATTGACGAGCCGGCTGCAGATTTGGGCATAATTTGTGCTATCGCATCCGCATTTAAAAACACCGATATCGACCCTGAAATCGCACTCGTCGGCGAGGTGGGTTTAACAGGCGAGCTTCGTGCAGTTGTACAAATTGAAAAACGGCTCACAGAGCTTAAAAAGTTGGGATTTAAGCGTTGTATCGTGCCATTTGCTAATAAAAAAGGCACAACCATTCCCGAAGGACTCGAGGTCTTATTTGCTAAAAACGTATC
>CALAQQ010000130.1 GCA_937888485.1 uncultured Clostridia bacterium
CGTAAATCCATTCGCTTTTATCGAGCTCATTAAGTTTTATGTTTTCAATTACAGGATGCTCGCAATATGCCATATCAACAGACTGGCTGGTATATGATTTGAACCTTGTGCCGTTTTCAATTGAATAGAAATAATATCCCTGCTGCCCGTCGGAGGTTGAACGCATGAAATTGAGGAAAGTGATTTCACCGCCCGACATAATAAGAGCAGGCTCTGTTTTTGATGAACCGTCGTGACCTGTATTGACAAATACGGCATTGCTGTTAACCGAATTCAAAAAGGATTTTCCGCCGTAAATAAACGTGTTGAACACGGTAACGCCGTTGCAGGAATTGAGCCTGATATAATCGGTGTGAATTCTTGTTATGGGAATGAAAACATAATTAAATAATTTATCCTCTGTCAGACGGGGTATGCCGAGCTTTGCATAACCGTTTCTCGGCAGAGTGTTTGCGTTCTGCAGGCAGCCTTCAATAAAAGCATTGTTGCATTGCGTTAAATCAAACATAGATTCGTAGCAGCAGCCAATCACTTTCTTAACAAAAGCACCGTCTGAATTTTCAAGCTTTATTCCGCAGCTTGCAAGGGTCAGTGCGCAGTTGATAATATAAACGTCATCATATTCACTGTAAATGACGGGCGTGGTTTTCATATATTTTCCGCTGTCATCAACGGGATTGTTGTTAGGATAATCGACTCTTATTCCGCTTATTCCCGAGGCATCACCGCCCAACGTGATAAGCGGTTTATCATCTTCACCGAAGCCGTAATATGAAAGGATGAGCGTTCCGCTGCTGTTTTCTCGCTGGCAACGGGTTGCAACCGACGATGAACCCCTGAATTCAACACCTGCAGGAACAGTTACGGGATTTTCAAAGCGGTAAAGGCCCGCAGGCAGATAAACGATTCCGCCCGTCTGAGCAGCTTCGTTGAGCTTATTCTGAACCGCAACAGATGCATCGGTTTTACCTGTTTTATCAGCTGATACAACGTACAGAATCTCGCAGGGCTTTGTATGCTTATGCTCATAATCGGGTGCATATGCGCTTGTATCCGCATTGTAAACACGGATATTCTTGCCCTCAATCTTACCTTTGATTTTAACATTAGTCAGAATCATTGCGTTTTCGCCGGGGTCATATATTGCACATTCGCTGCCTTCGATAACACCGTTGCTTATGCCAGTACCCCAGGAATATTTTCTTGAAATTATGTTTCCTTCGGGAATATAAATACCGTAATCACAATCGGTTATATAAAAATCGGTAAATTCGCCGCTGAAGGTGTATCGAGTGCCTTCTTTGACAAACATCCCGTAAAGCATATCGGAAATTCTGACATTGGCAAATTCGGGCCATTCGAGGTCGCCTATTACAAGACCGCAGCCGTTTTTGCGTGTGTATTCATCAAGCTTCTGCCTTTCGGGAGCATTAAACTTCTCGCCCGCTCCGCACCAATATTCGTTTGATATATAAAGAGTTTTTACGGTATCAACATCGGCTGAATTATGAGCATTCAGGCCCTGATAAAGGCAGGTTCCTTTTACGTTTTCAACCGTCAGCATTTCATGGCACTCATAAATACCGTTTTCGCATTCCGCACTCGCACCAATTCCTCTGTAAGAATTGATAAGGGTGCAGTTTTTTATTGTCTGGAGCATATAATCGCTGTTACCGACCACATAAAAGGTAAACGGATAAGGTTTTATGTTATCAATGCTCTGGTTGGGATACCAGACGGTAAGACCCACTGCACCTGCACTTGCACCGACAGTAAATAATGCGGGATTCATTGCATCACTGCTTTCAACGTCGGCAATAATTATTGTTCCGTAGTCTGTACCGACATCGGGGTCCTGATAATCGCCCATCAGCGTTACAAACTGGCGGATATAAATATTGCCCGTTACTTTGTATCTGCCTGCAGGAAGCCAGACCGTACCGCCGCCGTTTGCCGCACAGTTATCAATAGCCTGCTGAATAATCGCAGTAACATCACTCTCACCGCTTGAATCGGCATTAATAACAATATCAGCTATTACAACCTCATCAGTCGGATACACGGTTTCAATAATCTTCGGTGTATTTACTTCACCAACCGCAAAGCACGGGATAACCGCGTTAAATGCAATTAAAATGCAAAGCAACGAAGAAAACAGTTTTTTCATCTTATCAGCTCCGATTTGTTAATAAAAAGTTATGATGCAATAATTATAATTCTCTTTCAAGATTATGTCAAACATACTGTAGAATTTTATAATCATATATGATATAATATCAGAAAATATTGCGAGGTAAATGCTGTTAAGTATTTTAAAATATCCGTTTAATTTATGGAGGTATTGTTATGAAAAAGCTTTTATCGGTAATTCTTGCTGTTGTTATCACCCTGAGCATAACACCGCTTGTGTTTGCCGCAGGAACAACATACTATATCGACAGCATATCGGGCAATGACGGTAACACGGGTTTATCCGAATCATCTGCGTGGAAAACAGTTGCTAACATTGCTTCTTTAACACTTGAAGCAGGTGATAAAATTCTGTTCAGAGCAGGCGGCGACTATGACTGCGCTGTTACGCTCACCTGCTCGGGCACTCAGGATAATCCTATTGTCATTTCATCCTACGGTGAAGGCGAAAAGCCGCACCTCAACACCGATGAAAGAGATGCTGTTATGAAGCTTTTTGACTGCTCCTACGTAACCGTTTCAGGCTTTGAAATCACGGCTCACAACGGCGGCGGTATCTGGGTTGACGGTGTTACTAAAGAATCAAAGGGTGTCAGAATAGAAAACTGCGAATTTCACGATATGCAGAATTACAC
>CALAQQ010000131.1 GCA_937888485.1 uncultured Clostridia bacterium
TAATTTTTGCCCAACAAAAATATTCAAAAATTCTGCGTTAGCTTTTTCAGCTTCTTCAAAAAGCCACATAAAGCTGTCTCTCGGCGTAGCATCGCAGTCTCGCTTGAGATACGGATTGATAACTTCCATTTCGGGGTAACAGTCATCATGTCCGAGTCCCTGCCAACCAACAAGGTAAACAATCTTCTTTATACCCTGCGTTATGTTATCCATCATCCTGATTATTTCAAGTGCCTGTTCAAAAGTGATAAGAATCTCGGATGTTTTTTTCTCCCAATCGGGTTTTGCAAGAAACATCTTCATCCACAATGTTTTTGAATAGTCATAGTTGAATTTTTTCTGATTCATTATTCACCCTCCCGTTTGGCATACTTTTATTTTGCATAAATCGCAAATCGAATTAATATCTATATTATAATATAACAAAATATACAAATCAATACCGTAAAGTGTATTATTTTTGTGTTGTTTGATTAATCCAATATAAAAAACTTCTGATTGGTGAAGAACCTGTTGTAATCTGAAATATATTACCGTTTCTTCAGAAATCTCGTAAAAATTACCTTTCAAAAAAGCTGTCTTTGTGATTCAAAGGCAGCTTTCGGCACATTATATTGATTATGTTTCTGTAGAATACAAATTTCTTAATATTATATTTTCACAAGTTGTGAAATTTAAGATGTAGTGAGACATCAACCTCTCTTGCAGCTTCCATCTTGAACTGATCAAGAGCAGCTCTTGCCTGAGGAACAACTGAATTATTCTTTGACATTTCGTTTACACCCCTTCAAATTCAATTTGCGTTTGCCTTATTATTGTTGCAATCCATTCGGGGTTTATTAATGTTAATTTTTTGATTAATTTGAAAGTTTTGAACAAGAAAACCGCCTCACAAAAGTGAAACGGTTTATAATAACGGGAATCAGATTATGTACTGAGTTTATTATGCGGATTTTCTCATCCGCTTTTTTCGCCCTTTGAAAGCCTTAAATTGTTCCTTCAGCTGCCGTTGCTTCTTTGAGTGTTCCCTCTATGTTTGCGATAAGGGAATTCCGCTTTTCAATCATGGCGGCAGAATCAACCGGAATTCCTGCATGAAGCTCGCCGGGTTCAATAAAATTAAGTCCGCCCTCATATTCTGCAGGAAAATAACCTTCTTGGGCAAGTTTTTCCCTTTGTTTCAGAACCTCCATGACATATTCGTGCTGCGGATTGTTGAAATCCCAGAACAGATACGGAACAATCATCATAACGAAACCGACAAGGTCAAATATCAGCGGAACTGCAAGAATGTTGAATCTTGCAGAATCTATATAGAGAACGTCCCAGTTTGAATTGAATCCGTTTCTGAGAATGATTACGGGTATTATCAGGCTGACAAATGTTGTAACGGGAGAAATAATCCAGTTAAAAACTCCGCTGAAATTCTCAAGACGCTCACCGGAAAGATACATCTGATAGTCATTCTTTCTGACACCCATATCACTGTCGGCAACATCGGGAATTGAAGTTGCAAGACCTTTGAAGAATTCACACGCAAAAATAACAATACCGCATAAATTCTGTTTTGTCGGAAAAGCCATAATCGTCAGCATTTCTGCTACGGCACTGACCGCGCATATTACAAGCTTTATGATTTTCAGACTTCTGTATGAGAAACGCCTTACAAAATACGGTGCAACAAAACTGAGAGGCGTTGATCTGAAACTCATCAAAGTTTTCATCAGGGCATAAATTGCACATTGGGTATACATTCGGAACGAGAAGAAATACATAACGTTTACTATGCTTATCATTCCGTTACCGAACGAATCAAGCAGTGTGGAAATAGTGTTCAGCCAGTTATACTTGTTTTTCATAACCTGAGAAATTCCGTACCATAAGGATATCTTCTGCTTTTTTTCAAGCGGAGGCTGAGGGATTCTCTCTGAAATATTTCTGACACTCAGCAGGGTTAACGCTCCCATGGGAATGAATACTGCAGGAATAACAAACTTATAGAATCGTATGTCGCTGAAGGCAATTCCGAAAATCGGAATTATAACATCAAATATATTCTTTACAAAATGCGAAAGTTTTACAGGCCAGGTTCTTATAAGCATTCTTTCGTGAGGGTTGGGAGAAATATTCTGAGTACACTGCTCAATAACATTATCAAACGGGAACATATCATATACCATAAACAGAAGATATGCCATCCACATTCTGTCTTCAACAAGCTTTACATTGTAAATCGGAAGCCAACCGATAAGGATTATCATAGCAGACTTCTGGACAAAGTTTGAAAACAGCACATATTTATATCTTCCGTATTTGGGAACAAGTTTCTTTCTCCAAAGAATATTACGAAATCCGCCGTATGCGTTCACAAACAGCTGTATGCCGAATATTTTAAGAAAACTTCTTGCGCTTACACCGTTTATTCCGTTAAGAACTTTAACCAATGACAAGGGAAGAAACGCGGAGGAGTCGAACAGTATCATACATAATCCGGCAAGTGAAACTATGCCGTAAAAAGCAAGAAGTTTTCTCTCTGTTTTCTTTTCAAGAATACCGAGATTATCGTTAACGAACCAGTTAAGAACATTCCACAGATAGGTCAGCGGAAGTCCGATGAGAGTAATGACGGAAAACGCAAGATAAGGAAGCTTGTAATGATACATTATGAGGAAACATGATGTACTGAAGCCAAGATATTCAAGAGGAGATTTGATGCTGTAATTCATTCCGACTCCGAAGAATACTGTCAGATACTCTTTGAACGGAACGTAGTTCCCTTTTTCTCTGTCAGGTTCATTCCAATGATTTTTTACATTTTGAAATAAAGCTGTCATTTTACCGTTGCCCATCAGCTTGCCCTCCTTTCCTGACCATAAACAGCCTCTATATCTTTAAGAGAGGTCGTACTTTGTTTCGGAAGCCAGTTTTCGCCAAATTCGATCATATCTTCATTTTCGGCACCGAGATATATTTTTTCGCATCCCAGGTTGCCGAAAAAGGCGTGATGTCCGATAAACTTTACGCTTTCGGGCACATAAATATATGTAACCCTTTCGCAATACGAAAATCCGTCGGAACCGATTGATTCAACCCCGTCGGGTATTGTAATCGTTTCAAAACCCTTACACTTGAAGAAAGCAAGGTTACCGATTTCTTTAACTGAAGAAGGAATATCAACATATATCAGTGCTTCGCAGTCGCTGAAACATGAATCCTCAATTTTTGAAACCGAATCGGGTATTACATAGAAAGCATGCTTTGAAAACTGCTTGCCGTATTCTTCGGCATCGGCTGTTGTTTCATCGCCGTATTTTTTTGAAAACTCACTCAAAAATACTTCGGCAGTTTTTTCATCGGAAGGAGCAACACATCCTGCTCCGAGTGCAGCTCTGTACTGATGATTTCTCATAGGATGGAGAATGATTTCTTTCATATCCTTCGAATAAAGAACGCCGTCAACAGAAACGTAGTTCTGATTTTCAGGATCAACTATTACCGCCATAAGGTTTTTGGTATAGTAAAAGCAATGAGGTTCAAGCTTTGAAACATCTTTTCCGATAAATATAAAACGCACATATTCATTACAGCTCATTGAAAATTCGCGCACTTCGGTAACAGGTTTTGACTGATTGGCATTGCCCGATTCATCTCTGACATAATCAATGTGCAGTGTTATATCATCTTCCTTGCCGACAAACTGATAAAGGATATATCCGTTATCTGTTTCCTTGTATGTATATTTGTCGGAACTGATTGAATTAAAGCTGAAAAATAAAGAAAGACCGACAAAAATTGATATTATAATAACAAATAAAACCTTGAATAGCGTGTTTTTTTTGCCTTTCATTTTCAAGTCCGGTTTTTTGTCAAAAAGCGGATCGTAAAGCAAATCTGTTTTGCTGATTGTAATATTGTCAGCCATTCATCTATTCCTCCTTTTTTAGCAGGTACTTAACCACCATTCGGTGTAGGCATCGGGATAGTTGGTTTTGAATCCCGCTATGCCCATATCGCATATCTGCTGCCACCACTCGGGATAATCGCCAAGATTTGAAAACACTTTGATTCCCATAGACTCAAACATTTCAACGTCCTCTTTAGTGAACGCTTCGTTATTGAGACCCACTTCCCAAAGATCGGAGCGTTTAACGAAATCCATTGTTTGTTCATTTATAAAACGGATATTTGCACCCAAACGCAGTCCCTCAGGCTTTCCGTTTTTATGGTAATGT
>CALAQQ010000132.1 GCA_937888485.1 uncultured Clostridia bacterium
ACGTTGACTGCCCCGGCCACGCCGACTATATCAAGAACATGATCACCGGTGCTGCACAGATGGACGGTGCTATCCTTGTTATCGCTTCAACAGACGGTCCCATGGCTCAGACTAAGGAACATCTTCTTCTTGCTCGTCAGGTTGGCGTTCCCAAGATCATTGTTTTCATGAACAAGGTTGACCAGGTTGACGATCCCGAACTTCTCGAGCTCGTTGAAATGGAAATCCGTGAAACACTTGCTGAGTATGGCTTCGACGAAGAAGGCCCCATCATCAAGGGTTCAGCTCTTAAGGCTCTCGAATATGCAGGCAACGACACATCAGACCCTGCTATCGCACCCATCTGGGAACTCATGGATGCTGTTGACAGCTACATTCCCACACCCGACAGAAAGGCAGACCTTCCCTTCCTTATGCCCGTAGAAGACGTATTCACCATCACAGGCCGTGGTACAGTTGCTACAGGTAGAGTTGAAAGAGGTCAGCTCAAGACTTCAGAAGAAGTTGAAATCGTTGGTCTTACTGATGAAAAGAGAAAGACCGTTTGCACAGGTATCGAAATGTTCCGCAAGATTCTTGACTATGCAGAAGCAGGCGATAACATCGGTGCTCTTCTTCGTGGTGTTCAGAGAACTGAAATCGAACGCGGTCAGGTTCTTTGCAAGCCCGGTTCAATCAACCCTCACACAAAGTTCAAGGGTCAGGTTTACGTTCTTAATAAGGAAGAAGGCGGCCGTCATACTCCCTTCTTCAACAACTATCGTCCTCAGTTCTATTTCAGAACAACTGACGTTACTGGCGTAATCAGCCTTCCCGCTGGCACTGAAATGTGCATGCCCGGCGATAACGTTGACATGGATGTTGAACTTATCACTCCCATCGCTATCGAAAAGGGTCTCCGCTTCGCTATCCGTGAAGGCGGCAGAACTGTTGGTTCAGGCGTTGTTATCGAAATCAACGAATAATTAAAAACTTATTTTTGGGAGCAACCTTCGGGTTGCTCCTTTTTTCTTTATGCACAAGAAAAACTTGAATTATAAACATTCTTGCTGTATAATTGAATTGAAAGGGGAGGTGTTATTATGATTTGTCCATATTGTTCAAGTGAAAATCAGGAATCTGTTAACGTGTGTAACCAATGCGGAGCATCCTTAAATGATACGGTTCAATCAATTTCAGCTCCAAATAATTCAATTCAGAATATTGAATTGCCTATGAAATGGTATAAATTCCTGATATGTTTTTTGATGTTTGCAACTGCCGTTTTAAGATTCGCAGACGGAATTTTATGCTTGATCGGTATTAATGGCGGTTCTGTGTTTGAAGTGTTATTTGAAGGGTGCATGTTTACGGGGAAATACAGAGCAATTGATATTGTTTACGGTATAGTTTGCATAGTTATGTCAGGTGTAATACTTTATGTAAGACACAAGCTTGCTAAGTTCAAAGAGGGTGCTCCAAGATTATATATTATATATGATATAATTTCGGCTGTTTTTTCTTTCACATATAATCTGTTGATTATGTTTATTCTTGAAAATGCAGAAACTTCATCGATTATTGGCGACGTCATCGGAACAATTGTAGGAGAATCATTGTACGTATATTTTAATGTTGTATATTTTAAAAAGCGCAATCATCTGTTTATTAATAAGTAAAAAATTAAACCGGATGTTTTCATCCGGTTTGTTTTATATTCTGAATATCAGATTCAACATCAACGCACCAATAACCCCCGGCAGACCGAGAATTAAAAACGATATGATACTGTACCAGTTAACAGCTATTGTAACACCTGTTACCATTCCGAGCAAATTAACAGCACACATTCCTGCAATACCTTGAAATGCTGATTTCATAAAGCTTATACCGCCGTTTTCTGTTTTTATCATCCACCAAAGAACAACGACAGTGCTGATTACAGCCATAAGTACAAATGCGGCATTCATAAGCTGACCTCCCTGCCGAAAACAGAGATTTCAGCACATTCAAGACCGCTTTCCTTGGCTCTTTTAAGCAGATATCTGTAAAGAGCTTTAAGTGACTGTATTTCATATATAATTGAATCAAGTAAATCCTCGTTTGTTTCGTTTTCAAAGCGACTGTATGCACTGTCAAGCTTTCGAGAAGTTTCTCGTAATTGTATAACCAGGCTGTCTGTTGAGGGCGAAATGGGCTTTCTGATATAATCATAGTAAAAAATCCTGGTATTTCTAAAAATTTTTTCCATATTTCTTGTCCTCCTGTAAATATTCTATGGAAATTGTTGGACAAATATGATAAAATAATACAGATAAGATAAAAATATTGTTCGGAGGCGTAAAAATGAACTTATATCCCATAAAACTCAACCCTTTTGTTTCAGAAACAATCTGGGGTGGCAAAAAACTTATTGAAGAATACGGCGTCAAAACTGAAAAGAATAATGCTGCAGAGGGTTGGATGCTTTCATGTCATGAAGCAGGCTCAAGTGTTGTTGCAAACGGCGAATTTGCTGGAAAATCCTTTGCTGATGTTGTCAAAGAAAACCCTGTTCTTTGCGGAAAAAATGCAGAGAATTTTTCGGATTTTCCCATACTTATAAAATTTATTGATGCAATGGACAATCTCTCCGTGCAGGTGCACCCCACAAAGGAATATTGCGAGAAAACGGGCAGGGGACAGAGCAAGACAGAATGCTGGTATATTATCGATGCAGAGGAAGATGCTTACCTCATTCTCGGTTTTGAGGATAAAATCACTCCTGAAGAGTTTAAAGCTGCAATAGAGAATAACACACTGACAGATTATGTCAGCAAAGTGCCTGTTAAGAAGGGTGATTTCTTCTTTATTGAATCGGGAACACTTCACGCTATCTGTAAAGGTATACTACTTGCCGAGGTTCAGGAAAGCTCCAATACAACCTACCGTATATATGACTATAACAGGGTCGGAAACGACGGAAAACCAAGGGAACTCCATGTTGAAGACGGCGCGGCTGTTACTAAGCTTGAAAAATATACACAGCCCGACTTTTGTAAAGGTGTGAGCCTTGACACGCCTGAACGCAAGCTTCTTGCTGATTGTCCTCTTTTTAAAGTCTGGAAGCTTGATGTAAATGGTGAAATCTGCGGTTCGGCAGACGAAAATTCCTTTGTTTCCCTTCTCATTATGGATGGAAACGGTACACTTGAAGTTTGCGGTGAAACTGTTTCGCTTACAAAAGGCGAAAGTATCTTCATTCCCGCAAACGCAGGTGAATATAAAATCAGCGGCAACATGGAAATTATAGAAACAAGGATATAAAATGGCTATTGTAAGCATACAGAATTTAAAAGTTGATTTCGGCGGCAAGGTGCTGTTTGAGAATGTTTCGTTTGATGTCAATCAAGGCGATTTTGTTGGTCTTATCGGTGCAAACGGAACAGGTAAAACAACGCTTTTTAAGGTTATCCGAGGAGAACTGGAACCAACCGAAGGCGGAGCTTTTATTTCTAAAACAACAAAAATCGGATATCTCGAACAGCATGCATGCCAGGGGTCAGTCAGAACAGTTTATGATGAAGCGCTGAGTATCTTTGAACCTCTTATGGAAATTGAGAGGGAACTCGAAGAAATTGCAGTTTCTATTGATGCGAATATCGGCAATACCGATGAACTGATTGAAAGGCAGAATAAACTCCATGAGCAGTTTCAGGAGAAGGAAGGTCTGACCTATAAAAGCAGAACCCGTGCCGCACTCATCGGTCTTGGCTTTTCCGAAAATGATTTCACCCTGACTTGCGATAAACTCAGCGGTGGTCAGCGTTCAAAACTGAGCATGTGCAAGCTTTTGTTAAGCGGTTCGGAAGTTTTACTTCTTGATGAACCCACAAACCATCTTGATATCGCAGGCACGGAATGGCTTGAAGATTTCCTTTCTTCATTCAGAGGAACGGTTATCGTCATATCCCATGACCGATATTTCCTTGACAGAGTGACAAATAAAACAGTTGAGCTTTCTCACGGCAAATGCCATCATGCAAAGGGAAACTATTCAACATATCTCAGACTCAAAGAAGAACGTCTTGAAAGTGAAAGACGCCAATATGAGAATCAGCTTGAAGAAATCAAACGAATTGAAGGCATAATCGAACAGCAACGTTCATTTGCGAGAGAACGTAATTTCATAACGGCGGAGAGTAAAAGAAAAATGCTCGAAAAAAAGAAGGCTGAACTGGTTGTTCCGGACCCTCCGCTTTCAAAAATGCGTATGAAATTTACACCTGCCTGTGAAACGGGTAATGATGTACTGAATGTTACGGGTCTTTCAAAATCGTTTGGCGAAAAATGTCTTTTTTTCCAAGCCGATATGCAGGTTTTCAAGAACGAGCGTGTCTTCATGCTTGGTGCAAACGGCTGCGGAAAAACAACTCTTCTGCGCTGCCTCAACAATCTTGAGGAGGCGGACGAGGGCGAGGTCTGGATCGACGGACAGAAGCGCGAGCTTGGCGACGGGGCGACCTTCGGACTTGTATTTCAATCCTTCAATCTCTTTCCACAGTACACGGCGATCGAAAATCTCTCGCTCGCTCCGCGTCTGCGTGCAAAGGAGAAAAATAAAAAGCTTAAGCTCGGCAGAGAAGAGCTTAGGCGCGAGTATGCCGAGATAGAGCAAAAGGCAGAGGAACTGCTTCGCTCGGTAGGACTCGCAGACAAGAAGGATTTCTATCCTTGTCAGCTTTCGGGTGGACAGCAGCAGAGAGTTTCCATCGCGAGAGCGCTTATGATGAACCCCGATATACTTTTCTTCGACGAACCGACGTCGGCGCTCGACCCCGAGATCACGGGCGAGGTGCTCAAGGTCATCAAGGGACTCGCGGCGCAGAATATGACGATGGTCATAATCACGCACGAAATGAATTTCGCACGCGACGTTTCGGATAAGATAGTATTTATGGATAAGGGTATCGTAGCCGCAGAGGGAACTCCCGAGCAGATATTCGCAAGCGACAACAAGCGAC
>CALAQQ010000133.1 GCA_937888485.1 uncultured Clostridia bacterium
CAGAAATTATCACATTTACCATCTTCATCACGGTAGAATCTTGTGATTTTTTCTGCCGGAACACCAATTACTTTGTTCCAGATTTCAAATGCTTCATCATCTTCAAAATAGATAGATGGATATAATCTTTCAGGTTCCATACCAAGAACTTCTGTTAAGAATTCCCAGCTCCACTGAATTGCTTCTAATTTAAAATAATCTCCAAAAGAGAAGTTACCTAACATTTCAAAGAATGTAAGGTGTCTTGCTGTTTTACCAACGTTTTCAATATCACCTGTTCTTACACATTTCTGGCAGGTTGTCACACGGTTTCTTGGTGGGATTTCCTGTCCTGTAAAGTATGGTTTTAAAGGTGCCATACCTGCGTTGATTAATAAAAGTGAGTTATCATTATGAGGTACTAAAGAGAAGCTGTTCATTGACAAATGATCTTTTGATTCAAAAAACTCCAAGTACATTCTACGTAACTCGTTTACTCCATATGCTTTCACTACTATTTCCTCCAATATTTATCATTTATTTCATACTATTTAGAATTATAATCTTCTTAACTTAATCCTAATAGTTTAATTTGCTTTATTATTCATCTTTTTCTCAAATATTCAAAACAACTTGCTTTGAACCATCTACTCTTCTATAGGATGATGTAATTCCTTTTCGAAAATCTCTCTGTTTTCTCTCTCTACTTTTAAGTATTCCTTGTGAGCCGGATTCTTATAAAGTTTATCCTTATGTAATATATAAAGGGGAACAGAGATAAACAACATTCCACCAATAATATTACCTATGGTTACCGGTAACAAATTCCCAACCAGAAAATTAGGAATATTGACACTTGCAATCTGTTCTGCTGTCAAACTCTCTTTATAAGCTTTTAGCTTTTCTTCTAAAGCTGCTTCATTTATTCCTTCAAGCTCTGTAATCTGACTAATCGGCATAGAATGTTCGATATATTCAATCGTTCCGCTTTCATCGCCTATATAATATATTTTCACAACACATTCGCCTTTAATCAGAGCTTTGTTGTTTATGATTTTAACCTCACCGCAAATTGCACAAGCAGAAATATTCACAATCTGTGATGCTGCTGATTTTTCTTCGGGAATTTCAACAACCTCTCCTATGCTGAACGGTCTTTCGCAAACACCTGTCAATGATGTAAAATCATATTCGGCAGTCATCAGCTGAATTCCTGCGCCCTCAGATGAACATAAAACTTCTTCGTCACGCCTTTTAACCGCTTTGAAACAAAAACTCATCATTGCTCTGATATCAATTCTTCTCGGATTCACTGCTCTGCAATTGACATAATCCGTTTTTATCGTTACATTGACCGCAGAATCGGATGTTATTTTTGAAGATTCAATAAATTTCTGAACAGGATAGCTTTGTTCATAGCCCGAAATTTTTCCGTTATCACCGACATAGAGAATTCTGACAACAGCATTTGCATCCGCAGTTACTCTGCCCGAATTGTTCTGCACACCTGTAACGCAAGGATTCACCGTACATTTAAGAATGCGCTGAATCTCAGGACAATAATCAGGAAGGCTTATATCCGCATCAAGCGACTGTTCGGCAGCAGATTCATAAACGGTTTCAAAAAAACCAAGCTTCATGGTTTCGCAATTAAGGTTCATAATGTTCTCCCCTTGTTTTTATTTTCAAACTAAATATATTCGCAACCTGTCCGAAATATGACTCGAAAAAATTTTTCTTTATTTTAAAAAATTTTTAAAAATATATTTACTTTTTTATTTTTATATATTATAATAAGCACGTATAAAACATGAAAGGAGCACCGTCATGCCCGAATTTACTTATGAAATCGTTGAATCCGTAGCAGTTCTTTCCGAAAATCCCAAGGGATGGACAAAGGAACTCAATCTTATCAGCTGGAACGGAAGAGACCCCAAGTATGATATCCGTGAATGGGCACCCGACCATGAAAAAATGGGCAAGGGCGTTACCCTCAGCAAAGAAGAAATGACAGCACTTAAAGATGCAGTCAAAAACCTTTAATAAATCAACTGGCTTTGCGGTTTAACTGCAAAGCCATTGTTCTTTTAATCTTTTATGATTTAATAAAGGAGGCGTATTCTTGAGTTCCAACACAGAAAAAGCACCCGAAAGACAGGTATCAGAGTTTAAGGTTTATGACAGAAGATATGTCGGCGCAAAAGAAACCTTCGCTTATCTTCTCAACGATTTTTCAAATGCGTTCAACATCGGTCAGTATACCGACCGTTTCATCTGGGATGTCGTTAAAATTGACTTCAAAACCAACGCTCTTGTAAGTCTGTTTACTGGTGCATGGGATATTATCAATGACCCTGTAATCGCAACAATCGTTGATAAAACAAGAACCCGTTGGGGTAAGTTCAGACCCTACCTTGTTGCGTTTCAGATTCCCATGACTCTTCTCGGCGCTCTTTATTGGTTAATTCCTTTTATTTTCCCCGGCACTTCGGGAACACATCTGCCGAAGCTTATCTATTACTTTGCATTCAATGTTGTCAATGAAACAGCAGGCACATTTACAAGCATTGCAAAATCGGGATATATGACAACGGTGACACCGCATCCGAATGACCGAGCGAGACTGATAACCATGGCTGAGCTGTTAACGGGATTTATGGGCGAAGATATGCCGAACTACATAATGGGTGTTCTTATTGACCTTATAAATAACGGAGTTCTTAAATGGAAGCTTGAAAACGTTTTCCTTGCAATGGGTCTGGGAACAAGCATTATCTCCTGTGCATTCACTCTTTATTTCTTTTTCGTTTCAAGAGAAAGAGTTATGCAGTCAGTTGAAGCACCAAGTGTCAAGCAGGGTCTTAAGGCTGTAATTAACAATTATCCGGTTCTGCTTATCACCATTTCCGATTTTCTCGGAGGTTTCAGCGTAGGTTCAAGCAACACAAACTATTTTATTGACGTTCTCGGTTCCGCATCGCTTCTTACAATCCTCAATCTCCCCTCGGGAATAAACGGGACACTCAGCTACGGTTTTGTAAAACCAATAAGAGAGCGTTTCTCAACAAAGGCTATCTGGGTATTTGAAGACCTTTATACTCGTTTTTGGGTTATTCTGCTGTTCATTATTGGCTCGATAAACAAAAACTACGAAAAACGATTGCTCATGTGTATTCTTTTCGGTGTTCAGGCTTGGTTTGACAAATGGGCTTTCGGTATCAGAAAGGTTGTCAAAGCAGAGCTTTATAACGAAGCGATGGACTACTGTGAATGGAAAAACGGATACAGAGTTGAGGCAACAATCGGCGTTGCACGAAATCTTATCACCAAAATACAAAATGTTGCCATGACATCAATCAAGAGTCTTATTCTTGACGGAATCGGCTATACTCAGGGAATCACCGTCGGCACTCAGTCGGATAAAACAAAATGGTGGCTGTTTGCTCTTTGCACCGGAATTCCGCAGATAACGGGTATTCTTGCGGTTATCCCGAAATTCCTCTATCCCCTTTCGGGAAGTCTGCGTGACAGAATGTATTCCGACCTTATGCAAAGAAGACACGAGATGAATGAAATCATGACACAGAAAAACAACGAAATTATAATATCAGTTAACGAAAGCGTATAAACTATGGAACACAAACCCTTAAAAACAATAATTGTCGGCGGCGGTCACAGAAGTCTGACCTATGCAAACCTTGCAAATATTGAAAGCGACAAAATGAAAATCGTCGGAGTTGCAGACCCCGACGAAAACAGAAGAAATTCAATTGCGAAGCTCTATGACATTCCTCCCGAAAGATGCTTTAAAACGGCAGAAGAGCTTGCTGAAGCACCCAGATTTGCCGATGCGGTCATCAACGGCACTATGGACCATGTTCATGTTAAAACAACCATTCCCCTTCTCAAAGCGGGATATGACGTTCTTCTTGAAAAACCTTTTTCGGTCAACGAAAAAGAAGCAAGAGAACTTGTTGAAGCTGCAGAAAAATACGGCAGAAAAGTTATGGTCTGCTTTGTTCTTCGCTATGCACCGTTTTACATGAAAATAAAGGACTTGATTCTTGCAGGCGAAATCGGTGAAATAATCAGCATTCAGATGAGCGAATTCGTAAGCTATCATCATATGTCAACGAGCCATGTCAGAGGAAAATGGAACAATTCCGAAAAATGCCACAGTTCAATGCTTCTTGCGAAATGCTGCCATGATATTGACATCATGATGTGGCTGATGAGCGAAACAAAGCCGATGCTTGTTTCAAGCTTCGGATGCAACAAACAGTTCGTAAAAGAAAATGCACCTGAAAACTCGGGCACAAGATGTCTTGTTGACTGCCCTTTGGTTGATGAATGCCTTTATTCTGCAAAGAGAATTTATCTTGACCACCCCGACAGATGGTCGTTCTACGTATGGGATGCACTTGAGCATCTCGAAAATCCGACAATCGAGGATAAAACCGAGCTTCTCAAGACAAGTCCCTACGGCATCTGTGCTTACAAGAGTGATAACAATGTTGTTGACCATCAGACAGTCAGCGTTATGTTTGAAAACGGCGCAACGGGCACTCACAACATGGTAGGCGGCACAAGTAACGGTACAAGAACAATCCATATTACTGGTACAAAAGGTATTATCAAGGGAGATTTTGAAAAAGGCAGATTCACCCTTTCAAAGATTGACCCCAGACCGGGCTGTGAGCATGATGATACCGTTTTCGATATGAAAGTCGGTGATGACACTCATGGCGGCGGAGACCTTGACCTTGTAAGAGATTTTGTTGCTTATGCAAGAGGTGAAGAACCTTCCGTTTCATGCACATCAATTACAGACTCTCTCGCAGGACATCTTGTTGTTTTCCTTGCAGATAAGTCAAGAGAAAACAACGGCATCCCCGAAAAAGTAATTTTATAAATGCAAAAATCTCCTCTGTCATTACGGCAGAGGAGATAATTTTATTTACTGTCTATATATCTGCAAGCTGCAAGTGCGGCAACAGAGCCGTCTGCAGCTGCGGTTGTTATCTGTCTTATCTGCTTTTTGCGGCAGTCGCCTGCAACAAAAACGCCTTCTGTTTTGGTAAGACAGCTTTCATCGGAATCAATATATCCCCATTCGTCAAGACCTGCAATCTCTTCAAACATCTTGTTGTTGGGAATAAGACCGATTGCAACGAAAAGTCCGTTAACCCTGAGTTCGCTTTCCGAACCGTCAGCTTCCTTGCGGAGAGTGAGGCTTTCAAGCGAACCTTCACCGTTGAGTGAGGAAATGACCGTGCCCATTATGAACTCAACGTTATCCTTTTCCTTAAGCTTTTCAACGAGTCTTGCTTCGCCCGTGAAATAATCAAGATTCTGGATAACATAGACTTTTTCGCATCCGTCAGAAAGAAGAACAGCTTCCTGTAAAGCAGAGTTTCCGCCGCCCAAAACAGCTACTGTCTGTCCTTTAAAGAATGCACCGTCACAAACCGCACAGTATGAGATACCTCCACCGACAAGCTCGTTTTCGTTGGGAAGTCCTGTCTGTCTGTGCTTAACACCCGTTGCAATGATAACAGCCTTGGCTTCATGCTCGCCGTCTTCGGTTACAACCGTTTTGGTGTCACCGTTATCACGGATTCCGGTTACAGTTTCCATTTCGATATCTGCACCCTGATTAATAACCTGGTCAACAAGCTTATCGGCAAATTCATTACCGCTCATTGATGCAAATCCCGGATAGTTCTCAATCTGCGGAGAGAAGGTTATCTGACCGCCGAAAGTAGCTTTTTCAAGAACAAGAACTGATTTATCTGCGCGCAGTGCATAGAGCGCTGCGGTTAAACCCGCAGGTCCTGCACCTATAACTATAATATCATGCATTATAAGTCATTCCTTAAACTGCTGCACCCTTTGCAGCTTCAATGAATTTTTTGATTTCGGAAACACCTGCATACTTGACTGCCTCACCGTTTGATACAACAACAAGTGTGGGAGCCTGCTTAACACCAAGCTGCATTGCAAGAGCTTCGTTCTCATATGCCATAAGTTCCTGAACAGCGATTTCTGCCTTTCCAAGGAGAGAAAGTGCTACCTTGCAGTTGGGGCAGGTTGCTGTTTTGAAGAGATAGATGCCGTCTGCCAGACCGCAACCCATATCGTCAAAATCGTCAAGGTTTGCCTTAAGTGCCGATGCTGATTTCTTATGCTTTGAAATATCGGATTCTGCGATATTATAAACTTTACGCTCTTTGTATTCCTGTGACTTACCGTCATTCCAGTTCTGAACGGGTCTGTAATAACCTGTAATACGGCTGTAAACTTCTGTTGTTTCACCGCATTCGGGGCAAGTGTAAACTTCGCCTGCGATGTAACCGTGGTTCTTACATACGGAATAAGTGGGTGAAAGAGTATAATAAGGAAGCTTGTAGTTTTCTGCAATCTTTCTTACGAGATTTGCAGCAGCCTTCCAATCGGGAAGCTTTTCGCCAAGGAAAGCATGGAAAACAGTACCGGATGTGTAAAGAGTCTGGAGTTCATCCTGGATATCAAGAGCTTCAAAGATATCCTCTGTGTAACTAACGGGAAGATGTGAGCTGTTGGTATAGTAAGGAGTTTCTTCTGATGCAGTGATAATACCGGGATAACGTTTAACGTCATGCTTTGCAAGACGGTAGGATGTTGACTCTGCAGGAGTTGCTTCAAGGTTATAAAGATCACCGTATTCTTCCTGATAGTCGGAAAGGCGTTCTCTCATGTGGTTAAGAACATCCTGAGCAAACTTCTGAGTCTTTTCGTGAGTCATATCTGCACGGAGCCAGTTCGCATTAAGACCAACTTCGTTCATACCGACAAGACCGATTGTTGAGAAATGATTATTGAATGTTCCGAGATATCTCTTTGTGTAGGGATAGAGACCTTCTTCAAGAAGCTTTGTGATGATGGTACGCTTAATCTTGAGCGAACGGGCGGAAATATCCATCATCTTATCAAGTCTTCTGTAAAAGTCTGCCTCGTTTTCAGCGAGATATGCAATTCTGGGAAGATTGATTGTTACAACGCCGACTGAACCTGTGCTTTCACCGCTTCCGAAGAAACCGCCGCTCTTCTTGCGAAGTTCACGAAGGTCAAGACGGAGACGGCAGCACATCGAACGGACATCGCTGGGTTCCATGTCGCTGTTAACATAGTTTGAGAAATAGGGTGTGCCGTATTTTGAGGTCATTTCAAAGAGAAGCTTGTTGTTCTCTGTTTCTGACCAGTCAAAGTCTGCAGTAATCGAATATGTGGGAATGGGATACTGGAAGCCTCTGCCGTTAGCATCGCCTTCAATCATGATTTCAATGAAAGCTTTGTTAATCATATCCATTTCGGCTTTGCAGTCTTTATACTTGAAATCCATTTCCTTGCCGCCTACGATAGCATTCTGCTCAGCAAGGTCAGCGGGAACGGTCCAGTCGAGAGTAATGTTTGAGAAGGGAGCCTGAGTACCCCAACGGCTGGGTGTGTTAACACCGAAAACGAAGGATTCGATGCACTTCTTAACCTGCTCATAAGTAAGGTTGTCAACCTTAACGAAAGGAGCAAGATAGGTGTCAAAGGATGAGAATGCCTGCGCACCAGCCCATTCATTCTGCATGATACCGAGGAAGTTCACCATCTGGTTGCAAAGAGTTGCAAGATGGCTTGCGGGAGCAGAGGTAATCTTGCCTGTTACGCCGCCGAGACCTTCCTGAATGAGCTGTTTAAGTGACCAGCCTGCACAGTAACCTGTAAGCATAGAGAGGTCATGAAGATGGATATCGGCATTTCTGTGTGCATTGGCAATTTCGTCATCATAGATTTCAGAAAGCCAATAGTTAGCTGTTATAGCACCGGAGTTGCTGAGAATAAGACCGCCTACCGAATAAGTAACGGTTGAATTCTCCTTAACTCTCCAGTCAGTTACGTTAACATAGCTGTTAACAAGCTCTTTATAGTCGAGGATTGTTGACTTGAGGTTACGGAGTTTTTCACGCTGTCTGCGGTAAAGGATATATGCCTTTGCTATATCTGCATAACCAGCCTGAATAAGAACAGACTCAACGCTGTCCTGAACATCTTCAACAGCAATTAAATTATTCTGGATTTTGGGTTCGAAATCTGCGGTTACTTTGAGTGCAAGGAAATCAATTGTTGAGGGATGATACTGCTTTTCCTGGGATTCAAATGCCTTTTTGATAGCTTCTGCGATTTTGGTAATATTGAATTCTGCGATTTTACCGTCTCTTTTGATTACCTGATACATACCGTCTTTTCCTTTCGTTTTTTATATGTGAATTAAATTATAACCAAACACTATATATTGTGCACATAAGGCAACGAATATGATATTAACAAATAAATATGGTTCTGTCAATGGGTTTTACAAGATATTGTGTTGATATTTTCAAGTTTGTGAATAATGCACTATATGTGCATTATAAATTGGTCGTTTTTTCACGCTCCGCGTATTTCACATTCATCTACATATTGAAGCATGATTTTTTTCATTCTTTCCATTTCTTCAAGCGGTACGGCAGACATACCGAATCCGATTAATTCTCCCGAATCGATAAACCCCTGGAGAAAGTGACGTTTTGCGCCTTTAATCATTTCACCGAGTCCGTTCATACCAAACACGCTGTGGAATTCACGCACAACAGTTGTTCTGAACTCATAATCTACCTTTCCTTCAAGAAGAAAAGCGATGCTTTCTTTTATTTTTGAGATGTCATAACCGCTTAATCCTACCGTTTCCGCATAGAGTTCAGGTGAATTCTTGACATCCATGGCAACATAGTCAACAAGACCTTTTTCAACAAGGTATCGGAGCTTTTCGGGAAAGGTGCCGTTTGTGTCAAGTTTTACGGAATATCCGAGGTCTTTTACTTTTATGATAAAATCTTCGATATCATTCTGCAATAGCGGTTCACCGCCCGTTATGGCAACTCCGTCAAGGACACCGGCTCTTTTTTTGAGAAATGCAAATATCTCTTCTTCGAAAAACTCACTCTGCTTTTCGGGGTTGATTACCAATCTTGAATTATGACAAAACGGACATCGGAGATTACACCCTGCAGTAAATATTGTGCATGCCATCTTCCCGGGATAGTCAAGAAGCGTCAGTTTCTGAAAACCTTGTATGTTCATGGTAAATACCCCCTTCATCGTGTCGAGTTAGTCGCAACTAAATTGTGGTGTACGATTATAATAACACAAGATATTGTGTTTTGCAATACCTAAAACCACAAAATTTTGATTTTTTTCATAATTTTTCGCAAAAAAGACGGCAACCCGATAAAAGGTCGCCGTCGAAAACCGTTATTTTACGATTATTCAGCCTTTTCTTCCTTTTTCTTGTGGAAGAGGATCTTGTCAACAGGGAAATAGAGGAAGAACTGAACTGCTGAGCAGATCATGGTTGCAATGTTCTTTGCGGCAACTTCTTCAAGACCCCAGCCGACAAATACTTCCTTGAGAGTGGGGTTAAGCCACGCAGAGAAGAAAATGAGGGCGATTGTGAAAACTATGTAGATGGGGAGAGCAACTGCTACATTTGCGCCTGAGTTGAAGGTCTTTTCCTTGTTAACAAAGAAAGCAACAATCTGAGCGATGATATTTGCAACGTTGCTTACGATGAAGTAGCCGAGACCGCCTACTGCAACGGGATAAACAAATACCCACCATGCGAAATCCTGATTATAAAGCTCAGCAATGGGAGGAATGAGGTTGAGTGTGTTGAGAAGAACGAACTGAACTATCATTGCAAGAAGACTTACAACGATGAATTTTACGAACTGCCAGATTGTAACAAGAAGCGAACCCTTGCTCTCAGCAGCCTTATCGATCTGATTTAATTTGCCCATAATTATATCTCCTAACATTATAAATTCAATGTATTATATCACATAATCATAATAATTGGCAAGTCAAAAATTGATATCATTTTTTGTGCACTATTACTCAACAGCTTTAATTATAAGCGGCTTTGCATCCGGTCTGTCTTTTCCGATTGTCAACGATAACAAAAACTGTTCTTCGGCCTTTTTAAACACAGAATCATCACTTGCATATAAAACAGCAATAACTTCACCTTTATCTGCAAAGTCACCTGTTTTTTTATGAAGAACAATTCCTGCAGACGGGTCAATGTCGTCTTCTTTTTTTATTCTGCCGGCACCGAGAGAAACACACACCGAGCCTATACCTGCGGTATCCATATGGGTAATATATCCTTTTTCCGGCATTATTACATTATATATACAGTTTGCAGAGAGAAATAACTCCGTATTACGGATATAATCGGAGTTGCCGCCCTGAAGTCTGACCATATCGCAAAGCTTTTCGAGTGCAGAACCGTTACGGATTATTTCTTTCGCAATATCCTTACATTCCTCAAATGTTCCTTTGCCTGCAAGTTCAAGTAATTTTGCAGAAAGCGAAACAGA
Organism: uncultured Clostridia bacterium; assembly: GCA_937888485.1. Taxonomy (GTDB): domain Bacteria; phylum Bacillota; class Clostridia; order Oscillospirales; family Acutalibacteraceae; genus CAG-177. The sequence continues at coordinate 10,428 of CALAQQ010000133.1, forward strand.
AATTTCCGTCAAATCATCGGGACCGTTACCTTTGAGTGTTTCAACCGCTTCAATAATTTCAAGTGAATTACCGATGTTGTAACCGAGAGGAATATCCATATCGGTAATCAGTGCGGCAATTTTTCTGCCTGCTCCCCTTCCGATTTCAACCATTTTTTCGGCAAGTAACGATGCAGAGTTCTCATCTTTCATAAATGCACCGCTTCCGCATTTGACATCAAGAACAATGCAGTCCGCACCGCCTGCAAGCTTTTTGCTCATAATACTCGATGCAATGAGCGAAATATTATCAACAGTTGCAGTCACATCTCGCAATGCATAAAGCTTTTTATCTGCGGGACAAAGCTTCCCGGACTGTCCGGTTACACATATTCCGCATTCATTCACAATCGAAATAAACTCATCCGATTCAAGCGATGTCCTGAATCCCGGAATTGATTCAAGTTTATCAACAGTTCCGCCAGTATGTCCGAGACCTCTGCCGCTCATTTTAGCAATTTTAACACCGCACGAAGCAACAATCGGCGCAACAATAAGGGTTGTTTTATCACCGACACCGCCTGTTGAATGTTTATCTCCTGTTACACCTTCTATCCCCGATAAATCCGCCATATCTCCGGAGCGAGCCATGGCATCGGTAAGCTCAAGGGTTTCACGTTCGTTAAGACCGTTGAAACATATTGCCATAAGAAGCGCAGAAAGCTGATAATCGGGCACACTGCCGTCTGCGGCAGAAAATGCAAAATATTCAATTTCTTCTTTTGTCAATTCAAAACCGTCACGCTTTTTGCGGATAATATCAACAAAATTCATATCATACCTCGTTTACCGAATGATAAAGGCAATATTTCGGATAAGGTCAAAACTTTGTAATCATCAGAATTCACGGCAATGATTATTTCAAAATCCGACGAACAAAATTCTTTCATAACCTGTCTGCACACACCGCAAGGAGGACAATAATTCAACGGAATTTCTTCCGATGAATCACCTCCGACAACAGCAATTTTTAAAAACTCTTTCTTACCCTCGGAAACAGCCTTGAAGATAGCTGTTCTTTCGGCGCAGTTTGTTGGTGAAAAAGCAGAATTCTCAATGTTACATCCCGAAAAAACAGAACCGTCTTTACAGAGAAGTGCTGAGCCGACAGAAAACCCCGAATATGGCGAATATGAAAACTTTCTTGCTTCAAGAGCAATTTTTATCAGGTCGGAATTATTCATTCTGCTGCCTCCAGAGCTATTTCTATCATTTTATTGAAAGTCTGTTCTCTTTCCGCTGCTGTACATACCTCACCGCCTATGAGAGGGCAGTCGGATATCGTACAGATTGCAAGCGCTTTTTTCCCTGCCCTTGCAGCGTTCATATAAAGTGCAGCACTTTCCATTTCAACAGCAAGAACACCCATTTTCTGCCAATCGGAAAGGCTGTTTGAATCATCATAAAATGTGTCGGAGGAAAAAAGATTTCCGATAAATGGCTTCACTCCGAGCTTTTCTGCCGCTTTTACGGCATTACATAATGTTCCGTAATCGGCAATCGGTGCAAAATCACCGGGAAGATCAAACTGCCTTGCATACGCAGAATTTGTGCATGAACCCATACCGATAACCACATCACGAAGATGTAATTCGGGACTTATTGCACCCGCAGAGCCAACTCTGATTATTGTTTCAACATCATAAAAATTGAACAACTCATAGGAATATATTCCGATTGAAGGAATACCCATTCCCGATGCCATAACCGATACTTTTTTGCCTTTATAATATCCGGTATATCCCTGAACACCTCTTGTATTATTAACAAGAACAGCATTTTCAAGGAAATTTTCGGCAATATATTTTGCCCTTAAAGGATCTCCCGGCATAAGAACGGTTTTGGCAAATGCTTCTTTTTCTGTTGCGGCAATATGCGGAGTCGGTAAATTACTCATAACTAATCCCCCTCTTAATATCCTGTAACCTCTTGATTTTTAACAAGTTTTACAATTGCACTTGTACCAAGTCTTTCACAGCCGAGTTCAAGATAATCTTGGGCATCTTCAAGTGAACGGATACCGCCAGCTGCTTTCATTTTTACATTTTTTCCGATATTTGCGGCAAAAAGAGAAATATCCTCTCTTGTTGCGCCGCCCTTTGAAAAACCAGTTGATGTTTTAATGAAATCAGCACCGGATTCCGTTACAACGCGGCACATTTCCCTTTTCTCATTATCGGTCAGAAGGCAGGTTTCAATAATTACCTTTAATATTTTGTCACCGCAAGCGGCTTTTACTTCTTTAATTTCGTTTAATATATCATCAAATCTGCCATCCTTTGCCCAACCTACATTTATTACCATATCAATTTCATCTGCACCGTTTTCAACTGCATTTTTTGCTTCAAAAGTTTTTACCTCAGTTGTTGAATAACCGTTGGGGAAACCGATAACAGTACAGATTGCAAGCTTGCCGTCAACATATTCCGATGCCTGTCTGACATATGATGCCGGAATACATACACTTGCAGTTTTATATTTCATGCCGTCATCACAAATCTGCTTTATATCGTTCCATGTTGCATCAACGGCAAGAAGCGTATGGTCACAATGAGAAAGTATGTTGTTTATATCCATTTATATTCTCCTTATAATAAAGCATATTTTTCAACCATCTGAGCAACTCCGTCGTCTGCATTTGAAGGAGCAGAAAAGCGGGCGCTTTCTTTGCAAATCACATCACCGTTTTCCATCGAAAACGAATAGTATGAATATTTCAGCATTGTTGCATCATTCGAAGCATCGCCAAAAGCCATTGCCTCATCGGGATTAATGCCCAGGATATCACAAAGACCTTTGAGTGCTGTGCCCTTATCACTGCCCTGAGCGGTTGCAGAAACTACGCCTCTGAGAGCTGATGCAAGGAAAAGACCTTTTTTATCAAAGAAATCAAGAATGATATTTTTTGAATTCTCATCCGAGAAAAAGACGTCAATAAGCTCTGCTCCTTTCCCTTTTGTTTCTTCGGAAATATCGTCGCATATAATAAGTTTTGACACAAAATCCTCAAGAAATTCGGTTGGAAGATTGAGATTGTTAAAAAAAACATCCGCACCCTTCTGTGCATAGATATTGCCGTCAATATAAATGTTATAGTAAACAGGCAGGGTGTTAAGAAGAGCAATCGCTTCCTCCGTTATTTCGGATGAAACAAGATTTGTATAAATAAATTTATTGTAGTTTCTGTCATAAACAGATGCACCGTTTGAACAGATAACATAGTCAGCAAAAGGAATCTGATTTGTTACTCCGCTTGTGAAATTGAGTGCTCTGCCTGTTGCAATTGTTATCTTTATCCCCTTGTCATGCGCCGACTTGAGAGCGGATTTTGTTCTTTCGGTAACAGTAAGATGGTCGGGCGCCATGAGAGTGCCGTCGAGGTCTGTTGCAATTATTTTTATCGCCATATGTATCTCCTTAATGGTTTATATAATATATAGTATATAACCATAATTATTCCGTGTCAAACCATATTTTTTCGCATAGTATATAACAGAGGTTATCCTCAATAACTGAAAGGAATGATTGAAGTGACCGATTATAACGGATACAGATATCCGCAGCGTCAGTTTAAAAAACATGATTACTGTCCCGTCTCAATCACTCCTCTGCCTGCAAACCCCGTTGCCGCCATGCTTTATGTGCCCATGCAGAATGACACAACGATGTTTGACGAAATGAAGGCTTTTGAATGCGGAACTCTTTTCACCGTTCTGAATAAGCCTTTTGCAGGGAAGTGTTGCAGATGAATAACAGAGAAGCTATGCTGAAAAAACTTGGAGCAATACAGTTTACACTTTGGGAAATCCACCTTTATCTTGATACTCATCCGAGAGATTTGCAAATGGTTGAGCATTATCACAGATGCCACGAAAAATACAAGCTTCTGAAGGCTGAATTTGAGGAGAAATTCTGTCCATTGACAGCAAGAAAATCACAGGGTGCAGAATGGCTGAAAGGTCCATGGCCCTGGGAAAATCAGGAGTGTGATTGCTGATGTTTGTCTATGAAAAAAAACTGCAATTCCCCGTTAAAATCAAGAACCCCAACCCGAAATATGCCCAGATAATTATCTCACAATATGGCGGTCCCGACGGTGAACTCGGCGCATCATTAAGATATCTGAGTCAACGTTTTGCCATGCCCTATGACGAACTTAAAGGTTTATTAACCGATGTTGGTACATCAGTTGTACTATGGTCCCTTTGAACATTCTCGCCATCATTCTCGGTCACATTTTCGGAATATTGTTCAGCTTTAGGAGAAAAAGAAGAACCTGCCGCCGTTACAACAGAAGATAATGCGAATTTCCATTTGAACGGCAGCAGGTTTAATTTTACTGTTATTATATTGTCTTTTGATACGGTCATCGACTCAAGTATCTGTTTTATGAACTCATCGTTATTCTCACCCGAAGTGAGTATTGCTTTTGCAAACGCAACGCACTCGGCGATTATTTCATCCTTCTTTTCACGGTCAAGTGTGTTGGCAACACAGCTCTGAAGCTCGGCTTTAAGGCTTTCAATTTCTCCGTCAAGCTGAACGGACATTTCTTTGAATTCCTCTCTTGTTATGCACTTGTCGAGATACAAATCCACAAGTGCTTTTCTGCGTTCGGTTTTCTTATCGAACTGCTCTTTTTTACGCTCAAAATCATTGCTGTCGCTTTGCAAAAACACCTCTTCAAGCTGTTTTTTCAGTAACGAAAGGAATCTGCTTTTATCAGCGGTCATCATTTCAATGACACTTATCATAATGTTTTTCAGGTCATCGTGAGCAATGTGGTCTATCGAGCAGCCGACTTCTTTGCCCGTCACAGAATCAATATGCTTTGTTTTTCCGTTTTGCCTGCGGTTATAGCATTGCCAGTATTTAAAGTAGTTTCCGCTCCTAAGCTTTTTATTATGGAACACAAAGCTTGAACCGCATTCTTCGCAGGCGATTTTACCCGAGAAACAATAGCGGTTGCCGAGCTTTTTCTTTTGTTCATCACTCGGAGAACGGCGTTCAAGCTCCTTTTGTGTCAGCTCAAAAAGCTCACAGCTGATAATCGGTTCGTGGTGGTCACGGATAATAACAAACTCTTCTTCTCCTCGGTTGAGAACCTTTTCGTGGGTTAAATAGTTCGGAGTCAGGGTCTTTTTCTGCACCAAATCACCGCAGTATTTTTCATTGCGAAGTGTACGGAGAATTACGGTATTAGTCCAGTTTTTATTGGTAAAGGTTGGTATTCCTTCTTCTTTCAGCTCCCTTGCGATGGTGCAGGTGCCTTTGCGTTCGATTGTGTACTTATGAAAAATCTTACGGACTATTTCCGCACCCTCGGGATTTATGTAAAGCTTGCCGTCACGCACGTCATAGCCAATCATACTTTTGCCGAAAACAACGCCTTGCTCCATTCTGCGTTTCTGACCCCATTTTACACGCTCGGATGTTTTGCGGCTTTCTTCCTGTGCGATTGAAGCCATAATCGTTAATCGAAGCTCTGCATCTGGGTCAAGGGTAAAAAGATTATCGTTTGCAAAGATTACACCGATGCCGTATTCCTTAAGCTTTCGGGTGTAATAAATGCTGTCGAGAGTGTTACGGGCAAAACGGCTGATTTCTTTGGTGATGATAAGGTCATATTTCTTAAGCTGGGCATCAACCATCATTCTGTTGAATGCTTTTCTCTTTTTGGTGCTTGTACCCGTAATTCCCTCATCAACATAAATATCATAAAGCTCCCACATCGGATTTCTTTCGATATATTCTTTGAAATAACTCTGCTGACTTGCAAGGGAGTTTGCCTGGTCACTGCTGTCGGTTGAAACACGGCAATAAGCCGCAACTTTCAATATTCTGTCGGTCTGTATTCTTGTCATATCGACACCTCCTGTATAACACATAGTGCCATAAGTAACCGATGTATATCAAGTTATACTTTTGAAAATAGCAATTATTATGGTTTTGAAAGGCACATTTCCGCCACAGCATCGTTGAAAACCTTTGAAATAGCCTCGTATTCCTGCAGATTTTCGCCTTGCTGTGACAAAAATCTGCACTTTCAAAACTGCTTTGCATCTGAAATGCAATAGATTGCGTGCAGTCGGGCATTTCTTCGATGCTGACATACGGCGTATGTCAAAGAGAAAAATGTTCGAATGTGCGTGATATATTGTATTTCAGACATATAGATTGCTGTTTTCAAAAGTATTCTACCAAATATTCAGGTTAATATTCTCCAGATATCTGACCTGTTCTTCGCTCAGTTTTCCCGCCTGGTAGAGGGATTGACACAAAGCATTCACAACGATTTTATCGAATTCTTCCTGCTCGTGTTTATTCAGTTGTATTTCTGGCTTTTCAATCATTATGTATTGCTTCTTTTTCCGCGCCAATTCCTCCACCTCCTTTAGATTTTATTCTTATGCGGGATTAACTATAACTTATTTGATTTCAAGCGATTTGACCGCTTCGGGGTCAACAAGCCTTGCATCAACACGCTGCGTGCCGATAAAACCAACTTGACCGAGCTCCGCATATCTTTCCGAAAGTCTGCGGATAATGCGGTTACCTCTTTCGGCAATACAGTAATAATCGAAGTTGCCGAAAAGTACAGGTTTGTTACCGGACTCAATGCCATCAAGCTTGGTTGTGGTATAAACGGGATAACCGAACAATGTATCGGGTTCACCGTTTACAACCTTCCATATGTTTCTACCGTTGTAGTTTTTAAATTTTTTCAGACAAGCATAGGCTTCCTCCGACATAATGAAAACTGCATTTTCACGGTAAGGTTTCTTGACGGAATATACAAGCTCAATGATGTCATCAAGATTGATATCACCTTTATTTTCGGTTACAGTACCAACCTGTGCCTGATGGATAATTCCGAGAGGTTTGCCGATTCCGTCACCGGTAAAGAATGCCTCTTCTTCGCTTCTTGAAAACCTTTCTACTATCATTTCACAGATAAAGTTTTCAATGTCTTTGGGAGTATCCTCAAGGAATTCGTTTGAAACCTTGATGAGTGCACCAAGCTTATATGCGTTGAAAACAATCTCATCAAACTTTGCGCCCGAAAAATTAAAGCGATCATTTTCGTCATACCACTCGGCTTCATAGCCATCAACCATACGAGGAATTTTGTGCGTGATACCCTGCGCCGCTGACAATATCGATTAGTCACAGAGATTTTCACCCCCTTACGGGGTCACGCATAGCTCTTTGCTATGTCATTGACATCACCTCTGACTTTTGTCCTTTTTGTCACGCTGTCCTTATAGTCAAAACAATAAGAATAATCATCAAAATAATTAATTAATTAATTTATTTTCTTCATATTTATATATACCTTCTCCACCTTGGGGACAAAGGACAAAAAGGACAATAATATGCAAACCCTATGATGCTTTGCGATAAAGGTATGGATTGATGAGATACACTTGTCCCGTCGGTCTGCCCTTTATTGTTGCGGCATCGTTTTATTTAACAGCCAAATAGCCGTAATCAACAAGATGGTTTAACACCGATTGAATTGAATCTGCGGTCTTGAAGGTTCTGCAAAGACGCATAATATCACGCCTGCTGAACTCAACGAGTCCGTTTTTGCAGATTGTGTCAAGAACATATTCACTTTGCTTCACAAGCATATCCGCACCCATCAATGAGAATGCCGCCGCTGTGTGTTCAGTGAAATATCTGCCAATTTTTATTGCATTGTTCATCGTTGCTTCATCAACAACAAGCGGTGCATAATCATCACCAAACACACCGAGCCGAAGAGCAGATGCCCTGCACAGAAGACCTGCTATTCGAAGAACCGCACCGACAAGCTTACCAGCCCAATCTGCAAAATCCGCATAATCGGTTTTCAGCTTTGATTCAACCTCGTTTGAATATGACTCAAGCAATCTGTCCGCTTGTGCAGAAAGTGTTATCAGTTCAGGCTCGTCCTTTTCTTCCTCATCAAGCAGTTCGTTTATCAATGCATAATAATCATCCGCAACAGCAGAAGGAATTGGGTCGGTTCGGTATTTTCTGCTACCCACAATAGACTTGGGCATACAGTAGAGAAATCTCGCCGTAAGACCTCTTCCTCTGAACGTTCCGTTTTGCATAAGACCCGAAAGCACGTTCGGCTGCACAGTTAGCAATACTGTCAGTGCAGGATTCATAATGCTTTCACTGTTTCTGCCGATTCGGTCAACACGGATACTGTCACCTGAATGATCTTTCAGCATTACATCGATATTTACATTCTTTGTATAGAGACCCGAGAGCATATCGAAGATACCGCCCTCTGCCGATACAATCGCAGCTTTGCCTCCGCCGTCAGCAAGGACCGACGTAAGCTTTTCTGTCGTAACATCATCAACGTAAAGTCGTAGTGGTGATTCCTCTTTGAAATCTGCAACCTTCTGTGCAAATTCCTCCATCTCGGAATCAAGAAGTCGTCCTTTAGCCGCTTTTGTTTCAAGCATTGTTTGCTGACGTTTCAGAATATTCTTTTCGATTTTGCTTTGTTCAAGCCTTGCAGAATTCTGAAGGTTGTATTCAGCTTCAAATGCATTAACAGGCTTTGTCATAAAACTGATTACGGCGCTCTTTCTTTCGGACGGTTCGGCAACAACCACAACAAACAGATTAAGCGGCTCCGTCCAGTCCGATTTGCCTAGGATACGGAACTTACCCTGTTGACACAATGCAAGGATCGCAAGAGAAGATGCTGCACTCATATCAACGGGAGTCTGTGTGCTTTCAGAAACCGCAACAACATAGTTCCGAATTGTTTCAGGTAATGCATCAATCGGAAAAAACGGCAGTTCTTTCTGCGTAAACGGTATGGGAATTTCCCATTGTGTTTCGCTCAGGTTGTTGTATTCATCAGGCAGAACATATCCGGGCTGTGAGCTTATTCTTTTGTAAAATCCTTGTGCGCTTTTCCATATGCTCTGCAGCTCCGCATCTTCAAGCGGAGGTTTACATTGTGCAGCTTTTGACATAAACTTTGCATAGGCTTCATCGGTGTCGCCGTAACGCTTAATAGTGTTTCCTGCATAAGCGGACAATGTTGAGTTTCTTTTGCCTTCGGGTATTGTTTCATTTGAATTAAGCTCCGATTCGAATTCCTTGATATATGCATCTAAGGTTTTTTCACCACTGATAACGGTTATTTCCGTATCGGGATTACCGAAGAAGAATCTGCCTGCATCGATTGCGTTATCATCGAAGAACGGATACAGTTGGCACACCTTTGCAGTAAGCTCACAGAAGGACAATGCAGTTACACTCGGTTCAACTGGAAATATCACATGAAACCGTGGTCTTGGCGACTTGTTGCCTTTTCGCCTCATATGATTACGGCTTGTGTAAACGATGCATTTAACATTCTTAAATATGTCTTTGATGTTTTCAGGCTTAACCCATTCTGAAGCAGTATCACTGAACTCGTTATCGCAATCAAATACAACGGCATTTGCCTTTATGAAATTATCTTTGCTGCGGTAGTTACCTTTGAACTGAATAAATGTGTGATCATATTTCAGAAATGCTTTGAATTCATCGGCGGATTTTGCTATACCCTTATGTGAATACAAACAGTTCTTTGCGTTGCCGCAACAGTTGCCGTAATACATATCAGGATAAAAATCATTGTTAATCATTATTTCTCCTCCTTTTCATTAGATTTGATTGATATACCGTTGCAACCTAAGATGTATCCACATAAACGGCGCGAAACATTGTTACGGTTGTTCTTGAGATTTTCTTGCTCATATTTATTTCACCTTTCTTTTAATTGCTTTTTTGAAACTCTTTCACTCTACGCAGAAAAAGAGGGCATTTTGTAAGGGTGTTTTTCAAAAAAACTTTGAAATTATATAAAGCCTCTCACTATAAGGAAAAAAAACAAGGTATTTTGGTGGGGTGTTTTTTAAAAAAACTTTGGGAATTTTATAATTCTTTCACTATACGCAGAAAAACAGGGCGTTTTGGAAGGGCATTTTTAAAAACGTTCATAAATTGTTTACAAATACACTTTCACCTATGATCCACGCACAAAAGTTCCGTTTAGATAAAATTGTTTGAAATATATTTGAGAACCTCTCACTATACGGAGAAAAATTAGGTGTTTGGGAGGGTATTTTTCGAAAAATATTTAAAATTTTTTTTGAATCCTTTCACTATACGCAGAAAAAACAGTAGTTTTGTACCCCCTCTGTTTCAAATTCTTTAAAAACAATCAGCAAAAACAGAAAAAGCCCTGCATTGCAATGATTTATATCGCAATTACAGGACAAACAAAAAAAGCACACAACTTTACCGCATACGGTATTGCTGTGTGCTTTTCAATATAATATTCAATTAAATATCGTTTCTGAATGTATCCGAAACCAATCTGCCGCCGAGCCTGAAGCCGTATATAAATGCATCCTTTTCAATTTCACTATACATCTCATTAACAGCATCATCGTATTTTGCAAGTAACTCTTTCTGCGAATCGTTCAGGGTTTCAGAAAACATTTCACGATTTTTGTCCATAAGACTAATGAGCTTTTTGATGCGTGCGTTACCTCCGATGGAATGCTCCATCGGTATTATGTTGCCGTACCACAGTTCTTCAAGTGTATTTTTCATTGACTCATCTCCTTTGCAGTGTGTATATATCACTCTGTTTCGGAGAAAAGTCAAGATAGGCAAGATAATTGTTTTTATGAAAACAAATTAATAAAATCAGTTGCTGAGGATTTCTCGACAACTGATGCTGATACCCAAACAGTAAAAACTAAATCGTTATAAAAAACAGAAGGCTTGCCCGATAAGGTAAGCCTTTATTTCTACGGTAAAAGAAACAAACGATTATGAGTCTATTATTATTTAAAGATGAGGATTTTGATCTATTGCATATCAAACCAACCTTTTATAATATAAATCCACCATAATTATTATTTGAAAGAAATACAATAAGAAAATGCGGTTGCCACAATAGCAACCGCAGATGTAAATATGTATAATTTATTTTATTCTTTTTACGATATCCACCCCGTAAACCACACCGAGAGATGAACCGCAATCCCAGTTTATGTGGATGGTGCCCATATCGTCAACGTGCCTAACCGTTCCTTTGTCGCCGGCAGTGAGACTTGTGTATGGGTCTTCCATATTCACAAGCTCGACTCTTGTCCCGGCCGGATACTTCTCACGCAGCATTGTGAGCGTTTCTTTTGATATTGTTTTCATCTTCTCACCATCCTTATTGCTTTTGAAACAGTCCTCTCGTTTGTTGTCAAATCGATGTAGGTTTCCTTTGCATCCGTTATGCCAGCCATTGTAAAGCCGTACTTGTCGAATGCTGCAAGAATTGTGATGAGTCCGCTGAAATTGCTTGAAATTGAAAACTCTTTGATTTTGTAATAATTCAGGTTTTCCACAATGCCTTCGATTTCACGCTCCCAAATGATATCGTAAAAGTTTATCATGTCATTTCCTGCTTCAAGGCTGTGTTTATATGCCCAAAACAGCCTTATATTGATGTTTTCTTCTGTTGTTTTTGCTCTTTCTGCAATCACTTTCTCAATTGCCGGAATTGGTGTTTTCATAGTAATATCTCCCTTGTTTGTAGTAGTGACATATTAACTCTGAAAAGGTATATTATCCAGTTGTTTATGAGCATAATCAGCACAAATATTCAGGTTGTATTTTGTTGCATTTATGATATAATTTTATCAATGTAACAAATTAACTATGAACATAAGGAAGTGTGTAATATGAGCCTGAGTATACTTCATTGTGACGGAGAAAGAATTATCAATGCCGAGGGAAAGCAAGTATTTCTGCGCGGAACAAATCTCGGCGGATGGTTACTTGATGAATTATGGCAAGGATTTTTCAAAGGCGGAGAAGCTCAATGGGATATCGTAACCACGCTTGAAAGGCGTTTCGGTAAGGAAGAAGCAGACCGACTCATAAAAATCCGCGAGGACAACTATATCACCGAATATGATCTTGATTATCTTCAGTCGCTCGGTTTCACCTGCGTGCGTGTACCGTTCTGGTACCGTAATTTCCAGACGGATGATAACGGCACCTGGAAACGCAAAGAAAACGGTGAAATTGATTTTTCGCGCCTTGATTGGAT
>CALAQQ010000134.1 GCA_937888485.1 uncultured Clostridia bacterium
CTGACAGTACAAAATTCTATCTTGAAAAAATCTCCCGTTATTGGGTTGCAAGATACGGTGCATATCCCGTTATATGGACTCTCGGTCAGGAAGCTGATAACGACTTTTACTGGAACGAAACTTCTCATCCGGAATGGAATTACCGGAATAATCCCTATAAGCTTGTTGCGGAATATATTGCAAAATATGATACATACGACCATCCGCTTTCTGCGCATCAGGAAAACGTCGGAAACACCGCAGCTTACGGTAACGGCGAAAACGCAAGCGATAAATGCAGGGTTTATTACAAAGATGCTTTGCCCTCCTGTTTCAGAGATGTTAATGCACATAATTTCTATGCTGCACAATGGCATCCCACCAAAACAGATCAAATCAATTTCAATATTTGCAAAGATTATTGGTATAATTCGCAAGGCAAACCAGCTGTTAATTATGAGGGACAGTATTGTTACCTCTGGACAAAGAATTTCGGTTCAAGAATGCAAGGCTGGGTTGCATATCTTAACGGTATGTACGGCTATGGCTGGGGCGGTCACGACACATGGAGTTACCTAAATATTTATGACGAAGAAAACGACAGTTCCGACGGCGTTGACACAATAACAAGCGAAGAAAAAAACAATGCCACATGGCAAGATTCACTCGAATATGCAAGCTCATATCAGGTTGGATATATGCGTGATTTTCTTGAAAATTCGGAGTGGTTTAACCTCATTCCCAGATTTGATAACAAATTATATTTTGTTCCCGCAAACAATGTATATTACTCATATGCAAGTAACGAAAGAAATTCGGAAATAGTTGTTTACTTCTATTCATATACAGATAAGTTTGTTGCTCAGAAAACAAACACCAAATATTACGGAGGAATAAAAACAGGCACAGTCGGAAGTCTTATTCCCAAAGGAAGATATACTTACCAATGGTTTGACCCGATAAACGGTGAATACTCCAAAGAATATGAATTCACTGCGACAATATTCGGAACATATTATCTCGGCGACAGACCGAAGGCAACCGATTTGGCAGTAGTAATCCGTTCCGCAGAATAATTATCAGAGGTATACCAATGAAAAAATTCAGTCTTAACGGTTGCTGGCAAGGCGAATGCTTCGATGCAAACGGAATTAAAAAATTTGATTTTCCGGGAAATGTACCGGGATGTGTACATACAGACCTTGTCGGCAAACAAATTCCCGAAGATATCTTTTACCGCAATAATCCGGATGAATGCCAATGGATTGAAGACTGCGACTGGCGGTACACCAAAAAATTCACACTTAACGAAATCCCCGCAAAAGCTAATCTGATATTTGACGGTCTTGACACTTATGCGGATATTTATCTGAACAATACGTTCATCGGGTCTGTTGATAACATGTTTATATCCCATTCTTTTGATGTCGCCGCTCTGCTTAACAAAGGTGACAATATCATCTCGGTTAATTTTCGCTCACCTATCCGCGAAGTTGAAGGATTTGAAAAACGTGAAGGAGCATTCACAACCGAGCGTATGCATACAAGACGAATTCAATGTACCTACGGTTGGGATTGGGTTGCAAGATTTGTTACCTGCGGAATTTGGCGTGATGTTTATCTTGATTTCACTGACGGATTTTCGGTAAAGAATGTTTATATCTATACAGAGCATATACTTGAATCTTCCGCTCAGATAGTTGTTGAAGCGGAATTTGAAAATTATCACAGCGGAAAAATTGTTGAAATTGAAATTGTTTCACCCGACGGTCAGACGGTTTACCGTCACAACAAATACTGCAAAGAACATTATATAAAGGAATACATCGATATACCAGATGCCGGACTGTGGTATCCAATAGGATACGGAAGTCAACCGATATATAAGCTTAAGATTTGTGAAAAAGAATTCTCATTCGGTATTCGCATCGCTACTGTCCTTCAGTTACCCGATAAAAAAGGAAGTCTGAACTATAATAAATGCCTTGAAATCAAAAACTCTGTCAGTGGCGAAATCTACGACCAAAACAAAGATTTTTCGGGCTTTCAGCTGTTAATAAACGATGTTCCGATTATGTGCAAAGGTGCAAACTGGGTTCCATGCGAACCTTTCCCATCAGCAGAAAAAGATGAAAAGATAACCGAATTAATTACCCTCGCAGCCGAAGCAGGAGTTAACATGCTTCGTGTATGGGGCGGCGGAATTTTTGAAAAACAGCATTTCTATAATGAATGTGATCGACTTGGAATTCTTGTTACTCAGGATTTCCTTATGGCATGCGGTCACTATCCCGAAGAAAAAGCCGATTTTATAGAACAGTTAAAAAAAGAAACTGAATTTGCAGCATACGAACTGCGGAATCATCCATCTTTTGTCTGGTGGTCCGGCGATAATGAAAATGCAATTTGGGGAAGCGATGAGTCAGAGGATTACAAAGGCAGAACAGCAATCCACGAAGGGATAATGCCTGTTCTTAACCGTCTTGACCCTAAACGCCGATTTATGCTTTCAAGTCCATGCGGCGGCAATACATATGCATCAAAAACTGTCGGCACAACTCATAACACACAGTATCTCGGCGATTCAATTTTTCCATACATTCTTGACACTGAAATGATGGATTACAAGGAGTTCTTTTCAACCCTGCTTGCACGGTTTATTGCTGAAGAACCGACTTTCGGTGCTGTCTCACTCCCCTCTCTGCGCCGTTTTATGACTGATGAAGATATTTTCAATTCAGACGAAATGTGGAATTATCACACAAAAGGTAATCCCTGTCTTCCGTTCACTCTTTTTGATTTTCTTCAAAATTTCGCTAGCAAAGTTCTCGGCGAATTTAAAGACGGTTCTGACCGATACTTCAAACTGAAATATACTCAGTTTGAGTGGATTCGTGTTTCCATGGAAAATATACGCAGAAACCGTGGGTTTATAAACGGTATTGTCTATTGGATGTGGAACGACTGTTGGCCCGCTTCAAGCGGCTGGGCATTTGTTGATTATTATTGTCTCCCCAAAGCATCTTTCTACAGTTTTAAACGCTGCTCAAAACAGATTCTTGCATCGATTGACAAAACAGATAAATATGAAATATATCTTTGCAACGACGGACTTTCAAAAAAACAAATTACTCTTTCTTTATATTCAGTTCAAAATGGTAACGCAACGCTGATTACGACAACTGATGCTGTTGTATCATCGGAAAAATCCGAAAAAGTGTTTTCTGTTCCGCTGAACGATGTTCCAGAATGCACTATGCTTGTTTGCGATGTGATAAGCGACGGAGTGCTCATTGACCGTGCTTTTTATAAATCAGGTACACTGCCTATTATCCCTACCGATACTGTCAAAGTGATTTCGAAAACTGAAAATACAATCACAATCACTGCTGACAAATATGTTCACGCAGTTGAATTAGACGGTGAGTTTATTTTTGACGACAACTTTTTTTCATTGTTGCCAAGTGAAAAACGTACAATAACATTCCGCCCGAGCTTTGATATTCAGGACAATGAAATAAGAGTTTCGGGATATACTGTTGATTTTGCTGATATATCACGGAGTAAAACAACATTTTGAATTTGAAATTATTTGAACGGAGGATGAAGAAAATGAAACCTGTCAGCTTTTATCTTGTAACCGATACGCATTATTTTGAAAACGAATTGGGTGTCGAAGGAAAAGCCTTTGAAAAAATGATGGCAACCGAACAGTATTTTGTCAGAGAGAGCAGTGCAATTATAAAATCAACCTTTGCACGCATCAGCGAAGATAAGGAAACCGATATTGTTATAATTCCGGGTGACCTTACAAAAAACGGAGAAAAAGATAGCCACAAAAGCTTCATAAAAGAGCTTTACAAGCTTAAAGAAAGCGGTAAAAAGATTTATGTTATAACAGCAGGTCACGATTACGGAGAATTATCATACGCATATAAAAATGATGAACGGATTGAGGTTGAGGGTACAAACTTCAACGCTCTTTGTGAAATGTACCGTGATTTCGGCTACGGCGATGCTATCGCTCTTGATGAACCCACTCATTCTTATGTTGCCGAAATCAACGATGGTGTAAGAATGCTTGCCATATGCTGTGACAGTCTTAATCAACCAAAGGGGGCAATGGACGATAGGCTTATGGCTTGGGCTAAGATACAAATCGATAAAGCAAAAGAAGACAACTGTTCAATTTTTGCAATATGCCACTACCCTATTATTCCGTCTGTACCTGTATTCGACCTTGTCGGAGATGCTAAAATCAAGAAATGGCGGAAGGTTGCCTCATTCCTTGCAGACAACGGAGTTGAACTTGTCTTAACGGGACATATGCACATTCAGAGCATAAATGAGTTTTATTCCGAAAAGGGAAACAGACTGATTGATATTTGCACCGCCTGTCTTGTAGGCAGTCCTGCAAAATACAGAAAAATCACAATAGATAAAAACTCTGTACTGAAAATCAAAACAATTGATGTTGAAGATTTCGGATGGGATATGAACGGTCTTACGGCGCAGGAATATTGCCATAAGAAATTTCACGATGCAATTATTGCCCGTGTGCGCGGTGCACTCAGCGGCGGTGAGGGCATTGTCAAACATCTGAAGGCATTCGGAAGAAAACGCTTTGAGACAATAACCGTCGGAACAGTTGAACGTCTGCTCTTTATCAAAAGAGATAAGGCTCTTAAAGATAAAAAATTAACCGAGCTTGTCGGTGAAATCGGTGTCGGAATCTTCCTGGGTGACGGTGCTCACACAGAAGGAACACCTGTTTATAATTTCATATCGGGCATTATCAAAAGATTTTCTTTTGTACTTAAAAAGGTTGAACCGAAGCTTGAAAAAGACGGTGTTAAGGTTGATTTGAGAAGCATGCTTCTTAACACCATCGGAAACAATAAAGATTTTTCGGATAACAACGCTGAATTCATATTAAAATAATAATGAAAAGGAAATCGGAATATGAAAAAAAGCGTCAAAAAAATCATAAAGAAAACCGTTTTAACCGCATTGCTGGTGTCGGTTGTTATTCTGATAACAGGAATAATATATTTTGAAATCGAACCCGAAAATACCAACATAGACTTTAATCCCGCAAACGAACAGAACGTTACGGATAAAACAATAAAATTCAATTCCGACGGCAAACTTAAAATACTGCATATTGCCGACACACATCTTAACTATGACAAGCATTTTGATTCATCGGTTTGGGTAATCGCTGAAGCCTGCGACGTGGAAAAGCCTGACCTTGTTGTACTTACAGGTGATAATACACATCCCAACGAAGACCCCGAAAAAACCCAAAAGCTTATCAACGCTCTGATGAACATATTCGAATCAAGAAGCATTCCCGTTGCCGTGACCTTCGGCAACCATGATTCAGAGGCAGGCCCGATGTCAAGAAAGGACATTATGGATTATTACAAGACCTTCTCTTGCGTAATAACCGCAGATGAATCCGTAAACTTCAAAAACTGCGCAACGTTCAACATTCCCGTTCTTGCATCTGACAGCGACAAGGTAAATTTCAATCTTTGGGTGTTTGACTCAGGCGATTATGATGAGGATGACCCGAGACATTATGACCGTGTACGCACCGAACAGATTGAATGGTATAAGGAAACCTCCGCGAAGTTTCAGAATGAAAACGGCGGAGAAAAACTCAATTCGGTTGTTTTTCAACATATAATTGTGCCTGAAATTTATGATGTACTTAAAAAAGTTGATTCAAAACAACCTTATGCAATTGAACATATCTACAACAAAGAGGAATATTACGCTTTTAACCCCGAAAATGTGAACTACGGCACTCTCAACGAAAAGCCTTGCCCCGGATATTACAACGACGGTCAGTTTGATGCGCTGGTTGAAAACGGCGATGTGCTCGCAATGTTTACCGGTCACGATCACACAAATGCCTTTGGAGTAAGAAATCAGAATATCGATATCTATACTTCTCCTATGACTCGTTACAAAGGTCTGGCTTATACAACGCAATACGGCTACCGTGTGGTTGAAATTGATGAAAATGATACATCAACTTATGAAACAAGAGTTGAACGCCTTTACGATGTTTTCGACTTTGATTACATAAAAACCGCAAAAGAAAACGGTGATAAATATTCAACGAGAATTGCGTTTGAACTTGCGGTCAAAGGGATGGTTCAGAAAGCATTTTTGAAGTTTTATCAATCGGCAGTTGAACTTGTCACAGGCAGACAGGTAACATATCCTCATTAAAACCAGCAAATTCCAATTTGTGATTAGTAAGAAACATACAATACGCAATTGAATTATTCTTAGATAAAGATATGGAAGAAAAGCTTTATAATTTGTCAAAAAGAGTTGCTGAAGAAAAGTTGAGCACAAAGTATATGGAATTGAAAACCAGACCTCATATTACTTTAGGATATTTTAATGAGGAAGATGTTTTTATAAAGCGAGTAATTAAATATTATGTTAATCAAAACAACTTTCCCTGATAAAAAATCTACACTGTTGATTTGACGGCCTGAAAATGCAATTAATATTTGCAAAATGGGAGGATTTTATGAAACACTGCGGAACACAAAGACTGGAAACGGAAAGACTGATTCTGAGAA
>CALAQQ010000135.1 GCA_937888485.1 uncultured Clostridia bacterium
TCAACAACGGTAACGGGATTGAGCACTCTTTCGCCCTTGCCGTCGCCCTCTCCGTAATGCTTTTCAACATATTTAACTCTTGCATTTTTGCCGATGTGGAAGGTATGAATGCCGTCGTGCTGTGATTTTTCATCGCCGCTGTTGTGGATTCCGCATCCTGCAACGATAAGCACATCTGCATCGTCACCGATGAAAAAGTCGTTATAAACAAGGTCGTCAACGCCCGTTTCGGTGATAATAACGGGAATATGAACGCTTTCGTTTTTTGTGCCGGGCTTAACGATGATGTCAATGCCGGGCTTGTCTGTTTTTGTAATAATTTCAATGTTTGCGGTTGAGCGTCTTGAAAGACCCTCGCCGTTTTTTCTTATATTATATGCGCCTGCAGGAATTTCATGGAGGTCGGCAATGGATTCAAGCAATCCCATATCTCTTTTTTCCATTGTTAATTCTCCTTTCCTCTGAAGCCGCAGTTTTCGCTGAATTCACCCATAAGCTGCGGGAAAATTTCGTCTTTTGTGCCTGTATTTCTGACCTTTCCGTCGGCAATAACAATCATTTTATCGGCAAGCTGCATGATTCTTTCTTGATGGGAAATGATGATGACGCTCCTGTGGCTGCCCTTGCTCATAGCCTTGAATGATTCAACGAGCATTGAGAAGCTCCACAGGTCGATGCCTGCTTCGGGTTCGTCAAAAATAGCGAGGTCAAGTTTTCTTGCCATAAGGGTTGCAATTTCGATCCTCTTTGCTTCACCGCCCGAAAGGGAATAGTCCATTTCACGGTTGAGATAGTCCTTCGAGCAAAGACCGACGCTTGTGAGATAACCGCAGCATTCGTCAACGGGAAGCTCGCTGCCTGCCGCAAGGGAGAGAAGTCTGCGTACGGTGAGACCCTTGAATCTCGGAGGCTGCTGGAAGGCATAACCGATTCCGAGTTTTGCTCTTTCTGTAACGGACATATCGGTGATGTCGGTGTCATTATAGTAAATCTTACCGCCTGTGGGTTTTTCTATGCCCATTATGAGGCGTGCAAGAGTTGACTTGCCGCCACCGTTGGGGCCCGTTATAACGGTGAATGCACCGTCGGGTATTTCAATGTTGATATTATCGATAATTTCAAGGTTTTTGCCGTCAACTTCAACCTTGAACGAAACATTTTCAAGTCTTAACATATATCTTTCTCCGTTCGGGAATTTATCAATTTATTATATCTCAAATTTTCATTATTATCAATAGGGAGTTATCGGAATTTTCTGTCAAGGCTTCTGTATTGAACAGCAAGTGCAACATGAGGGATTTCGATTGTTTCGCTGCCCTCAAGGTCAGCGGCTGTTCTTGCAATACGAAGAATTTTATCGTAGGCTCTTGCAGAAAAATCGAGTTTGTTGAACACGTCTTCAAGGAAGGACATCGCAGAATCCTTCGGTTTACAGAATCTTTTTGTCTGTTCGGGAGTCATTTTGGCATTGCAGTTGATACCCGTACCTTCAAGGCGTTCAAGCTGAATTTTTCTTGCGGCATTGACTCTTTTTCTTATATCGGCAGAACTTTCCGACGGCATTTTGCTCGAAAGGCTTTCGAAATCAACCGGCGGAACTTCTATATGAATATCCATTCTGTCAAGAAGCGGACCCGATACTTTGTTAAGATAGCGTTTTGCCGCAACATCGCTGCAGGTACAGTTCTTTTTGGGATGTCCTCTGAAACCGCAGGGGCAGGGATTCATTGCGCAGACAACCATCGTTGAACATGGATAGGTGAATGAAGCGTTTGCTCTTGAGATGGTAACTTTTCCGTCTTCGATGGGCTGACGGAGAACCTCCATTGATGTTCTCGTAAATTCGGGAAGTTCATCGAGAAAAAGGACGCCGTTATGCGAAAGTGATATTTCGCCAGGTCTCGGAATAACTCCTCCGCCGGAAAGACCTGCGGGGGATACTGTATGGTGGGGCGCTCTGAAGGGTCTTTCACGAATGAGGGAAACCCCTTCGGGCATTGCGCCCGCTATGGAATAAAGCTCTGTTGTTTCGAGGCTTTCATCAAAGGTCATGTCGGGGAGAATGGAAGGAAGTCTTTTGGCAAGCATGCTTTTGCCTGAGCCCGGAGGACCTACCATTATTATGTTGTGTCCGCCTGCAGCAGCGATTTCGAGGGCACGTTTTGCATCCTGCTGACCCATGACGTCCTTGAAATCGGGAGCAAAAATGCCGAATGCGTTTTCATTCTTTGCAAGCTCCTCATATTTTACGGGAACAAGCGCTTCTTTTTTTGTGAGGTGGTCGACGACCTGATTTGCATTTTCAACCGCATAGATTTCAATACCGTTAACCACCGAGCATTCGAGAGCGTTGTCCTTGGGGACAAAAACTTTCTTTATTCCGCTTTTCTGTGCTCTGATAACCATAGATAATGCACCGTTGACTTTGCGGACAAGACCGTCGAGGGATAATTCGCCGATGAATGCGCAGTCGCCAAGGGGGCATTTAAGCTGGTCGGTGGCGTGGAGAATTGAAATGAAAATGGGTAAGTCGTAAATAGGGCCTTCCTTTTTGATATCGGCAGGGGAGAGGTTGATGGTTATACGGCTCTGAGGGAATGAGTAACCGCAGTTTTTCATGGCGGAGCGCACTCTGTTGCGTGATTCGTTGACGGATGCGTCGGGCAGACCGACAACATCGATTCTCGGCAGACCGTTACCGTAATCAACTTCAACTCCGACCATGTAGCTTTCAATTCCGAAAAGACCCATACTGTTTATTCTTGCGAACATCAAATCAGCCCCTTTTGTGTCAAATAAATTATTTGACAACGATATACACCTTGCGGCGTTCGATATATTGCTTCGCAATTCGATATTTTCTGCGAAAGCGATATATTTCTGACGAAATGTTAAGGATAGGCTTCGCCTATGACCGATTATATAAGGCAACCGCAAAGCTTTTATCCGAAACCAACCTATTATATTAAGTATAACATAGTTTATAATAATTGACAAGAAAAAAGCCGCCACCGAAGTGACGACTTTTATAATTTTATTTTCCGAACATCATAAGCAGGAATCCTGCTGCAACGGCTGAACCGATAACACCCGCAACGTTGGGACCCATGGCGTGCATGAGAAGGAAGTTTGTGGGGTTATACTTTCTGCCTTCGGTCTGTGAAACACGGGCTGCCATGGGAACTGCGGAAACGCCTGCAGAACCGATGAGGGGATTGATTTTGCC
>CALAQQ010000136.1 GCA_937888485.1 uncultured Clostridia bacterium
ACGCTTCCGCTTTGGTGTTTTCCACAAGTATAACTTGTGGTTGATTTCATAAAATCAAAAGGCATCTCCACGTCGGAGATGCCTTATTTTATACGGTATAGTTATATTTTCCGCCGTCAACGGTTTCTTTAACTTTATCGACGAGAATAATTTCTGCTTTCGCACCGTCGGGTATTTCGATTTCAATGTCGAATTTTCCGATGGTATTTTTATTCCATTTAACCGAAAGCCTGCCGAGAGGTGTTTCTATTGATGCGTTCGCGAATTCAAGTCCGCAGAAAAGCTCGGGTCTGACGGTGAATGAACGGTAACCGTCGCGAATATTCTTTATGCCTGCGATATGAGTGAAAAGAGCTTCGTCAAACGTACCAAGGAAATAATGATTCTGCGAACGGGTCGTTTTCTCCCAGGATTCCCATGCGCTGTCCGCACCGCACTCAACCCAGTATCCCCAGCTCGGATAGGTTCTTTGAGTAAGAACTTTATAAGCGACATCGGCGTATCCGTTATCATAGAGAACAGGAAGAATAAATCTTGTGCCTGTGCATCCCGTATCAAGATGATAATCTTTTTCAATGATATCTTTGACAAGATTTTCGAGAACTGCTTTTCTGTTTTCTTCGGGTACCATTCCGAAAGCAAGGGGGAGGAGGTTTGATGTTTGTCTGTAACGGGTACGGATTCCCATTTCCTTCCAGAATGTTGTCTGATAAATGCTTTTATCCGCAACAAAAAACTTTTCGTTGAATGCATCATAAATAAGTTTTCTTGCTTTTTCAAAATCCCCGACATCTTCATTTTTACCGAGTTTTTCAGCAATGAATATCATTGATTCAAGCATGCGGTAAATGAATGCTGTACAACAGATTTCTGCGCCTTCAGAGGGGTCAGGAAAGATTTCCGCTTCTTCACCGCCTGAGGGTGAAAGCCAGTCGGAAAGACCTCTTGTGCCCCAGACCCAGCCGAGCGATTTCAGTTCTTCGATGTCGTTCAGAGCAAATTGCTTAAGGTCAGGATAGATTTTCTCGGCATATCCCGTGTTGTTGCAGTAGTTTATGAGTGCTTCAACAGCGAAAACAAAAATTGTGTTCCATACGGGCGAATTTCCGACACCCCAGTCGGGAGTTGGTACTATAACGGGAACTTTTCCGTATTCCTTGAAGCAGTCGTCCATGATGTCAACAAAACTTCGCATATATTTATCCATGCCGAAGTTGAGCATCATTATATTGAGGGCACAGTTTGCATCGCCCAGCCAACCGTTTTTCTCCCAGACGGGAGTGTCGGTGGGTTTGCTTTGAAAATTATTGAGAAGAGTGCGCTTCATAATTTCATGGAGCTTGTTGATAAGCTCGTTTGAGCAAGAGAATTCCGATGTTGATTTTACATCGTTTGCAATGCGGTATATTTCAATGTTGTTTTCTGTAATTTCACAAGGACAACCGTCAATCTGGATGTATCTGAATCCTTTGTAGCTGAATTTCGGCTCTAAAATATTTTTTCCGCCGTCAGTTATGAAATTATCCTGCTGAATGTAGCAGTCGGGCCACCATTCGGCATTATGTCCCTCATCAACACCGATTTTCTGAACATAACCGTTATCTTTGAGTTTTTCGCCGTAGGTAACGGTTATTTTTGAAGCTTCGGGAACATCAAGAGATATCTTTGCCCAGCCGGTTGTCATTTCGGGAGAGGTGATAATGTAACTGCCGTTTGGCATGAGCTTTATTTCTTTTGGTCTGAAAACTGAAATTCTTCTTATCGGAGGCATATCCTGAAGCTTAAGATTTCCTTCAGGTGCATAAACCGAAACGGCATTTTCCCATTTGCATTCTTTTTGTCTGAGGTCATGGGTTTCGCCGTAATAAATGCTGTTTTTGGTTATCGGACCGTCATGGGTCACAAGCCATGTTTCGTCAGTTACAATTGTTTCGATTGTTCCGTCGTCATATGCTATAACAAGGTCAGCAATGAGCTTCGGAGCTGAACGCCAGGAGGCTTTGTCCCAATCCCATACCCCTGTAGTTTCATTGAAAAAACTGTTGCCGAGTTCAACTGTTATTTCATTTTCACCGTTGAAAGCTAATTCGGTTACATCAAAATCTCTGTATAAAACAGTTTTGCTGTATTGTGTATGAGCCGGATTGAGAAGTGTATCATCCGGAAGACTGCCGTTTATTCTGAGCTCAAACAGACCGAGTCCGCAGATTTTAATTCTTGCCTCAGATACATTGTCTTTTATAATAAAATTTTTTCTGAATATCGGTGCAAATCTGTCCTCGACCGTCATGTCTGTGCCAATCCATTTACCGAGCCAATTGTAATCCATGCTATCATTCCTTTCGGTGATATATTCCAAGTATAACCCCGCAGGTGAATTACCGTCAAGATATAATTGACAATAAATTTGATTTGGTGTAATCTAATTATATATTATTCAGGGGGTATGAGTATGACTTGCAAAAGCCTTGTGTTTTATAATCTTCCTTACGGCGGACATGAACGTCATGTTGTAGATATCTGCATACCCGAAAACAAAGCGTGTGCAGGTCTTGTTCTCTATATTCACGGCGGTGCATGGATTATGGGCGATAAAGAAGTGTATCATGATTTAATCAAAGAAATGTGCGAAAAACACGGAGTTGTATGTGCTGCGATGAATTACCGTTATGCTTCTGATACTGTGAGTATTCACGATATTCTCGATGATATCGATGCTGCAATAGGTTTTATTAAAGAAACCGGAAAAAAGCATGGTGTTAATATTGACCGTTCAATTCTGACAGGCTGTTCTGCAGGTGCAAATCTTGCTCTGCTCTATACTTATTCAAGGGTCAAAACTTCTGCAATTGAGCCTGTTGCAGTTATGAGCGACTGCGGACCTACTGACCTTACCGACGAGTATTATTACTATAATCCGGAGCTTGGAAAAGGTAACGCCATGGGTGATGAAAACTTCCTTTCTCAGCTTCTCACACGGATATGCGGTAAGGAAGTGACCCGTGATACATTAGGAGAAATGAGTGAAGAAATAAAGAAGATTTCACCTCTTAATTATGTTGATGAAAACACTGTTCCGACCATTATAAATCACGGTATTGTTGATGATATTGTGCCATTCCGCAATGCTGTTGCACTCCATGAAAAGCTTACCGAATGCGGTGTGGAGCATTATTTCAATGTTTATCCGAATTCCGACCACGGTCTTGCATCCGACCCTGACTGTTTGGAAAAGTCACAGAGCCAATTCAGTGGGTTCATCAAAAAATATCTTTCGGCTGAATAATAATCGAATTCAAATAATACTTGCAATAATATGTCGGATATTATATACTAACCTATAGATTAAAATAAAAGGAATGTTTTGATGCAGTTCATTGTAATGGACCTTGAATGGAATAACACATATGCAAAAAAAGCAAACGGTTATATCAATGAAATTATTGAAATCGGTGCGGTGAAGCTCG
>CALAQQ010000137.1 GCA_937888485.1 uncultured Clostridia bacterium
TTTCAGCCGCACCCGATGAAATCAGAGGTCAGGTTGTTAAGGCTGATATCGTTCTTACCAAGGGTACAGAAAAAACCGATGCTCTTAAAAAGGAAATTCAGAAATATGTTAAGGAACGCACAGCTCCTTATAAGTATCCCAGAATTGTTGAATTCAGAGATGAGCTTCCCAAAACCATCAGCGGTAAGATTCGCCGTGTAGACCTCAGAGCAGGTAAATAATGATTGAAATATCCCCCACAAATTCATTTGAATCTGTGGGGGATAAATTATCTTATACTATTTTACAATTTCAAATCCGGGGCAGTATACCGTGAATGTGTTGGTGAGTTCGCCGTAAGGAGCAATTGTAAAATCTTTGTTATTCGCTGCAGCGATAACTCTTGCCTGAACTTTTTCTGCAAGATTTTCTGCGGTTGTTGTTCCGTTGAGAATATCAAATGCACAGTGAACAGCGCTCTTGATAAGAGTTGTTGCAAGGGGGAAGTTATACATGCTGTATCTGGGAGCAACTTCACCTGCAGGAATTTCAACAGCCTTTGCAGCTTCAATGTATGTTTTTACATCGCTGATTTTTTCGGGCATTGCAATTTCAAAAGCTTCACCGATTCCGTTGTAAGCGGTGGGGAAGGAAGGACATGTGTAGATAAATCCTCTGTCTTTTGCAATTTCAACGAGAGTTGACTGAACGGAGCTGTCTGTTGAGAAGAGTGCAATGTTATTGCCGTTTATTTTTTCATTATTGAAAAGTCTTGCAATAGACTCCTTGATATAAAGCTGTGCACCTTTGATGCCTGATGAATAAATGGGGTCAACGGAATTGTCATAAACATATTTGATTCCGTTGGTTTCGCATGCATTTTTGAATGCTGTATTCAAAGCTGAATACATGGGATTATTGGTGATATGGCGATTGATTGAGAAAAGAACAAAATATTCAGCGCCCTGTTCCTTTGCGGATGCAACTGCATCTGCGGCAACCTTTGTCCAGTCAGCGCAGAAAACAAGGTTAGCAATTGATGAAATTATTTCAATTGATTCTTCGGGTTCAACACAGATTGTAACGATATTGGGGTTAACCGATTCTGCTGAATGGATAGCGTTGGTTGTGAACTGAGTTGCTCTTGAATAGATGATAGCACCGATTTGGGGGTCGGATGCGAGTTCTTTTGAAAACTGCATTATTTCGGGGTCGCCTGCACGGAGAATACGGCTGTCTGAATATTCCTTAACAATAACTTTTTCGGGGTATTCTGCTGCGAGTTCTTGTGCAGCTCTGTAATCTTCGGGGTATTGTGATTCGGGTGCGACAAGAATAGCAACCTTTTTTTCGGATTCGACAACTTTTTCAGGCTTGCCGGCAGTTCCGTTTTTACATGCGGCAAATGTGAAAATAAGAACAAGAATGAGAAGGATTGCGACGATTTTTCTGAACATTGTTTTTTTCATGGTTATACCTCTTTTAGTTTTTGTTTATTTTGCTGTTAAATAAATCGCGAAGTTTGTCAGGTTTAATGATTTCAATTTTATCATTATGAGTAAAAAGCATACCTATAATGTTATAATCTATAACTGTTAAAAGCTTTGCAAGGCAGTAGCCTTCTTCTTCAGCTTTTCTGAAATAAACCGCAGATGAAAAGCAGTTACGGACAAATTCGGTATCATTCTGCCTGAATTTAATCAGAATCCATTCAGGGTCGCGTGCGTTGCAATAAATCTTTTCGCTTGTAAAAAAATTTGTTGCCGATAATAAATCACCGTCAAATTTTTTCGCCGGTTTGTCGATAATGTCTGCTGATTTGATTCTTGGCATATTAACAAATTCGGCTTTATCCGGTGACTCAGTTCTTGTAAAAACAAGGGCTGAAATTCCGTTGCACGCAGTTATTTTTATCGGATTCACGGTTATTGTTTCAAAAACTTCCGATTGTGCAAACGAGTCACCGACAACGGTCTGAGCAAGAGTGATTTCAGCTTGCATTTTATCTCTTATTGCAATTCGGATGTTGTAAAGAGCGTCGACACATGATTTTCTTTGAGGAAGACATGCACGGAAATGTGCCGTTGTATCAAGAATAAGGTCGAGCGTCTGAAGGCACGTATTTCTTCGCATGTAGTTTTCGATATAACTGCAGTTTTCTTCCGATAGAAGTGGTGAGCTGTAAACAGCTTCAAGAATCATGTTGATAGCTGCCTGGGAAAAACTTTTTGCCAGATAATAGCCTTTTTTCGGCTTGTTGACCTGAATGATTTTAACCGGTGTTGTGTTAATTACTTTTATATCGGCGATAACATTTCTTTTTGAAGCTTCATATCCGTATTCCGAAAGCTTTTCGCAGATTTCATCAATAGACATTATGGTATGTTCATCGGAATACATGGTCATTATTTCTACAAGACTCAGTAATCTTGTTCTTGAACTTAATATTTCGGCCATGTGGTTTCCCCTTGTTTTTAATATTTAAGCTGTGAATTGATTTCCAGGAGAGTGTTTTTATCAATTTTAAGAACCTTACGGTCATAACTGTAAATACCGTTTACTTCAAATTCAACATCACTTACCTGCGTATAAACCGATGCACTCAGACCGCATTTGATAAGAGGGATAATCTGCGATTTGTGAAGGAACTTATATGCCTTTGAAAGCGCTTCGCTGTTTGAGAACATTATGTATCCGAAAGAACGCTTGGCGTTCCATACATGATTCTTGATGTTCCAGCTGTATCCGCCGTATTCGCTCAGAACAAAGGGCCTGCCCTTTCTTGTTAAGCTTGTGGGAGGAGTAACAGGAACAATATATCTGTGAACGCTCTTGAAATCCGGACCGTTCTGATCATGCCAACCGCTTGCGTGGTCAACAAATCTTGTCGGGTCAATTTCTTTGATTTTAAGTGCAATTTCTTTTGCATCAAACTGACCCCAGCCTTCATTGAAGGGTACCCAGCAGCTAATCGAGGTGGAATTATAGAGATTATCAATCATTCCCCAAAGTTCCTGTCTGAATTCTTCACGCCATTCGGGTTCATCACGTTTGAAGGATTTATACATATTTTCTTTGTTATCCTTGACATGAATGCTGAAAAACGGAAGTACGCCTGCGAGGAACTGACCGATATACTGACCGCCGCTTATCATATCCTGCCATACGAGCATTCCGAGTCTGTCGCAATGGTAATACCAACGAAGGGGCTCTGTTTTGATGTGTTTTCGAAGCATATTGAACCCGAGATTTTTCATTTCCTGTATGTCGAAAATCATTGCCTCGTCGCATGGGGGAGTGAGCTGGCTTTCGGGCCAGTAACCCTGATCAAGAAGACCTCTCTGGAAATATGGTTTGTTATTGAGAGCAAGTCTCGGAATACCTTTTTCATCATTCATAACAGAATACTTGCGCATTCCGAAATAGCTCTTGACTTCATCTTTCTCACCGTTACAATCAAGAACAAGTTCAAGGTCATAAAGGAAGGGGTTTTCGGGACTCCAGAGTTTTGCATCGGGAACAGAGATTTTTTCATCTGCTGAAATTTCTCCGTCAAAAACAACTTTATTACCGTCAAGCACCTTTGCAAAGAGCTTTCCGCCGCATTTGCAGGTATGATTAACCTTTAATCCTATCACGCCTTTATCGATGTCGGGAGTGAGTTTTATGTTTTCGATTCTGCAATGATTAACAGGTTCAAGCCATACAGTCTGCCAGATACCCGATGTTGCGGTATACCAGAATCCCTGCGTTTTGAGGATCTGTTTTCCTCTTTGCTGATGTCCGTCGCTTGTTGGGTCGTAAACTTTTACGATAAGTTCATTTTCGCCGTCTTTGAGAACATCGGTTATGTCAAAACAGAAAGGATTATAACCGCCTGTATGTTCACCCATAAGATTTCCGTTTATCCATACACTGCACTGCCAGTCAACTGCATCGAAATGAAGGATAGTTCTTTTGCCTTCGAAATCGCTGTTCAGAGTGAATTTCCTGCGATACCAGAGTCTTTGGTTTGGAAGAAGCGGTTTGTTGACACCCGAAGCAGCAGATTCAACGGAAAATGGTACAATAATTTTACCGTCAAAAATTTTGGGACATTCAGCGTTTGCTCCTGTTATGGAGTAATCGTATTCGCCGTTGAGACAAAGCCAGCTTTTTCTTACAAGCTGAGGTCTCGGGTATTCGGGGAGAGGACAGTTTTTATCAATGCTGTCATACCATCTTGATTTCAAATCGTTCATAGTAATATCTCCTGTATATTAATAATATATATCCTCAAGTTTAAGTGTTCCGTTTTCTGAAATTGCGCAGCCTTCAATTTCAATATCCTTACCGTTTTTGTCCTTAACAACAATATTAATAAGATATTTTCCGTCTTCATCAATTTTTGCGGAGATTTCAGGCTGTGACCAATCGGTTGTATAGCCGGGTTCATCATATTTCATGTTGAAATAAAGCTTTCCGTCGATATCAACATATTTTTCGGGATTACTGAGAATGGAATCAATTGCAGATGTTGAATATGTTGCTTCAAGTTGTGTCCTGAGGTCATTGAGAGTTTTGTATTTGTCAGAAACAACAGGAGCAAAAACTCCCAGAGAATTTTCGATGGTTTTTGTTTCGTCAACTGGGAGATGGTTTGTGCCGAATACTTCATTTATAAATTTAGCATTTGAATTAACAAGAATTTCAATGAGTGTCATTTCACCTGCACCGACAAATGATGCATAATTGTCGCTGTTCAGACCGGTATCGTGTTCGTTTTTTCCCGAACATGCGGTTAATAAAAGTATCATGCAAATAATAAGAATAACAATTTTCTTCATAATAATACTCCTATATTTATAATCTATTATATTATATATAAAAACATTAGAATAGTCAATGATTAAACGGAGAATAACATACAAAACCGCCAAATAATATATAAAAACCCGAACCTTTTTTAAAGATTCGGGTTGTGTATTATTTAAGTGCAATAACCGTAACCGCAGAAATAACTGCCTGAATCATGCAGAAACGGAATATAACTTGAGTATTTGACCAGCCTTTGTTTTTT
This sequence comes from uncultured Clostridia bacterium, assembly GCA_937888485.1. Classification (GTDB taxonomy): domain Bacteria; phylum Bacillota; class Clostridia; order Oscillospirales; family Acutalibacteraceae; genus CAG-177. Next base: position 5,039 of record CALAQQ010000137.1, read on the forward strand.
CTGAAATGGTCGTGTAAGGGTGTACGGATATTTTTGAATGCATTCTTTATCTTAAGGAAGCGTATAAGTGAAACCTTAACAATACCGAGGAGACCGTCGAGGCAGAGCATGAAGCACATTGGGATAACGAGGAGAATGTTGCCTGTTTTGAAAATGCAGATGCAGAGGAAAAGTCCAAGTGCTCTTGAGCCGGCATCACCCATCATCATTGTGCTGGGTTCGGCGTTTCTCCAAAGATAGGGGAGAAGAGTGAAGATCATAATGATTATAAGATACATCATTTTGTTGTCTTTGACTTCGAGAACCTTCATTGCACCGAGAATTGAAATGAGTGAAACGATGGTAAGACTTCCGCAGAAGCCGTCGATGCCGTCGGAGCAGTTTGTTGCATTGATAAGAAGCCATACAAGAACAGCGGCAATAACACCGAAGATAACGGGATGTATGTTAAGAGTCATTCCGAAGAAACTGACGGAAAGCATGTCGGGATTGAAATAAACAAAGTTTGCGGCAGTAAGAGCTGAGATAACGAGGTCAATTGCCCCTTTTTTATATTCGCCCCATGGAATTTTTGCTTTGTCATCGAGATAACCCGAAAGCATGCCGAGGAAGATAAGAATAAGATAGAAATAATATTCAAGATTTTGCTTTATTGCTTCAAGACCTGCGGGAACGCAAGCTGTGAGCAGAGAAACAATAACGAATGCGATAACAAAAACAATTCCCGCGCCTCTGACCTTGCCGGCTGAAAGCTTGCCGTTGAATGCAAACTCTCTTCCCTGGTCACGGGGGAGTTTATCCTTGAAAAGAGCAAGGAGAACGGAACAGATAATCACGGGGAGAATAACGATGCCCAGAGTAAGGACTTTTTCGTGTGAGAAATTCATAATAAACCTCCGAGTTTTTTTACTGCTGAAATGATAACACATAATTACTGTTTTTTCAATATTTATTAATTGACTAATCTTATAATTATGATTATAATTTTATTGGTGATAATATGAAAATTATGGCGATTGGTGAAATAATATTCGATGTTTTTAACGGTGAAGCCGAAATCGGTGGCGCACCGCTGAATTTCTGCGCTCATTGTTCGATGCAGGGTGCGGAAAGTGCTCTTGTTTCCGCAACGGGAAAAGATGAACTTGCAGACGATGCAATAAAGCATCTTGGAAATTTCGGAGTGTCAACAGAGTTTGTTTTCCGAAATGAATATCCTACAGGTAAATGCATTGTGACAGTCAATAACGGTATTCCGTCTTATGATGTAATAAGAGCCTCGGCGTATGATAAAATTGAAATTTCCGATGATATGATTGAAAAAATCAAAGAATACAATGCCGATATATTTGCGTTTGGTACTCTTATCCAAAGGGATGAAGTTTCCCGAAAGGCAGTCAAAAAAATTCTTTCGGAGTGCAGATTTCGTCATGTTTTCTGCGATGTGAATCTCCGTCCTGAGTGTTATGACAAAGAATCGTGTGTTCTCTGTCTTGAAAACGCCGATATTCTTAAAATCAGCGAGGAAGAAGAACCGATTCTTTCAGAGTTTGGTTTATATGAAATCGGAAACACAGAAAATGATATTATTAAAAATATATGCTCGAAATTTAATAATATAAAACTTGTTTTATATACAAAAGGTGAAAACGGCTCACTGATTTATGATGCAGTAAAAAATGAGTTTTATGATATACCCTGCACTGAAGCAACCGTTGTTTCAACAGTCGGAGCAGGTGACAGCTATTCTGCTGCATTTCTCTGTGAATATTTCAGAAGCGGAGATATTAATAAATCCGGAATTGCAGGCGCGAATCTCAGCGCATTTGTTGTTTCTCACCGTGAAGCCGTACCGAAGAACTGAATATAATTTAAAACAGCGTACTTGAAAGTACGCTGTTTTTCTATGCTATTTCACAACAATATCAAGCGCAGGCTCGCCTGCTTTTTTCATATGTTCAACAAGAATTGCACGAAGTTCTGATTTTGTCTGAGAGAATGCGGGATTATCGATAAGATTTGTTCTTTCATAGGGGTCATTCTTCAGGTCATAGAGGAAATCTTCCGTGTAATAATCGGCAAATGCTCTGTCCTCATTTTTAGCCGATACGCTGTATTTCCATCTGTCGGTACGAACAGCCCTGCCAATCTGACTTTCGGAAATCTGCATGAATACGCTCTCGTGTCCTTTTTTGTCTGTAAGGCTCTTGCCCATGAAATGTTCGGGGATTTTAACACCGGCAATATCAAGAACTGTTGCCGGAAGGTCAATAAGAGAAACAAGCTCATCGACCTTACCGCCGCCTGTGAATGCGCCGCCTGTTATAACGAGGGGAACTTTTATGCTGTTTTCATGGCATGAACGCTTGTATTCAAGGTTTCTTGTTCTGAAATGGCAGCCGTGGTCGGAGGTGTAAATAATAACTGTATTGTCATAAATACCTTCGTCCTTGAGGGTCTGAATGAGTTTTCCGAAATTTTCGTCAACTCTGTTACAGCAGGCAAGGTATGACGGCATCTGCATTCTCCAGTCGCCGATTGTTCCTTTGAGATCACCGGGCACTTCATAATCCTTGAACTTATTTTTAAGACCCTTCGGCGATTCAAAACGAAGACGGTCATTCTGATGATGGGGTTCAAGCTGTGAGATGAACATAAAGAAAGGCTTATCGTGATCCTTTTTTATATATTCAATTGCATAGTCATTGATTTTGTCAGCTCTGTAACCCTTGAATTCAAGTCTGTTATTGTTTTCGTCGAAAACATATCCGTTATATCCGTGTGAAGTGAATTCAAGAACATCCGATGCTCTCCAGTAATCATATCCGCCTCTGCGTTCAACAGGAGTGGGTTTTGTTGCCAGACGGTGTTCCTTATCTGATGCAAGATGCCATTTGCCGATATATGCGGTGTCATAGCCTGCTTCGGTAAGATAATGAGCAATTCCTTTGGTATCGGCAGGGAGAGCTATATTGTTTCGGTAACAGCCGTTCTGAGTTGCATAAACTCCGCTTTGAAGACATGCTCGCATGGGACCGCAAACAGGCTGACATGAGAAGGCATTCTCGAACAGAGTTCCTTCTTCGGCGATTTTATCAAGATTCGGAGTTACGGGAAGTTTCTGACCGTAGCAACCTGCCGAATCGGCTCTCTGCTGGTCTGAAAAATAAAAAATAATGTTTGGTTTATTCATATATATTTTCTCCTATCTTACAGATTGAAGCTTTTCGATTGCATGAAGAATAAAATCCATTTGCGGACAGTATCCCGAAAGCTCATTATAAAGTTTTCTGTATCTTTTACAGCCTCCTCCGCAAAGAGGTTTAACTCTGCACGAAGAACACAGACTGTTTTTCGGTTCATCATATTCAAAGAATTTTCGGAGACCGTCGCTGTTAAGGATATCGTTTATATCTGATGTGTTAATGTTGGCACATTTGAATTCATCAAGGCAGTAGAAATCGCAGGGATAACAAGTACCGTCGGATTCAACAACAAGCTGTGCATTGCATCTTCCGCTTGCACCGCATTGCTCTGCAACACCTTTTGTAAGAAGGGAAAGGAGATTGTCAAAGTCTCTTACATAAAAATGATTGCCCTTTGAAACCTCAGCAAACCATAAATTAAAAAATCTTTTCTTGAATCTTGCAAGCTGTTTTGCGCTGAGACTGTAATCGGCTTTTTCACCGTTTAACGGGTCAAGGCAATAAATCGGCTGAACATCTCTGAAACCGTTTTCTATATAAAAATCAAAAAGTCTTGAAGCTTCGGCTTTTGCGGTTATAACTGAAAGAATATTGAATTCAACAGAGTGTTTTTTCAAAAGCTCAATTCCCTGCATGGCTTTATCAAATGATTTGCTTCGTTGTTTATCATGCAAAGCCTTCTCACCGTCTATTGAAACACCGATAAGAAAATTGTTTTCTTTAAAAAAGACTGCCAGTTCTTCATCAATCAAAGTTCCGTTTGTCTGGAGAGAATAATTGATAACGCTTCCGTCAGTTTTGTGCTTTTGGGCTATTTCAACGAAACTTTTGAAAAAATCGATGCCCGCCAAAAGAGGCTCTCCGCCTTGAAACATAAATGTTAAAACAGAGTTTTCACCGCAGAAATCAAACATTTTTTTGATAAGATTTTCAGCAGTTTCAATATCCATGATTTTGTCAGGATTGTTAGTTCTTTTTTCGGCCTCATCGCAATAAAAACAATAGCTGCACTTAAGATTGCACAGTGATGAAGCAGGTTTTACCAATGCGGTCATATTCCGCATAAAACCACCTCTTTTGCCAATAGTAATTCGGGTGATGAAAATTGAAATTCAAAGAATACTTAATATGTTTCGGTATCGGAGCATTTGCCTACGGACTGATAGAGGTTGCCGTCAGAGGTTATACCCACTGGACAATGGCGATAACGGGAGGACTTGTCCTTGTTATACTCAACGCTGTTAACAAGAATAAAAAAATCGGATTATTTGCACGTTGCCTTATCGGTGCTCTTGTTATTACAAGCCTTGAGTTTACAGTTGGAATGATAGTCAATGTAGGACTTGGATGGAATGTCTGGGATTACTCGGAAAAACCGTTCAATCTTTACGGTCAGATATGTCCGTTCTTTTCAATCGGTTGGTTTTTTCTGAGTATACCCGCATACTATATATGCTCGCAGATTGAAAAACGACTCAGCTTGCGCTGATATAATTCTTGATGCCATCAACGGTTGCAGAGGCAAGAATATCTCGGTTGCCTGCGTCCTGTAATACCGAGCATTCGGAAATATTGGAAACAAAACCGTATTCAACAAGAATTGCGGGGCATTCTTCAACTCTTGTGACTCTGAACGCATAGAAATCAGCATTTCTGTCTACTTTGCTCAAAAAGCTTTCAGATTTTCCTGCGTAAATTTTTGTTTTGTATGCATTTACGATGCTGTCGTGGACAGCTTTTGCGAGAGGCTGAGAATATGCTCTGTAATAGTAAGCCGATGTTCCCATTGCCGAAGCTGAGCCGCTTGAATCGCAATGAACAGAGATAAACATATCAGGTTCGGCATTTCTTACTGCGGAGTTTCTGTCTGTATAACAAACCCAATTGTCTGTTGTTCTTGTCATGAGCACTTTTGCACCTTCAGCCTCAAGACGGTCTTTAATTTTTGTTGCGATTGAAAGGTTGATATCCTTTTCGTTTCCGAAGCTTGACGAAGAAACGGCACAGGGTGCACCGGGGTCAATACCGCCGTGACCGGGATCAAGCATAATTGTATAACCGCTGAGAGATGATGAGGGTTTATGTTTTATTGAAATGACAAGATAACCGTCTTTGTCATATTCATAATGGAAACCGTAGAATTTGCCGGTGTTTGCAAGCTCAAGAGTGAGGGTAACTGTTGATTTTGCAGAGTCGGTTGACCATTTACCGCCGGTGCAAACTCCGTTTGAAACAGTAATATTACCTTCTGCATTGGTTGTGTCGGCAAAAACGAATTCAATTCCCGTGCAGGAGAGAGATGAAACTCTGACAGGACGGCTGTTATAGTTTGTGTAGGACTGTCCGAGGAGCTTAGCGTTGAACGGGACTGGTCTGTTCATGTCAAGTTTTATAACGGTTTTACCGTCTGAAGTTCCGCTTGAAACAACTTTTATGCTGTTTTTGGGCATAACGTAACCGCTTTTTATGCTGACATGGGTTATCTCGCCTTCATTACCCGATGCAAGTCTTTCTTCTCTGCGCTGTTCTACCTTTATCCCCGATGAAAGTATATAGAACTTGTCTCCGTCAAAGGTTGAAGAAGTTTTGACATAGTCAACAGTACCTTTGAGAAGAGGTGAACAGTCGGGAACAGAGAATGTACTTGTTGTGTTACCGGGATACGCTTCAACATAGTCTTCGATTATTTCGCATATCGTTGCTGTTCCGAGTCCGTAGTTTTCGGAATAGAAATATTTCTGAAGTCTGTCTTTTTCGGAGAGGGTTGGACTTTGCTGAGTTGTAACCGATGATTCAGGTTCATTTGTTTCCGATGTGTTTTCTGAAACTGATGTTCCTGTTTCATCTGTCGGATTACCGATATCAGATTCTGAAACTGCGGTTGTTTCGGTCGGCTTTTCTGTTGTGGTTATAACCTGTGTTGTGGTGGGTGCAGATGTAGGAGGGGGAGGCGGAGGTGCAACAATTTCGTTTGCGCTGACTGAAATGTTAGCACCGTTCAATGATTCTGTAAGACCGCTGTATTTTGCGGTAACTTTATATTTTCCGAGCTTCTGAACCTTTTCCGTTCCTGCGGGAGCGGTAAGTGAAGCGGTGAAATTTCCGAAATCGGATTCTTTGTCGATTGTGTTTTCTTCATCGCTGTTGTCTGTGAAATTCATGGGGTAGGTCTTACCGTTCCATGTAACGCTGACTGTTGCTTTTTTGTGTGCAACGGCAGAAATTTCAATTATCATGTCGCCCGGTACAGAAATGTCTTCCGAGGGAGTAACCGATTTGAGAAGCTTGATTTTGTATGTTACATCGTATTTATAGGTTTTGCCTTTGTGTTCGAATTTTATTGTGTTTTTACCTGGTGTGAGTTCGCAGTCGACCGAAAAATCACCTGTTTTTGCAACAGTCATTTTCTGACCGTTGCAGAGAAGGTCATATGCGGGACTGCTTGTGCCCTTGAAAGTTACCGATGACTGTTCAACGGTAAAGCTTGTCTTTTTGTGGTTTGTAATTTTGAATTCTTTATCAAGGAGATATGTATCTCGTTTCTGAATATAATTGAGAACTATTTCCGAACTTGTTCCCGTTGCGGTTGAAATTTCGGAATACGGCATGAAGCTGAGAGCTTTGCACATAGACATATCGGCAGACTTGGAAATAATTTCTATTAATTTTGAAGCTTTATCCGTTGAATATTTTGAAAGACCGGTAAGGTCATGGCAAAGCCAGAGAGGAGCTGTTTTTTCATTCCAAACGGTCTGTGCAGCTTCAAATGATGAGTCCTGACCGTTGGTGTGTGTGATGAAAATAAAATCTGCATTTCCCGAGGAAATAAGACCGGTAAGAGAATCGGAAGCCTTTGAAGAATAGACGGGTTCAATACCTATCTGCATATTGGAGTCGGCAGTTTTTATTTTTTCACATATAGTGTTTATTTCCGTAGTATAATTTCCGATTGTTTCATCCTTACCGCTGAGAATAATGAAGTCGGTGTTGAATTCTTCGATGAATGAAACTGCATAGTCGGGATTTTCCGATATATCTGCATGAACTCCGAAATAAAGATTGTTTGATTTCGCTGTTTCAAGAAGCAAAGCAACCTTTTCTGCGTTTTCTTCGTTGAGTTCAAAAATAACGGTGTTGAATCCGAGTTTTGAATAATTTGCAAGCTCAGATGTGCTTTTTTCACTGTATTTATTGAAAACAGCTGCAATTATTGATGCAGGAGTCTGTGTTTTCGGTCTGCCGGTAACAGGCGGTTCTGTGGTTTCGGTTACAGGAACGGTTGTTGTTTGTGTAACCTCTTCTTTTTTGAATTCATCAAATTTACCCGTTGCGAACATTGCTGTAATAATTCCGACAATTACAACGAGTATACCAATAATCGAACCTATGAGGATTTTATCTTTCTTCATCTTTTTTCTCCGTTATAATGGTGTTTCTCATGTTGCTTATTTCTTCTTTGCAGTTGTTGCTGATAAGATTTCCGTAGGAAAAAACAACAAAACCGCAGTAGTTTTTGTTATTTCTTATTGTTTCAACCTGATTTGCAAGGTTGTTCTTTTTAGTTTGCCAGTCTGATTCTTCGTTTTCGTTCATATAAGAAAAATTTTTATCGCATTTATATGCCGCAATACCGCAAGCAAGATTAACCGATTTGTTTCTTTCGAAAGTGCTCCAATCAGAAAGAGCTTTTTCGAATGGATGGGTTTCATGATTGAAGCCGAAATAAATCTGCGGTATTATCAAATCGGCGTAACCTTTTGAGGACAGCCACATACGGCAGTCTGCATAGAGCTTATTTTCATTTGTATCGATATTTGCGGAAGGGCTTATGCTGAAAATCAATTCTTCATTTTCAAACTTGACTGCAGAATAAAGCGATGCAATAAACGCGTTTACGTTTGTCTTTCTCCATTCAGAAAGGGAGAGTTTACCGCCGTCTGACAAATGTTTTTCGAATTGAATTTTATCAATGCTTTCATCTGTTGACGGATAAAAATAATCATCGATATGAATGCCGTCGATAGCATATTTTTCGATAATTTCTTTGATGCCGTCAAGAATAAGCTTATGATTGGAAACGCAGGTCGGATTGTAATAAATTCCATTGTCAAGAATACATATTTCGCCGTCTTTGTTTCCCGAATCAAATATTTTTTTGGCAGGATTATTTTCACATAATGCAGAAATATCCGTCTTTGATGATATTCTGAACGGATTAATCCAGCCGTGAACGGATATGCCGTATTTTCCGGCACTTTCAAGCATGATTTCAAACGGGTCAAAGGGGAGAGAATTGCCCTGACTGCCTGCAATATATGCCGAATAGGGGAAAATATCAGATTCATAAAATGCGTCGGAAAATGCTCTGAGATGAACAAAAGCGGTGTTCAGACCGCAGTTTTTGATTGTTTCAAACATCCTGTCTGTTTCGGCAAGATATTCGGCATGAGATTTTCCGTATGCGCTTATATGGTCGTAGCATGAAATCCAGACTCCTCTTAATTCTTTCGGAGAATCGGGAGTCTTGTTTTTTTCTTCATTTTCAAGTTGACATGATGAGAATAAAAGGCATATAATCATCATGAAAGGGATGATTTTTTTCATATTGCTGTCCTTTCATTGTTCGTCAACTATAATCTATGTTTAAAGGATTGTTTAAAATGCCATTATTATTTTCGAAATTTATTCTGATTTATTTTGCTGTAATATCACTTGTTGCTGTTGTAATGACAGTAGCCGATAAATCCAAGGCAAAAAGAGATGCATGGAGGATACCCGAAGCGACTCTCATGCTGGTAGGTTTTTTCGGTGGTGCGCTTGCAATGTATGTAACCATGAAAACAGTCAGGCATAAGACAAAGCATAAAAAATTCATGATTGGTCTTCCGCTTGAAATTGCACTTCATTCGGTAATTGCCTGTCTGATTATTTTCGGAAATTTCAATTTATTTTGAATAAAGGCGGGATACGGATATCCCGCCTTTCTCTTTTAAAGTGTGTTCAGATCGTAGGGTGTCTTCTGATAAACGAAATAATTAAGCCAATTGGTGAAAAGCAGATTTGCCGTTCCTTTCCAGCTCATTTTGGGCATCATTGAAGGATCATCGTCCGGAAAATAGTTGAATGGAACTTTGATATCAAGTCCTTTGTTTTTATCTCTGAAATATTCCCGTGCAAGAGTTTCTCTGTCGTACTCAGAATGACCGGTTGCAAAAAACTTTCTGCAGTCCATGTCCGAAACAAGATGAACACCTGCATAATCCGAGTGCGAAAGTATCTGTAAATCTTTGACAAGCGCTATGTCACTTCTTCTGTTTTCGGTATGTCTTGAATGAGGAACATAGAAAACATCGTCAATACCTCTCATGAGGGGATGATACGAATCGAGGCACTTGTGAGGAAAAACACCGAAAAGCTTTTCTTCAAGAGGATATTTCGGAACGCCGTAATGATAATATAAAGCTGCCTGAGCACCCCAGCAGATATGGAATGTCGAATAAACATTCTTTTTGCTCCATTCAAAAATTTCGCAAAGCTCCTCCCAATAATCAACCTGTTCAAATTCAAGAAGCTCAACAGGTGCACCCGTAACAATAAGACCGTCATATTTTTTGTGACTGATTTCATCGAAGGTTTTATAGAATTTGAGCATGTGTTCTTCGGAAATGTTCTTTGATTTATGTGATTTCATCTGAAGAAGCTCAATTTCAACCTGAAGAGGAGAGTTACTGAGAAGCCTTAAAATCTGTGTTTCTGTTTCGATTTTTGTCGGCATAAGATTGAGTATGAGGATATAAAGAGGTCTGATATCCTGCTTCATTGCTCTCTCTTCGGTCATGACAAAGATGTTTTCCGATTCAAGAGCGTGATGAGCAGGAAGCTCATTGGCTATTTTAATTGGCAAATTGATTCACCGACTTTCAACTGATAATTATATTCTTGTCTTAATCTTTCTCAATGCAAGGCTGACAGGGATTGCTATGACAATTGCAACAATTATTTCAACTACGGCATTAATTCCGAACGCTGCAAGGATATAGTTGGTAAGACCGCCGAAGTTTACGGAAGCGATACCGAGTTCTGCACCGTATTTCTCGCCGTAGAGAACATAAATACTGCCCATAACAAAAATTGTGTTGCAAAGACAACCTGCAAGTGCACCGAGACCTGACGCTACATGCTTTTTCTTGTCTTTTTTTGCAACAAGTGTGAAAACGAGACCTGCAACTGCACCTGCGATGATTCGGGGGATAAGTGCAACAATCGGATTCTTGAATATAATACCTTCAAGAGGTGAGGGAGGAGCGAGGACTGCTTTGATAATGCAGGATACTCCCCAGACAGTTCCGAGAATTGCCCCGCCTTTAACACCCATAACACATGCACCGATAATAACGGGAATGTGTATCAGCGTGATACTCAGCGCACCGTAGCTGATGTATCCGAGATAGGGCACAAAGGTCATTGCGATGATGAGTGCACTCATCATTCCCAGCTGTGCAAGGCTGAGGTTCTTTTTCATTGCGGATGATTTGTTTGACATAATATATTCCTCCTTGCTGCTGCTCCTTTGACAGTAAGATGCATCTTAACGGCTGAATTTCCGTGATACGGCATCAAAATGCTCGTTAATACCTCGTATTAACTCCGCTTTTTCAGCCGTCTGACAAAAATTCATCTCGTTAATCTGCGTGCTTTTCAAAAAGCATGATTATTGTTTCGGGATGCAACGCAAAATTTGACGAATTAATTATTTCTTGTTCTTTTCATAAAGAACTTTTAAACCGTAAAGTGTAAGCTCACGGTTGAAAATTATATTTCTTTTACAGCTTTTGATGAGATCTTTTGCAAGACCGCCCGTTGCAACGGTGGTCATAACCTTGTCGCCGAGCTCAGATTCAAGCTTTTCGCAAAGACCGTCTATCATCGAAGCATAACCGAAAACTGTTCCCGACTGCATGGAGTCGATTGTGTTTTTGCCGATTGCCTTTGCAGGGGTTTTGAGGCTGATGCTCGGAAGCTGAGACGTTCTTGCAGAAAGAGCGTCGAGAGAAATGCCGATTCCCGGGGTTATCGTACAGCCGCAGAAAGCACCGTTCTTATCAATAACACTGATTTTGCTTGCGGTACCGAGGTCGATGACAAGACAGGGAAGAGGATAAAGCGCAGCCGCACCGACACAGCCTGCAAGCAAATCCGCACCGAGCTGAGCGGGATTATCAATAAGAATGTTCATTCCTGTTTTGATTCCGGGTCCGAGAATCATAGGTTTTTTATCTGTTATTTTTTCAACAGCTTCACTTATCGTTGATGAAAGTTCAGGAACTACACTGCTTATTGCCGCACCCGAAAAGCTGTTGCACTTCGTGTTATATAAATCAAAAATCTGTCTAAATTCTATAGCATATTGGTCAGGCGTTCTTGAACGGTCGGTTGCAAGTCTTGAAATAAATGCGAGCTCGTTTCCGTCATAAACGCCGATTGTTATATTTGTGTTACCGATATCAATTGTAAGAAGCATAGAATCACCCTTTCGGCAATATTCAATTTATTATACACTATAAATAAAAAATTTGCAATTAAAAAACAACTTGCTTTTAAAATAAATAATTGTATAATATGTATATATCATATTTAAAGAGGTTTTGTTGTGAAATGTTCTGTTTGTCCAAGAAACTGTTCTGCGGAAAGAAGTATTAAACACGGTGTCTGCGGTGTAGGAGAAGGCTTTAAAGTTGCACGTGCCGCACCCCATTTTTGGGAAGAGCCGTGTATAAGCGGTGAAAAGGGTTCGGGAACGGTTTTTTTTTCCGGATGCAATCTCGGTTGTGTATACTGTCAGAATTACGAGGTCAGCCATGCTGCATTCGGTAAAGAAGTGAGCGAAGCGGAGCTTGTGAAAATCTTTGATTTACTCATTGAAAAAGGCGTCCATAATCTCAATCTCGTAACCCCGACACATTATGCGCCGATGCTTGATAAAATCAGGCTCCTGTATGACAGAGAACCTTTGTCAAAAGAGGTTTTGGCTCCAATGCTGAAAAAGATAACAAGTGAACTGATTTTTGACCTTGTATTTGATAAGGCGGCAGGAATTATTACAGGAAAGCTGGATGAGGAAGCCAGAAAGGTACTCAAAAAAGTAATTAATGAGGAAGTACACCGTGAGGATATGATTCTTTTTGAAAATGTGGATTTTGTGCACCATACGCCTATGACAGTATTACCGGTGGGCGTATTGTGCGAGATTGATTGCGAGAAGGCAGAGTTTAGGATATTGGAGAGCGGGGTTAGAGAGTAGAAAAATTATAAGGTACACGCATTGGGATTGACAACAGTGACATACATCTCTATGATATATATTAGGCAAGTGTAGAATGATGATTTTACACTTGCCTAATAAGTTTCAAGGAAAAGGTGTGAATAGTATGAAACGTTTACCTGATTCAGAATTGGAAATTATGATGATTATCTGGGAACTGGATAAACCGGTAACCCGAGCAGAGATTGAAGAAAAAATGGCTCCGGGCAGAAAATTATCTCCTACTACGATTTTATCCTTCCTTTCCAGATTACAGGAGAAAGGCTTTCTTGCTATGGAAAAGGGTCTTGACCTTTCCATTTTCTTTCAGCACAGAGCCGTTTTCAGCATCTATCTCATTGAGCGACGGACCAACTCCAGGATATAAGTCGTCGTAAATACCTTCCACCCTGTCTCTATCTTCATTGCGCACTCCGTCAATGCGTGAAATCGCATTTGCAAGCGCCGCC
>CALAQQ010000138.1 GCA_937888485.1 uncultured Clostridia bacterium
TCGCAAGGGTCTGCGGTCTGAGCAGAAACACGGTTTATAAATATCTTTCTCTTTTAGAGAGCTGATGAAAAAATTCCGCACACTTACGTATGCGGAATTTTTTGATTAAAACTTATTTTTTCAAAATTATAAATTTAACAGTTTTATGTCGAATCTTCCGTTCTGTTTGAAATAACCCAAATTGAATATTTCACCATTGTGTTTTTTTGCCCAAGATTCAGCAACAGTCTTTAATTCTTCTGCTGTTATAAGCAGAATTTGAGTATCGTTGTTTAAGGAATAATCGACACACTCTTGAACACTTTGCGGAGTGAACTCAGGAGCTATTACCATAAATACAACAACATCTTTATCTGATGTTTTTATATATCTGTCAAACTGTTGAATGTGGTCTTTCAAATTAACAGGAGATTCTTTTGATTTGTTATCCCACATTATGTATTTATCTTTAAATGATAATTTGCCGTCAGGATGTTCAGTTCCTGTTAATGTTAATGGTTTATTCATTAACATTTTTTCAAATATATAGTTTGTTGCATCTTCAAAGTAGTGTTCACACTGTAAATCTTTTTCTATAATATCATTTGAATGCAAAAACTTTAAATTTCTCTTTGCTAATTCGATATAAACAGAAACAAGTTTTTCTCTTTTATCTTCTGTTTTTATTTCGATGCGTCTCAGAGAATCATAATGTTTCATAATTCGGTCAACAAGAATATTTTTAGCTCCTGATACAACAAGACCTAAATCTCCGCACCAAGCTGAAAGCATAGAAACATCCAAACCATCACGAGGTGAAAAACCTGCTATCAAATTGCTCGGCTTAATTTTCTTTTGAATAATAATTTTTAATTCTTGAACAGTTGGATTGTTTGATATTTCTATATTTGCAGTTTTATAATAGGTGCTTGCCTTTTTAACTATGTCTATCAAATACTGTTTGTTGGTTTTCTTTATTACATAATCGATTAATTTCTCATAACCATAAGAACGCATTTCGACACCATAGTATTTACGAATAGCTATTGCTATATCATCAGGTATCATATCACACATTACACCCTCTGAATTCTTTATACACGCAAGTAAACCTTTTGATTGTAAAACTTTTCTTGCAGTGTCAATATCGTCAAAGGTATGCAAAACATTTTCGAGGTTCGGAAATCTTCCTGACTTTGCTTCTAAAATTTGTTGTTCTCTGATTGTAATTGATAAATAATTACGCAGAGCTTCAAGCAAATTCTTTTCATCTATTGATATATCATCGTTAAGATTCCAAGCAGTATCTAACATATATTTAAACAGTGCTAAATCTTTTGATATTTTGTTAATATCAAAGTTGTTGGATTCATCGATGATTTCTTTTTCATAATTAAGAATAGCTGAATCAGTATCTTTGCAAGAAGAAATAAAATCATCTTGGTCAAGCAAATAATCACGCAACAAAATCGGTGCAATTATTCTTACTGTTCTATTAGAATCAAGTTTAAGCTCATCCAAACGAGCAGAAATATTATCGTATGAAGTATATTGCTTTTCGGTTTTAATCAAAAACGATTTTATTTCATCAAGGTCTAATCGCCTGTAATCAGCAACATATGTAGAAGCAATCCTTTTTGCAATTGTAATGTTGGGGATTTGTTCAACAAATTTGATAAATTCCATAATATTCCACCTCAATATTATCTTATCATAGAAAAATATTTTTGTCAAAGCTCTTATTTATCAAATCATAACACAAGTAAAATTTATTATCAACCACACAAGAGCAAAAGCTTGTTTTCTTTTGGAAGATATATTATAATATCGCCAACAGACACAAGAGGGTGATATTATGGCAGAGAAAAAGCATCCCGATAAGCATCACGGTAAAAAAACAAAGCAACGAATGAAACCTTACATTGTTCTTCAATATCTTCTCAAAAATACCGATGCAGAGCATTTTGCAACAGGTAAAGATATTGAAGGATTTCTTCAGGAAAGCTGTCTGATTTATGCTGAACGCCGCTCAATATATAAAGATATTGAAGAAATAAACGAAGTTAATTGGATGCTTGAAAACGATTCCGATATTAAAGAAGCCGAAAAAGTAATTGCAAATGATAAATATGATACGGAGAAACTGATTCGATATTATCACCCCAAAGGATTTCATATTCCTGAGAGACACTTTAGCCTTCAGGATATTCGTCTTTTAACCGAGTGTATTAACTCGGCAAAGTTTGTTTCTGAATCTGAGGCTCAGAGGTTGATTGATGCTGCTTGTGAATTTGTCAGCGATTATGAGGCGGAAAAGATAAAAACGGATGCGTTTGTTATTGACAGACCCAAAACAACAAACACAACTTTGATATTCAACATCCAAACCATATATGATGCAATGAGTGTCAGTATTGACGGCGAACCGCACGAACCTGAAAAGATAAGTTTTTATTATATGAAATATTCAATAAATGACCTTCAGAAACAAGTTGCTCAGAGGAAGGGGGCAAAATATGTTGTAAGTCCCTTTAAGCTCATAGTCAATGACGGTAATTATTATCTCTTAGGTTTTGACGATAAATATAAAAAAATGCGAACTTTCAGAGTTGATAAAATGAAGGGTGTGGATTTTACCTCTGAACCAAGAGAGGGCGAAGAAGAATATAAAAAGACAAACATTGAATCGCTTATAAAAAGAAGATTTTCAATGTTTTCAGGTGATACTGAAGTTGTATCAATTTGTTTTCATGAAACTCTCTTGGATGCTATTGTTGAGCGATTCGGCAAAAAAGGAGTATCATATTCTAAGCTCGATGACGGCTTTGTTATGGTTATGGCAACCGTTGAAGTGAGCGACCCGTTCTTTGGTTGGCTTACAGGATTCGGCAGGAGAGTGAAGTTGTTATCACCCGACAATGTGGTTGAACGATATAAGGCATATTTGGATAAGATGAGGGGTATGTATAACGAATAAAAAAGTTGTTAAAAAGTTCTTATAATGTAGCAAAAAGGTTGTTTCAAACTAATTAAAAAGAAGCAGGAAACTTGATAAGCTCCTGCTTCTTTCCTATTATCACTTTGTTATTTTCTTCTTCTCTTGGTGCATCTGAGCAAGTGGAGAAACTCTGTCATAGTTCTTGGAAATATCTGCATCGAAGATTGTGCAGTAATGCTTTGTCATGTTCAAGGTGCTATGACCCAAGAGCCTTTGAAGCATAAAGGCATCGCCGCCGCAGTCAACTAAATACTTTCGAGCGAAGGTGTGTCGGAACAGATGCGTGCTTGTTTTGCTCACACCTCTTTTCTTGTTGTATCGTTCAATGGCAAGTCTGAGACCGTTCTCGGTCAGCATTTCGCCGTATTGGTCGCAGAAAAGATAATCTTCTGCTTCGCCCTGCCTTATTTTCATATAATCAATCAGGATATTACACATCAGAGAACAAAGGGGGATAACCTGAATTTTGCCGTTCTTATTATGTCGGAAGATAACCTGTTTTCGCTGAAGGTCAACATCCCTGTTCTGAATGTTTCTGATTGTTGCCGCTCGGCATCCGCTATTGAGGAGAAAATTGACAATAACCCAATTACGGTATTCGCAAAAATTACAGTCCTTTTTCGGCTTTGCCAACAGGATTTCAAGCTCCTCATCGGTGTATGTTTCTTTTACCGTTTCCTTTTCCTTCAGACCTTTGATTTTAACATCAGACAAACCTTCCTCATTACACCAAGTAAGAAAAGTTTTGATAACCCTGACATAGGTTGCAATAGAATTGTAGGCAAGGTTGGAGTTTCGCATTGCGACAATCATATCATCAATGGTGCTTTTGGAGAGCTTATCAAAGGGCATCTGAATGTCAAGATACTTTGAAATACTGTGCAAATGCTGATGATAATTCCTGATTGTTGCATCGGAAACGCCGTTTGCCGTTCTTGAAGTGATGAACATTGAAAAGACCTGTTCAAAAGTTTTGTTTTCAGTCCTGTTCATAGTGATTTTTCTGCTCATAGTTAGACCGCATCCCTTACTAAAAAATTGCGATTTAGGGATGCGGTCTGATGAATTTCATAAAACATAAGAAAAATCCCTTGAAACCTTAAGTTTCAAGGGATTGGAGCTGCTAGGCGGAATTGAACCGCCGACCTCATCCTTACCAAGGATGCGCTCTACCGCCTGAGCCATAGCAGCGTATTGATATGCGCTCTTATCGAACGCATATCATATTACCATAATGTTTTTGTTTTTTCAAGTCTTTTTTCAAATTTTCTTAAATTATTTTTTTGTCAACTGCTTTTTCGACAAGTTCTGCAAAAAGGGCACATGACCAGCTGAACCAGCTTCTTGTGAATTTGTTCGGGTCATTTGCATCAAAGCCTTCATGCATATAACCTGTATCTCCGTCGGTTGTTTCGAGAATATGGAGTATTTCGCGGATTTCATCGGGGTTGTCGCTCGAAAGTCCCTGCATAGAAAGGGCGATATGCCAGATATATCCCTCCGGAGTGTGAGGGCTTCCGACACCTTTTCCGAATTTGCCCTCGTAATAATAGGGGTTATCCTTGCTTAAAATAAATCTTCTTGTGTTGAGATAGATTTCATCGTCATATGCACAGAAACCGAGATAGGGTGCGGAAAGAAGGCTCGGTACGTTTGCATCGTCGAAAAGGAAATAATCGCCCTTGCCGTTAACCTCGCAAGCGTAAATTTTGCCGTATTTTTCATGTTCAACAACAGCATAATCCGAAATGCCTTTTTCAATATCGGTTTTGAGAGACATACAGTCTGCGGTAAGCTCTTTTTCTTCGGGATATGCTGCTTTGAGCATTTCTTCAAGATAACCGAGAGCAACAACCGCAAACATATTCGATGCAACAAGATAACCGTATCTGCATGCATCATCGCTCGGTCTGAATCCGGACCATGTCATGCCGGTGTAATCAACGGGATTTCCCATGCCGTTGTTATGGATTGTGTCCTGTTCGGGGCAGTTCTTTCTTGTGAAACGGTAGGGAGATTTTTCAAAATGATGCTGTTCGGTTTTCCAGAGATTGACCGTTGTTTTTGTGCTTTCAAGGAAATCTTCACCGAGGATACTGTTATCTCCGGTTGCTTTCCAATAAAGATAAGCAAGCCTTATGGGATAGCAGAGAGAATCAATTTCGTATTTTCTTTCCCATACAATGGGGTGATTTTCCGGATAATCGTTGAATTCCCTGTGGTTATTCGGCTCTTTTTTATATGCGTTTGCATAAGGCTCGAGGGAAATATACATTCTTTGTCTTTTGATAACACCCTTTATTATATCTCTGATATCCTCATTGTCTTTTGCAAGGGGAATATAATGAGAAACCTCTGCTGTTGAGTCGCGAAGCCACATCGCAGGAATATCACCTGTTAAAACAAAAACGGAGCCGTCGGGCATAAATTCAGTTGCGGTCTCAAGTGTGTTGGGGTAGCAGTTTCTATAAAGCTTTGCAAGTTTAGGACTGTATTTTTCAATAACGGAACAGTATTCGTCTATCCTTTTTTCAACACAAACGGGGAGTTTCATAAGAATAACCTTCTTTATAACATTATATAATAGAATGATATAACGCATTTGCGATAATGTCAACAGAATTTTATGTTGCATTAAAGCTGAAATATGGTAAAATATAATCGGAATATTACTTTGTTAGGGAGATACTATGAAGAAATACGGTCTTGTGCTTGCAGGCGGAGGTGCAAAGGGTACTTATCAGCTCGGTGCATGGCAGGCGATGAAAGAACTCGGAATAAAATTTTCTGTTGTTGTGGGAGTTTCCATAGGCTCAATCAACGGCGCACTTATTGCCGCAGATTTATATGAAAATGCCAAAACTCTGTGGGACAGCGTTTCTGTTGACAAGGGAGTAAAAATAACAGAAGATTTACCCGACCCTGAAAATCTTTTCAGCCTCAGGAATTTTCCTGCCTTATTTAAGGAAATAGTCAGAAACGGCGGAATTGATGCATCACCCACAAAAGAGCTTATTGCACCGTTTATCGATGAAGAAAAGGTGAGAAAATCCGATGTTAAATTCGGAATGGTAACTTTTCATCTTTCCGAATTTACTCCTCTTGAAATGTTTATTGACAAAATACCTGAGGGTCAGCTTGTCGATTATCTTCTTGCATCTTCAAAGGTGCCCGGAGTGAGCAAAATCGGTCCCGAAGGTGAGAGGTATCTCGACGGCGGAGTATATGATAATGCCCCCATGAATATGCTTATCCGTAACGGATATAACAGAATGATTGTTGTTGATATTTCTTCAATGAAAGGAATCGGACATAAAAATGATATCACCTGTGCAGAGATGATTTATATCAGACCGTATGATGTTGAAGATTTGGGTGCTGCATTCGATTTCAGCAGGGAAATGCTTGAAAAAAGAATGAAGATGGGATATCTTGATGCACGCAAAGCTTTCGGCTATCTTTCGGGTATAAGATATTATTTTGAAGGCGACATCATGCGTGAAATGGCAGAGGAATACGGTTCTCAGGCGGTTGAAGAGCTTGAGGAGCTTGCATTTGAACTTGATGTTGAAAGGTTCAGAGTTTATACGAAAGACGAGTTTCTTCTTGCTCTGAAAAAAAGATTTGAGGAATACAAAGCCGAGGAAGAAGCTAAGGAAACCGACCAGGAACCGAGATTCTATGATAACATTCTGAAAAGAATAACACGCTTCAAATCAGAGAAAGATTATTCACAGGCTTTTTCTGTTCTTGACGGTATAATAATATAAAGGAAAACGGCAGTTTCAAAACGAAACTGCCGTTGAATTTTTAGTTGAAAGCCTTGTCAGCTTCAACAAGTGAAATGCCTGCTTTGCCGAGAATGTTTGCTGCTTTTGCATTATCTTCAACTCGGATGATAACACATGCGGCACCTTCGTGACGGGTAATGAAAGCGTAAGCATATTCAATGGTGATATCCGCATCAGAAAGAACCTTTACCGCAGCAGAGAAACCGCCGGGAGTATCGGAAACCTCAATGCCGAGAACATCGGTTACCGAAGCGATGATTCCGTCAGCTTTAAGAGCTTCAAGTGCCTTTTCGTAATCGCTGACGATAAGTCTGAGAATGCCGTAATCCGTTGTGTCTGCAATTGAAAGAGCACGGATATCAACACCCGAATTGTTAAGAACGGAGGTTACTTCGTAAAGTCCGCCTTTTTTATTTTCAACAAAAACCGAAATCTGTTTTACGCTCATGGTGTTTCTCCTTTCCGATTAATCGTGAAGCTTTCTCTTGTCAATAACTCTGACAGCCTTGCCTTCACTTCTTGTGATTGTTTTGGGTGCAACAAGATGAACCTTGGGATTGATGCCGAGCATTGTCTTGATAGCGTTTGCAAGAGCCTTTTCTTTTGATGCAAGATCCTTAACGGTGTCGGAGAACTGTTCGGGAGAAAGTTCAACCGAAATATCAAGTGTGTCGGTGTTGTTTGCTCTGTCAACCTCAATAAGATAGTTGGGTGAATAGCCTTCCTGAAGAAGAACTGTTTCAATCTGTGAGGGGAATACGTTAACACCTCTGATAATCATCATATCGTCGCTTCTGCCCATGGGCTTGCTCATTTTTATGAGGGTTCTGCCGCAGGAACATTTTTTTCTTGAAAGAACACAGATATCTCTTGTGCGGTATCTGAGCAGGGGGAAACCTTCCTTGTCAAGGCTTGTGAAAACAAGTTCACCCTTTGAGCCTTCGGGAAGAACCTCGCCTGTATCGGGATCGATGATTTCGGCGAGGAAGTGGTCCTCGTTGATATGCATGCCTGTCTGTTCTTCACATTCAAATGATACACCCGGACCGCTTGTTTCGGTAAGACCGTAAATATCGTATGCTTTAATGCCGAGTGACTTTTCGATGTCACGGCGCATTTCCTCTGTCCAGGGTTCAGCACCGAAAATACCTGCCTTGAGGTCGATATCATCGGGAGTAAGCCCCATTTCTTTGAGTGTTTCGCCTATATAAGCTGCATAAGAGGGTGTGCAGCAGATAATTGTTGAATGAAGGTCACGCATAAACTGAATCTGACGCTCTGTATTACCAGATGACATGGGAAGAGTAAGACAGCCTACTTTATGAGAACCTCCGTTAAGACCGGGACCGCCTGTGAAAAGACCGTAGCCGTAAGCAACCTGGCAAACGTCTTCGTTGGTTCCGCCTGCAGCAACGATTGCACGGGCGCAACATTCTTCCCAGAGATCAACGTCTGCCTGGGTATAAAAAGCAACAACTCTTCTTCCGGTTGTGCCGCTTGTTGACTGAATTCTTACGCAGTTTTTAAGGTCAGTTCCGAGAAGACCGTAGGGATATGCATCACGAAGGTCTGCTTTTGTAAGGAACGGAAGCTTGTGTAAATCATCAATGGATTTGATGTCATCGGGTGTAACACCTTTTTCATCCATAAGGTTGCGGTAATACTCAACATTTTCGTATACACGCTTAACCTGCTTGATAAGCTTTTCGCTCTGAATTGCCTTGATTTCTTCAACCGATGCGGTTTCGATTTCAGGCTGATAGTATTTGCTCATTGTCAACACTTCTTTCTTTTATATGCTGTAACCCATTTCGAAGGCCTTCATGTTAAGGTCGAGAAACTTGGGCGGAACGCTTTCTTCAAGCGCTTTTAACCATTTATCTTTTGCAACAACAGTCATGTTCTTTGCCATCGCACCGATAAGAATAACATTGACTGCCTTCGAGTTGCCTGCTTCAACAGCCATGGGGAGAGCATCTACTGTTTCGATGTCCGCACCCGATACCTTGAGAGCCTCGATGATACCGTCGGGATATTCTGCAGCACCCATAACAACAGGCATGGGGTCAATCTGCTGTGTATTAACAATAATTTTTCCGTCGGGTTTGAGATATTCGAGCCATCTTGCAGCTTCAAGCTTTTCAAATGCAAGAATGATATCAGCCTCACCTTTTTCAATGATAGGGGAGGAAACTTTTTCACCGAATCTTACATATGTAACAACTGAGCCGCCTCTCTGGCTCATTCCGTGAACTTCGGAAACCTTAACGTCGTAGCCGCAGTCGAGAAGAGCTGCACCGAGAATACGGCTTGCCAGCAATGTTCCCTGACCGCCGACGCCGACAATCATAATTGATTTATTCATGTTATCCTACCTCCTTATTCAATTGCACCGAATTTGCAAAGCTGACTGCAAACATTACAGCCAAGGCACTGAGTGAAGTCAATCTGTGCCTTGCCGTCTTTCATGCTGATGGCGGGGCAGCCTATCTTCATGCACATTTTGCAGGATTTGCACTTGTCGGGATTAACCTTAAGGGGCGGATTATGTTTAACTGTTTTGAGAAGAGCGCAAGGACGTCTTGAAATAACAACAGCGGGACCGTCAGCTTCAAGAGCATTCTTTATGCCTTCCTTTGTTTCTGCGAGATTATAGGGGTCAACAACACAGACGTTTTCGATGCCGACAGCTTTTGCAAGTTTTTCGAGGCTTACTGCGTTTGCAGGTTCACCCTTGATATTCTTGCCGGTTGTGGGATTCTGCTGATGACCTGTCATACCGGTGATTGAGTTGTCAAGAATAATAACAACCGAATTTGTTGCGTTGTAAGCGATATTGATAAGACCGGTTACACCTGAATGGATGAAGGTTGAGTCGCCGATAACAGCAACGCTTTTCTTTGCGTTTTCGGGGTCTGCAAGGTTTCTGCCGTGAAGACCTGAAACGGATGCGCCCATGCAAAGAACGGTATCCATCATGCCGAGAGGTGGAGTAACACCGAGAGTATAGCAACCGATATCTCCGCTTACTGTAACGTTGAGCTGTTTGAGAGCATAGAAAAGTCCTCTGTGGGGACAGCCTGCGCAAAGTACGGGAGGTCTGGGAACAATATTGACATCGGATTTGAGACTATCGTTTTCTTCACCGAGAATAACCTTGGCAATCATGCTCTGTGAATATTCACCCTGAAGAGTGAAAGCTTCCTTGCCGATAACTTCAATTCCGTTCTTGCGGCAGTGAGTTTCAATATAATCGTCAAGTTCTTCAAGAACATATACCTTTTCGCATTCAGCCGCAAATTTCTTGATCATGTCAACGGGAAGGGGATATACGCAACCGAGCTTAAGATATGATGCGTTTTCGCCGAGAGCCTCTTTTGCATACTGATAGCAGATACCCGAGGTGATAACGCCGATTTTTTTGCTGTTGTATTCGATTGTATTAAGACCCTCTGCACCTTCTTCGCAATAAGCAATCTGGTCGAGAATGCGCTGTTCAACAACAACATGCTTTACCTTTGCGTTTGCGGGAACCATAACATATTTCTGAG
>CALAQQ010000139.1 GCA_937888485.1 uncultured Clostridia bacterium
TTTCCGTTTCCGCTTCGGCAGGAGACGGGACTTCTGCTTCGGTTTCGGACTCGGGAGTTTTTGCTTTTTCAGCCGTCCACACGAAATCCGCGCCGTGGAGAGAGCTGTTTATGCATTGTCCGTTGCTGAACCAGCAATGGCGGTGATGGGGCGTGGCGCATTCGGGACAAACCACTATGTCATCGCCGTCTTTGAATATTTCTTTGCACACGGGGCATTGCTGATTGAAATAATTCATTTTGCGTTTTCACACTTTCTTTCCAAAATATATACTATATTATTTTAACTAATAACGGATAAAATTTCAATTACTATTTTAAAAATATTTATTAAATGGGAATAAATAAAATATTAAAATAATTTTATTCTTTACAAGTGACTTTTTTTTCGCTATAATACACTATGAAATATTACGCTTTAGGAGAAATTATATGATTCAGTTTGAAGAATTAAGGCTTTCGGTTCTCGATTACGAAGAGAAGCTCAAGCAGCTTCGCGATGCCCTGGGCCTTGATGCAATGAATAAAGAAGCTGAAGAGCTTGAGGAGCAGACTGCTCAGGACGGTTTCTGGAATGACCTTGCAAATTCTCAGAAGGTTCAGCAGAGAATCAGCCAGCTCAAAAACAAGGTCGGAGCATATAACGCTCTCGAAAACGACTTCAACGATGCGCTCGTTCTTATCGAGCTTTCAAACGAAGAAGAAGACCTCGATATGTTCGACGAATGCAAGGCAGGCGTTGACGCTTTTGTTGAAAAACTCGATGCCATGACTCTCAGCACCCTTCTTTCGGGTGAATATGACTCAAAGAACGCAATTCTCACCTTCCATGCAGGCGCAGGCGGAACAGAAGCTCAGGACTGGAATCAGATGCTCGTCAGAATGTATCAGCATTGGGGCGAAAAGCACGGCTTCAAGGTCAGCATGATTGACTTCCTTGACGGCGATGAAGCAGGTCTCAAATCCGCAGTTCTTGTTGTTGAAGGCGAAAACGCTTACGGCTATCTTAAAGGCGAAATGGGCGTTCACAGACTTGTCCGTGTTTCGCCTTTCGATGCTTCGGGCAGACGCCACACTTCATTTGCATCTCTCGAAGTTATGCCCGAAATCGACGATACCGTTGAAGTTGAAATCAATCCCGACGACCTGAGAATCGACTACTACCGTTCAAGCGGTGCAGGCGGTCAGAAGGTTAACAAAACATCATCCGCAGTCCGCATCACACATATCCCCACAGGTATTGTATGCGCCTGCCAGGTTGAAAGAAGCCAGCATCAGAACAGAGATGTTGCAATGAAGATGCTCAAATCGAAGCTTATCGAAATCAAGGAAAGAGAACACCTTGACAAGATTGACGATATCAAGGGCGAACAGCGCGAAATCGCATGGGGAAGCCAGATCCGTTCCTATGTTTTCATGCCCTATACCCTCGCAAAAGACCACAGAACAGGTTTTGAAGCAGGTAATATCAACGCTGTTATGGACGGCGATATCGACGGCTTCATTAACGCATACCTTAAAATGGAATCACTGAAGGGACAGTAATTCAAGTGAAAAGTTAATAGTGAATAGTGAAAAGTTTCGGATAGGCTTCGCCTATGACCAATTATATTCGGGTGTGGGCTTTGCCCACCCTTAACTCTTCACTTTTCATTTTTCACTCTTCACTCAAAAGAGGTTATAAAATGAAAATCATTGATATTTCCCGCAAATTCTTCCAAAGCGATGTTTATCCGGGCGACCCGAAGCCCGAAGCGGAAATTCTTTCCGAAATCGGCGAGAATTCGGATTGCAACCTGACGGCAGTCCATGCCTGTTCCCACACTGCAACCCACGCTGATGCACCGCTTCATTTCGTTGACGGCGGAAAATCAATTGACGAGCTCCCTCTCGAACCCTTTATCGGACCTTGCACTGTTATGCAGGTTCCCGACGGAGTTATAACGGGCGATTATGTTGACCGCTGTTTCCCGAAAAAATGCGAACGGCTGCTTATAAAAGGCGGCGGAAAAGCGTTTTTTATGGATTCATCGGCACAGGAGCTTGCCGACAGAGGTTATCTTCTCATCGGCACGGATTCGCTTTCCGTCGGTTGCAAGGGAAATCAGACCGGCCCTCACAAAGCTTTCCTTCTCGGCGGAGTTTCCGTTCTTGAAGGACTTGACCTTTCGGAAGTTGAGACCGGTGAATATTTCCTCATCGCACCTCCCGTCTGCTATGACGGTCTCGAAGGTGCACCCGTAAGAGCTGTTCTTATAAAAGACCATATTTTCCGGTCAAAATAAGAGGTGTAGAATGAAACGAGCTTTTGACTTTACGGTGAGCCTTTTGCTCATCATAATTCTTTTCCCCTTATTCCTGCTGATAAGCCTTATTGTGCTTATCGATGCGGGTACTCCCGTTATTTTCAGGCAATACAGAGTCGGAAAAGACAATAAGCTTTTTTATATTTTTAAATTCAGAACAATGCGCAGAGGCGTTAAAAACGTTGCAACGGCAGATCTTAAAAACTCCGATAAATTCATAACCAGAAGCGGAAAGTTCCTGCGTAAAACAAGCCTTGATGAACTTCCCCAGCTGGTCAATGTCCTTCTCGGTGACATGAGTTTTGTCGGTCCGAGACCTCTCATTCCCGAAGAAAAAGAAATAAGGGCACTGAGAAAGAAATATAACGTTTATTCGGTTCAGCCCGGTATAACCGGCTGGGCACAGATTAACGGCAGAGATAATCTTTCCGACGAAGAAAAAGCCCTGTTTGACAAAGAATACATTGACAAACAGAGCCTTTGGTTTGATATTAAAATTTTAATTAAAACCGTTTTTGTTGTTCTTAAAAGAGAAAATATTTCCGAAGGCGGAGAAGCGGAGAACAAACGTAAGCCTTAAGCAACGCCAAGATATTCCTCAAAGCATTCACCGCTTGCCTTAATTTCTTTTGCAGCTTCAACTCCGACATATCTCCAATGCCAGGGTTCATAGATGATTTTCGTTATATCCTGCTTATCTTCGGGATAGCGGAGAATAAAACCGTAGTCTGCGGCATTTTCGGAAAGCCATCTGAATTCCTTGGTTTCTTCGAAATCCTGTTCAAGGCTGCAGATATCCATGGCAAGGCCTGCGTTATGTTCGCTCGTGCCGGGAGGAAGAATGATTGTTGCCGCCATCTGTGTTGCTTCAATTTTACCGTAACCCTGGTTAATGTATTTGTCGATTTTGTTTTCGAAGTTTCTTTCCTGACGCTCAACAGAACGGTATCCCGAAACGGGAACAAGCTTAATTCCGTCTTCAAGCGCCGCAAGATACATCTCGTTATAGTGAGGCGCTACACGGTAATCAAGTTTCAGACTGTCGGGGTCATCTGTGATGCACGGTGCAAGCTTAACCTCGAAATCATCGGGAAGAATATAATCCCTGTTAACAAGAATCATCTTCCAGTCATCAATTTCAACATCCGCATATGCAGGTTCAAATCCCGCATAGGCATACTTATAGTCGCTGATTTTCTGGGCCGCGGTTGTCTGCACCTCGGTTGTCGTTTCGGTAACATCAATGAAAACATCAAGAATTGACGGCTTTTTCGTTGTTTTTTCTGTTGTTGACTTTTCTGTTGTTTCTTCAACAGTTGTCGCAATTCCTGTTGTTGATATTATTGCCGAAGTTGTCGTTTCTTCAACGGTCGGTTTGTCATCGGATAAAAACGTTACTGCGCTGTAGCCGACAATCACCACAGCAAGAATACCGCCAAGAATCAAAGCGAGTGTTTTTTTCATTGTTTCTACCTCTTTTAAATATTTACCTATTTATATTAATCCGAAATACTGCGGTTGTCAAATAAAAACTGCTTTATTAATAAAAAAATTACAATTAAAAATATTCGGGAAAGATTGAAAGGAGTGTTTGTTTTGAAAGCAAACGAAAGTGTTAAGAATTACCCGTCTGAAAGAAGAATGTACACTAACTATGCTGCAAGAGCAGTCAAAAAGGTGTGCAAGGAAATAGGCCCCCGTTTTTCGGGCTCGGAAAACGAAAAAAAGGGCATCGAATTCATGTCCGAAGAACTCAAAACCTGCTGTGACGACGTCAAGATTGATTCATTCAGCGTTCACCCCAAGGCATTTCTCGGCTGGATTCCCGTGTCAGGCGCACTCATGATTATCGCAACCGCACTTTTCTTCGTTGCGCAGTTTTTTGAAATATCCGTTCTTTTATTCGCACCCCTCGTAATTTCGGCTGTCTGCCTTTTCTTCGGCATAACCGAATTTGGTCTCTACATGGAAACCTTCGACAAACTCACACCGAAAAAGACATCCTACAACACCTACGGCATCAGAAAAGCCTCAGGCGAAACAAAACGCCGCATCATTTTTGCGGGTCATGCCGACTCATCAATGGAATGGCGCTTCAGCTATCTCGGCGGTCATAAGCTCCTCATTCTCACTCTCGGCGGTGCATTGGTCGGTCTTGTTTATTCATTCGTCGCAAGCATTTTTGCCATTGTCAAAACTCAGATTAATCCCGATTATATTTCCGCACTTACACTCGACATCCTCAGCTACATCATGATTTTCTTCGTTATTTTCTTTATCACCGCTATTTTCATGTATGATAAGAACCATGTTGTTGAAGGTGCAAACGACAACCTCACAGGCTGCTTCACCTCAATCGCAGTTCTCAAATTCATGCAGGATAACGATATCCGCCTTGAAAACACAGAGATTGTTGCTCTCTGCACAGGCTCAGAAGAAACAGGTCTCAGAGGCGCAAAGGATTT
>CALAQQ010000140.1 GCA_937888485.1 uncultured Clostridia bacterium
GCCGATTTTTGTAAAGATTTTACCCTTTGCAGCATCGTTCTTTTCTTTTTTGTGTTTCTAAATTACTATTATATATTTCTATATTATTTTTCATGTGGTTGTCGCTTATTAATGTCATTTCCCGTTTTCGTATCTATCTATTTGTCGTTGTGCTTTGTTGCGCATGTCTTCTGCTCGAAGGATATCTTTCATCAGCCAACCCAACTCGTATGTTTGTGATAATGCGGTTTTCTCTTTGTCGTTGAGATAATATACCCATGATTTTGAAGGTTTGTCTCCTTGCCCTTTCACGCGCACTCTGTCCTGCGTGTGGGCACTAATGAAATTTAACAAACGCAATGCAGGTTCGTCTTCTATGCTCATGATTTCATGCCAACCTTCTACCTCAAATGCGTGGTTGCTGCCAGTAAATTGTACCTCTTCCCCGTTGACGGAAAGTGATAAAGTTTGTTGATTTACAGGTATATTGCCAAAATAGTAACTTTTGACAATGGTTTTTCTGTCATCTCGTACATATGCTTGCAGAAAATTACGCTTATTTTGCTGTTATCAGCAAGCTTACGGAAATTTATCAGGGCGGTTCACTCGGTGAAGCTCTTTATTGCGAAGGCGAATATGTTCATCCCATGAGTCACAAAGAGTATGTGCATTATACCCCGACAACTACTCACTGGCGTGCTCTTATGCCTTCGGGATTCTATCTGAGCCATTCCTTTGCGCCTCTCATGAGAGTTACAAACGATATTCCTGTTTCTGTTAATGCAAGAAGCATCTATACCGACGGAATGCGTCAGGAACGTGAAGGTGAACCTATTAAGGATGTAGCTTCAATTATGCTCTGCACAATGAGCAGAGGTGCGGTTGCAAGAATCACAGGCTGGGCAAAATTCGGCGGTCATGGTAACTGGTACCGTTTTGCCTGTGCAAAAGGCAGTGCCGAAACCGTAAGAGGTGACGAAGGTAAAATCCGTATTTTATATAATGACTGGGAAATTCCCGAAGGTGTTGAAAAGGAAAAGGTTTCAACCGTCGGCTATCCTTTCGATAAAGATAAAGCCAGTCAGTGCGGTCATTCCGGCGGTGACTATTATGTTGCTCATGAATTCATAAGTTGCATTCTTGAGGGCAGACAGCCTTATTTTAACGCTTATAGATCATGCGCGATGAGTGCTGTAGCTATTCTTGGTTGGAGAAGCAGCCTTCACAACGGCGCTGAATATAAGATTCCCGATTTCTCAAACG
The DNA here is from genome assembly GCA_937888485.1 of uncultured Clostridia bacterium. Taxonomy (GTDB): domain Bacteria; phylum Bacillota; class Clostridia; order Oscillospirales; family Acutalibacteraceae; genus CAG-177. Next base: position 1,243 of record CALAQQ010000140.1, read on the forward strand.
AAGAAGAAAGAAAAGCTTACGAAAACGATAATCTTTCACCTTTCCCTGATGAAAATGGTGTTGCAAACTACCCCTGCACAAAATATGATGCAGATAAATACGATATCTGATTTTATTTTCAACTAATTTAACTCTTTCAACTGAATTTTAAAAAACGCAACAGGATTTTTTTCTGTTGCGTTTTTTGTACAAAGTAAACAGAACTTAAAAATAGGATGAAATATTCTTTATAATTGAATTCACGGTACGGTTATGGTAAAATAAGTTAAAAATATATGGGAGGTTCTCCTATGAATATCATACAAACCATTATTTCTTATCTTGCTATCGCGGCAGCTTTTATTTCTTCTGTTTTTTCATGGGGTGATTCAGCTATGATTTCTTATACAAATGATTATACTATTCCTGACAGTATTCCCGGATACAATGTTATTTCAACCGATGAGAAAAATGATTGGATTGCTAAATGGATATGGGATAAGGATAACCTGAAAGAAAAAAACGTCTGGATGAACTTTCACAAAAAGTTTATTCTTGATAAAATTCCCGAACAACTCACCGCAAATATATCAGCCGACTCGAAATATTGGCTTTATATAAATGGAAAAAATGTTGTTTTTGACGGAAGCGTAAAAAGAGGTCCGGATAAAAACAGCGGATATTATGACAGTATTGATATTGCGCCTTATCTCAAAGAGGGAGAGAATTCTATTTGTGCTTTGGTGTGGTTCTGGGATAATGAAACAAGCTATTCCTACAGCGGAAGCGGTCAGGGTGGATTCCTTTTTGAAGCCATAGGAGATAGTATCACCATCATTTCCGACAAAAGCTGGAAAGTAAAAAGAAATAATGCTTATATAGACAGTCCTCTTTATCCTCCTAATTACAGACTCCCCGAATACAGCATTTATTTCGATGCAAGAAAAGATATGGGCGATTGGATGAGTGAAGTATATGATGTCTCTGTATGGGAAAATGCAACCGAATATGCTGTCGGCGGTGAAGGTGCTTACGGTAAGCTTTATCCGAGGGGAATACCTTTTTTGAGGGACTACGGTCTTAAAAAATATGAAAACTCAGATGAATATGAAAATTATACGGTTAATAAATTTTTCGGAGAAAAAATCACCGTAAGTATTCCGTATAACGCACAGCTTACTCCTTATCTGAAAATCATTGCACCGGCCGGAAAAAAGATTCGCATAACAACAGAAAACACTTTAATCGGAGCAGTTTCAAACACCTATGTTACCAAAGAAGGTGAACAGGAGTTTGAGGCTTTGGGTTGGTTTAACGGCGAGCATATTACTTATAAAATACCGAGGGGAGTTACGGTTGTTTCTTTGAAGTACCGTGAAACAGGATATGACAGCTCATTCTGCGGTAACTTTAAGTGTGATGATGAATTTCTGAACTCTCTGTGGCAAAAATCACTGCGCACCCTCTATGTTACAATGCGTGATAATTTTATGGATTGTCCCGACAGAGAAAGGGCTCAATGGTGGGGCGATGTAACAAGTGAAATGATAATGACAATGTATTCTATGGACAGCAATTCCTATCTGCTTTATCAAAAAGGCGTTGAAGCAATGCTTTCTCATGTTGACGATACAAAAGTTCTTCAGACTGTAGTACCTATAAACGGTGACTATTTTGAGCTTCCTGTTCAGCAACTTGCAGGAATAGTCGGTTTTCTGACTTACTATGAATATACAGGTGATAAAGCCTTTATAGAAAAAGTATATGATGCTTCAATTTATTATCTGAAGCTTTGGGAAATCGGTGATAATAATCTTGTTGTTCATCGCGGCGGTTCATGGGATTGGGCAGACTGGGGCAAAAAGTCAGATATGACAGCCATTGAAAACGCTTGGGTTTATTATGCTCTTTCTGCCACAGAGAAGATGGCTGAAATTTTAAATAAAGACAATGACATATCATTTATATCCGAAAGAAAAAATACAATTTCAAAGGGCTACAAGACTCTTTGGACAGAAGAAGGTTTCAAAAGCAATGATGTAAGAAAACCCGATGACAGAGCAAACGCACTTGCAGTTTTGTCGGGACTTGCAGAAAAAGAGCAGTATGACACTATTACAAATGTACTGATATCCATTAAAAATTCAAGTCCGTATATGGAGTATTATGTTCTTGAAGCTCTTTGTAAAATGAATAAATATGAAGCTGCAAAAGACAGAATCAAGGATAGGTATAAGGATATGATGAGTGAGGATTATTCTACTCTCTGGGAATTCTGGGACTCATGGCGAGGCACTAAAAATCACGCATGGAGCGGAGGTTCTCTTGTAATCATGAGTAAGCACTTTGCGGGTATCACTCCTCTTGAAGCTGGATATGAAAAGATAAAAATTGATCCTCAATACAATCTGTCTGATAATTTGAACTGTACCGTTCCGAGCATAAAAGGATTAGTCACTCTGGATTATGAAAAGAATTCCGATAATTATATTATTAATCTTACTGTTCCCAATGGTTTAAAGACTGTTCTGCATGTTCCTTCCAATGCCGTTGTAAACATCAATTCAGAGGTGTATTATCAAAACGATAACTATTTAAACGGTGATGTTGAGGTTGTTGAAAAAACAATAGGTAACTGATATTGACAAGTTATTTTTTAATATTATAATGTTATTAACAAACTGTTAACAATTCAAAAAGGAGAGTTGTTTATGAAAAAATTATTATCATTAATTCTTACTGTTATAATTGTTGTATCGTGTGTATCGGTATCATCAGTTTATGCAGAGTCATCAGAAATAATCAATGTTTCAGGTGATGTATATCCGGAAAGTGAACATCCTTATCAGAATGAATTACGTTGTACATGGGAGTACACCTATCCAAGTGAAGCGGAAGGATTATATATTACTTTTTCCGATGATACCTCTTTAAACTATAATTATGTTTATAATGAAGAGGAAGATGAATATTATTATGAAAGTGATTATATTTATTTATATTATTATTCTTTTGATGAATGGTACTGTAAAGAAGCTTACTGTGAAAAAGATCTTGAATCAAATACAATATATATTCCCGGTAACAGATTTCGTATCGTTTTAGAAACATCACCTGTAGGCAATGATTATGGTTTTTCAATCGACAAAATATCTGACGAACCCCCTGAAAATTCAATAGTTATTCGTTATCACAATAACGTCACAGAAGATGATGATATTATCGATGTTATAAACTGTAATGAAGCCTATATTAATGATTGTCATTATATTAATTCTGGTTATGTTTTTTCGGGTTGGTCTTTGGAACCCGATGGTAAAATCGTTTATTATCCAAACGATATAATCAAAGAATACGGAGTTTATGATTTATATGCTGTCTGGACAAAACTTATAATTGAACCTGAAGATTCATTTTCATTCAGAAACAGTTCTATCGGCTATACAGATCCTGCAGATGGTGATTATTATATGTCAGCCGAACATTATATTATGATGTTAAAAAATCTTTTTAAAACCTTTGGACTTGGTCCGATTCCCGGTCCGATAGCTGCAGCTGTTCTTTCTACATATCCGACATGGAAATTTACAGGTTCATGTTACGGTATGGCTGCTTCAGTTTTCTTACAGTATCACGGAGTTGCTGATTTTCTTTCCGGTAACAATGCTGACCATTTGTGTGAAGTCAGGCTTACACCTGAAGTAATTAGTATGGTTAACTATTATCAATCACAGGCTGCATCAAGTTATCTTTGTGAAAATGTTGCTTCTCAACCCGGAACTGCTTTTTATTCCGAAAACCTTAAAAATGTATATGAAACATTAAAAAACGGTTCTCCTGTTTTACTTACATACTATAAAGATGATTATCTTGTAACAATGGGTCACACTGTAACACTGACGGGTGCATTTGAAGATGCTTCAGGTAATAAATTTGTTGTTGGATATGATTCTAATTATTCTTATAGATATGGGGAATGTCATTTCTTCAGAATATCACCTGACTATTCGAAATTCTACAATTGCTATAATTCTCCCAAGGTTACTGAAGAAGTTAATAATTATTATAATGTTCCTGTTACCGGTTTTAACTGGACATCTGATTATGAACAATTCACTTCGTTTGATATAAACGGCGAAGGTGATCCTATGGTATGGTACAAAGTTTTCTTCAATCATATTTATTATTTTATGACAACACTGATATCATCAGTTTTTTAAAATGAATAATAAATTGGCGGTGACAGATTTAAACCTGTCACCGCTTTATTAATGGTGATGCTTATGATGTTTAAAATCAGAACATGAATCTATATAACACTTTTTATAATAACAGTTCTCATCTTCTGTTTCAATTTCCAGTGTAGAATGATTTATTCCATGCTTAAGTAATTCATCTCGAATTGTTTCTTTTATTTTATGAGAATCTTTATTTGTAATCACATGCATTGTTGCATAATTCCTTTGTCCGTCAAGACTCCAGATATGAATATGGTGTAAATCTATTACGCCGTCTAATTCTGAAACATGTGCAGTTAATTTCTTTATATCAATTCCATGAGGTGTTTTTTCGAGAATTATTTCAATTGCTTCTTTTAGATTTCCGACTGCATTTATGAAAATAAAAACAGATACAGCCACAGATAATACAGGGTCAATAAAAGACCAATCTGTATAACGCATAACGATAGCGCCGATGAGAACAACAACCCAACCAAGCACATCCTCTATCATATGAAGATTTACAGCTTTCTGATTCAATGATTTTCCGCCGTGTGTAAAATATGCCGCGAAAAAGTTAACACAAACACCTATTACAGCAAAAACAATCATCCTGTTATAATGTATTTGAGAAGGATTAATCAGTTTATATATTGCATTATAAATCACTAAAATTGAACCTGTAAGAAGAATTAATGTTGTTATTATACTTCCTAAAACTGAATACCTTGTATAACCATAGGTGTATTTATCATCAGGTTGTTTTTTGCTTATTTTTTCAAAAATACAAGTAATTCCTATTCCTGCCGCATCACCTAAATCGTGTAATGCATCAGAAACTATCGCAACACTACCGGTCAGCAATCCTCCGAAAAATTCAAAAATTGAAAAAGCTAAGTTCAGAATAAAAGCTATATAGATGTTTTTTTCAGTTTTCATATTATTCTCCTGTTGACACTTTGAATTTATTGTTATAAAATATTTTCAGAAACCGAACATTATGTTCATTAAAATTATAATAATTTTAAAAATTATATTCAACATACAGCATTGTTCTGATGTTCAGTACTGAACAAATTCTTAAAAATATACGGAGTAATTATGGACAGACGTCAAAGGAAAACAAGGGATACAATATTTAAAGCTTTCATTGAACTTTTATCAATAAAAGATTATTCTAAAATTACTGTAGGAGAAATAATCGAACGAGCAGATATAGGCAGAGCTACTTTTTATTCGCATTTTGAAACTAAGGATTATTTATTAAAAGAAATGTGCGAAGAATTATTCTGTCACATTTTCGATTCGATTAATAGTGAAAGAGTTAATCACAGACACATTTTCAACTGTGACGCGCCCGATTCGGTGTTTTTACATCTCATTCAGCATTTAAAGAAGAATGATAACAATATTCTTGAATTATTATCTAGCAAAAACAATGATTTGTTCTGGCAATATTTCAAACACAATCTTGACGAACTTGTTATATGTCAGAAGTATTTATTTGAAGAAAGAAAAAGCGATAAATTACCTGAAATATTCTGGATTAACCATATAACTTCTACTTTCACAGAAACAATTAAATGGTGGATTAATAATGGTATGAATGAATCGCCCGAAACAATTACAGAATATTTCTTTTTAACAGTGTAATATTCGAAATATTTTTAAGGAGGAAAATATATGGCATGGTATGATGAGGCTATATTTTATCATATTTATCCTTTAGGTCTTACAGGAGCACCAAAACAGAATTCATACGGAGAGCCTGTGCACCGACTTAACAAATTACTCCCATGGATTCATCATATCAAGGAGATAGGATGCAATGCAATTTATATCGGACCTCTCTTTGAATCTGTTGGACATGGTTACGAAACAACAGATTACAAAAAATTAGATTGCAGACTCGGAACAAATGAAGATTTAAAAAAATTCGTAACAGAATGCCATAAACAGGGGATAAGAGTAATTTTTGACGGTGTGTTCAATCATACAGGACGCGACTTTTTTGCATTTCAGGACATAAAAAACAATCGTGAAAATTCAATGTATAAAGACTGGTATTGTAATGTGAATTTCTACGGTAACAACTCCTTTAATGACGGTTTTTCTTATGAAAATTGGGGCGGTTATGATCTTCTCGCTAAATTAAACCAACATAATCCTTCTGTAAGAGAGTATATCTGTGACGTTATCAGATTTTGGGTAAGTGAATTTGATGTTGACGGAATCCGACTTGACGCCGCTGATGTAATGGATTTTGAATATATGAAAGCACTTCGTCAAGTTGCAAATGATGTTAAATCCGATTTTTGGCTTATGGGAGAAGTTATTCACGGTGATTATTCTCGATGGACAAACGAAGGTACACTCCATTCCGTAACAAACTATATGCTTCATAAAGCATTATATTCAGCCCATAATGATCATAATTATTTTGAAATCGCCCATACAATTAAGTATGTCAGTGAAATGATTGGAACACGTTTGAAGCTTTATAGTTTTGTTGATAATCACGATGTAGAACGCATATATACAAAGCTGAAAAATAAAACTCATTTTTGGCCGGTACATGTAATGCTCTACACCTTACCGGGAGTTCCTTCAATATATTACGGTTCTGAATTTGGCATTGAAGGAAAAAAAGAGCGTTATTCAGATGATTCTTTGAGACCGGCATTAAATTACGAGGATTATAAAGATGAACTTAACAAAAACCCCTGCACGAAGCTAATTTCAGAACTTGGCAAGATTCGTCAGAACACACCTATTCTGTGTTACGGTGACTATCGTGAATTGGAGCTTCATAACACATATTTTGCTTATGCAAGAACAATTAACGATAAATCTGTTATTATAACTGTTAACAATGGTGATAACACTGTTAATATGAATCTTTTATGTGGTAATTCAGATGAATATGTCGGTGCACTGACAGGAGAGCGTATCAGTGTTGACGGAGGACGGATAAATATTCATTTATTACCAAACTCCGGAGAAATTTGGATTCCTGCAGAATTTTACAGTAACAGCTTTGAATATGTTAATAATATGCCTGCGTTTGAAAATTTAAATTTACCCAACGATGTTGAAAATAATAAAACAGAATTACAACAAAATTCAGAACCGGACAATAAATCAGTAAAAACTATAATTTATTCCAATAAAAAGTATGAAGATATGTCTGTTGAAGAACTTCAGGAAGCAATTCTTGAAAAAATGAGACAGAACGGTCCTGTAACCGATTATATGTTGGGTACTGTACGAGAAAATGTTTATCATGATTCTTTGATAAATTGGGTTAAAAGTTTTCATTAATCTATGTCTTTTAGAAAAAGCAACAGTAGTATAATCTGTTGCTTTTTCTATTTTAAATAAACTATTGAAATTTATAAAATAAAGTGATATATTTAATAGTGGAATGTTATAACATTTGGAGGCATAGGTATGAAGAATGTTTTTAAAAAATTTATATCTGTTTTACTTGTTGCAATTATGATGATTACTCCTGTATTCCTTACAGGAATTATGGGGTTAGAAATGATGTCAATCGGTAATATTGTCGGATTGAATGCAAGAGCAGAAGAATCGGACAACATGCTCACTTTTGATATTAAATTCTATACTTGCGATGAACTGGGTAATTGGAATGAAACTACATTTGCTGAACCCGGTGAAACCGTAAAAGCAAGACTGTTTATTAACACAAACTATCCGACTGCGAGCGGACAATTATATTTACTTTATAGCACTGACTTTTTTGAGCATAATTATTTGTATTCTGAGAGATACACACCCGTTTTCAACTCAAGTGCAACAAGCTCTTCGGCAATTAATATGGCTTCCGGAACAATGTCTTTACTTGATTCATCCAATATTCGTTATGAATCCATGATTTATGATGGATATATTCCTGAGGAATATGCCGGAAAATATCATATTTTTAATGTTATATTCAGGTTCGGTACATATCAATGTAATTATATCAGCGACGAAGAATGGTTTGTTGAATTTGAACTCAAAGTCAAGGATAATGTTACCGAAGATATGTGCGGTGAATTCTTTGTTGATCCTGCACTAATTTATACACCTGAACGAAGCGATATGTATTTTGGTATTGATATTCCGGTCGGTACACTTGGTTCAAGCGGACTTAGCGCTGTATCATTAAGTAATATTCAAGTTAATTCTGAGTGCAGATCATCTTTTATCAATCTGAAAAAAGATTCTTCCGATGAAAATCTGATATGGAATTTTGATGAAACAACAGGCACGCTCACCATCAACGGTACGAGAGATATGATTGATTGGTCTGATTTTTATTCTTCACCCTTGGCAGATATCAGAGACTTAATTGAGTTTATAATTTTTGAAGAAGACACAGCACCTGTCAAGGAAGGGCATACATTTATCGGATGGGCACCTTTGTTTCCCGAAACTGCACCCGATTCAGATATAACACTTACCGAAGTATTCGAAGTTAATTCATATACGATAAAATGGATTGTTGACGAAAGCATAACAACCGAAACATATGAATACGGCAGCGAAATCACCGTTCCCGCAGATCCTGAAAAGGATGATTATTTCTTTACAGGCTGGACTCCCGCAATTCCTTTGAAGATGCCTGCGAAAGATTTGACATTTACAGCGAAGTTTACAGACTATAATGCAAACAATATAAAAATTGAAATCATCAAACCGGAATCAAGGACAATTAATTACGGTGAATCAATTACCCTTTATATTAATTCAAATAATTTACCTTCAGATGCAAAAATCAAATGGATAGTTGACGGAGAGGGAGTAACAATTGAACCATCAGTATCAGGTAAAATCTGCAAAGTTACTTCATCTTCAACAGGCAATGTCGTAATTAAAGCTTATGTTGTAGATTCGAACGGAAATATTATCAAAGATTCTAACGGTAAACAGATTTTTGATAGTGAATACTTCTATTCAGAAGCCAACCTTTGGTTGAGAATTGTTTATTTCTTCAGAAAACTTTTAGGTATCAGTTTAACAACCACTCAATTTATCGTTTAATTTCGGAGGTAAAAAATGAAGAAAAAGGTTTTAAGAATTATATCAGCTGTGCTTTGTATTGCACTTTTAGTTTCCGGAGTCTCAGTTGCCTCTTATGCTGTTCAGGAACAAAACATCACAGTTACACAAGATGAATCAGCCGGAAACAGCGTAATGAAAGGTCTTTATAACACGCTAAATGTTATTGTTGAAGGTCTTGTAAAGTCAATTTGCGCAATTTACGTAAATCCCAAAGACTGGAAAAGTTTAGATGAATACAATTCCGAGGAAATAGGTTTCATGCCCGGCAGAGATACATATCAGACATCTGCAGGCGAGAACAATGTATGGAAACTCGGATATTCAAAAAAGAGCATTGTACCCGATGATATTGACAGCGAAAAATATAATCTCGGCAGAGATTTACTCAATAAATATGCACAGGGTGTTTATGATGACCAGTGTATCCGAGTTGCAGTAATTGACGATAACAGCGGTAAGGGTGCAGTTGTTCTTGGAGCAATCGATGCTCTTGGTGTTACATCAACAGATATTCGCACAATCCGTAAGTCTGTCCTTGAGTTCTGTGAAATACATAACATCAAGGTTGCGAGTATCAATATCAGTGCAACTCATGCACACTCTGCACTCGACACTCAAGGAGTAAGCACTGAATTCTTTAAGAAGCTTTTCGGATCATTCTGGTTAAATTTACTTGGAATTGAAGGAACATTGGCAGGTCTTGAAACAGCAGAAATGTTCAAACAACACTTCATAAACGTATCTGTTGAAGCAATAAAAGAAGCTATCGGAAATATGGAAGAAGGCAAGCTTTACTTCTCCTCAATTGATATGAGCGATTATTTTAAGGATAAACGAGATCTTATCTCTAAGGAAGATCTTCCCGAGACAGCAAGCTTTAAATTTGTTCCCGATTCCGGAAATTCATCAACTTATATCAGTGATATAACCTGCCATGCCACATCCTTCAGTGCAAGCAACGGTCTTGTCGGTTCAGATTATATCTACTATGCTGATGAATACATAAAAAACACTGATGGCGGTAATTTCATCATGATACCCGGTGCAGTCGGACAGGTTTCAAGAGACATAGAAGTTGATACAACAGGCATGACTGAACATGAAGAAAAAGGCGCAAGTGCCAGAACTCTCGGAAAGCTTGTTGGAGAAAAAATCGTTGATGCTGACTACTCCACAGAGCTTACACCTGTTATAAATGTAAAACACAGAGAGCTTTTTATTGTACCCGAAAACAGCATTCTTACACTCGCATGCGAAATCGGACTTGTTAACAACAAGATTTTCTATGACGGATTCATTGTTAAAGAATACTGCATGGCAACCGAAATGGGCTATCTTGAATTTGGCAACAGAATCGCACTTGCACTTTTCCCCGGTGAGCTTTATCCGGAGGTTTTCTGGGATGACGATATCACCGGCGGTGCAAACTGGGATGGTACAGAATGGCCTTATGATAACCTTTCCACAGCCGTTGAAGGCGTTACAACATACGCTGTAAGCCTTACAAACGATGCTATCGGTTATGTTCTTACAGATAATAATTTTGCATTTATGGGACATATCATCGGTGAAGGAATTGCTGACGAAACATTATCTGTCGGTAAGCACATCGGTTCATATCTTGTAACAGAATATTTGGCTCTTATTGACTCACTCAGATAACAAATTTTTATTGTGCAATTTTTGAATTAATGTATTTAACTCCTCTTTGCAGTACAGCTGTAAAGAGGAGTGTTTATTTTGTAATCAAATATATTTTTTGTCGGAAATTGTAGAAATTCTTAATTAAATATGATATAATCCTATAAAAATATCGTTAGGATGTTATTATGAAAAGAAGTTTAATTATCAGAATATTGTCTGCAGTACTTGCTGTAACAATTTTTGCAGTCTTTCCCGTATCATCATATGCTACTGCAGGGAAGTATACCAAGGAAGCGACTGAAGAAACCAGAAAAACTGTTGCAGAAAATATAGTTGAAATTGCCAAAAACGAAATCGGTTTTTACGAAGGCGATATCAATAAGTTTACAACATGGTATTACGGACACGAAACGGAATCCTCATGGTGCTGTATTTTTGTTTCGTGGTGTGCCTCTCAGGCGGGTGTTATAGATTCAGCCATTCCTCAAAGATCATCATGCAATTCCATGAGAACATGGTTCAAGGTTCGAAATCAATATTATCCTTTTGAAAGCGGATATATACCCGTAAAAGGAGATATTGTATTCTACAACGTTGATGTAGACGGAACAGATAATGTCAATCATGTTGAAATTGTTACTGAAGACGGATTTCAATTTGTCGGTGATGAAATGGGCGTTAAATCAATCGGCGGTAATACATCAAATCTGAAATATCAGGGTTGTCAATATGTAATGGAAAAATTTAGAGCTGTCGACAGTTCAAGAGCACAGATAGTTGGTTTTGCACACCCCTCATACCAAAAAGCTGACAGACTTATAGGAAAATTTTATTCTTTTTCCGAGGAAATCCGTAATGATGATATGAGACATATTCATTCCAGATACATATCAATGATTTATCATATTGAACAGTTCTGGTTTAACGTTTTTCATATGTTTGATAATGTAAAAATTGCTTAACTTTTCTCCCGGATAATTATTCCGGGAGTCTTTTTAATTTATACTTGAAATAAATATATTTTATTGTTATAATATTAACAATTATAGCTTATAATGGAGGCAGTATGGCAGGAAAACTTATAGTTATTGAAGGTCTTGATGGCAGCGGTAAATCGACTCAGGAAGAATTACTCAAAAAGAAACTTGCCGATATCGGACTTAAAATTAATTTTATCAAGCTTCCAAATTATGATGACCCAGCATGTGAACTTGTAAAAATGTATCTTGCAGGCAGATTCGGTAAAAAGCCCGGAGACGTCAATGCATATGCAGCTTCAGCTTTTTTCGCAGTTGACAGATATGTAAGCTATAATTGTTATTGGAAAGAAAAATATCTTAACGGCGAGATTTTTCTTGCAGACAGATACACAACATCAAACGCATATCATCAGCTTACAAAAACCGATAAAGCAGATTGGGATTCATATCTTAATTGGCTTGAAGATTTTGAATATAACAAAATGGGGATTCCAAAACCCGATGCGGTTATTTATCTGGACATGCCTATTGAAGTTTCACAGAAACTTATGACAGGTAGATATAAAGGCGATGAATCAAAAAAAGATATTCATGAAAAAGATGTTGAATATCTGAATAATTGCAGAGAAGCAGCCGATTATGCCTGCCGTAAACTTGGTTGGTTGAGAATTGATTGCAGCAAAGACGGAGAACCGTTACCTATTGATTTTATCTCCGATGCTGTATTTAATGCTGTTTCAAAAGCAATCGGTATATAAATATGGTCAGATTATCAACTCCGAATGATTTAAACGGTATTGTTTCGGTCTGGAAAGAAGCTTTTGGTGATTCCGAAAAAGATATACGATTCTTTTTGGATAATCATTATAAAGCTGACAATGCTGTTGTATATGATTCTAACGGTGAAGTTGCTTCGGTTTTATTTCTTATTGATGGCTTTATGCATATCAAAGGAAAAGATTATCCGTCATATTATCTCTACGCTGCCTGTACGATGAAAAAATACAGAGGCAGGGGAATTATGTCAGAAATGCTTGAGTTCACTAAAAATGTTGCTTTTAATCGACAAAAATTTTTTGTTGCACTCAAACCTGCTGAAGATTCCTTATACAATTATTATTCCAGATTCGGTTATCAACCTGTTTTTTCAAAGAAAAAAGCTGTCTTTGAGTTAACAGATATTACTGATAATACAAGTATTATTAACAATGAAACAGATATTGATTTTTCATTATTAAGGGATAATTCATTCAAAAGTTTCGACTATTTCAAATGGGATAATAATGCTGTTGATTTTGCAATTAAACATCATAAATATTACGGCGGCAATATCGCTTTTAACTGTAACGGTTATTTACTTTACAGTATTTCTGATGATTTTTTGTATGTAAAGGAAACGACCTTACCAAGCTGTGATATTAAAAAAATGGCAAGTATAATCGCTTTAAAGCATGGTGTAAACAAGATTTATTGTGAATTACCTTTCTATTACGGATTAATATGCGATAATATCAAAACAGTTAAATCCGGAATGCTTCTTCCTGTTTGTGAGGAAGCGAAAGATTTGATATTAATTATCGACAATGCTTATCTTTCATTAACACTCGATTAATCAGGAGGATACAATATGCTTTATATGTTCTTTGCTAACGGTTTTGAAGAAGTTGAAGCCATTGCAACGTTTGATGTTATCAGAAGAGCCGGAATAGATATTGTAAGCGTCGGTATTGATTCTGAAGTTATAACCGGTTCTCATAATATCACTGTTGTTTGTGATACAACAGCAGATAAAATTTCTTACAATGATAATGTTTCAGGTATAATTCTTCCCGGCGGTATGCCCGGTACAACAAATTTGATGGACTCCGAAACAGTAAATAATTTTATTGATTCATGCTATAATAACCAAAAATTAATTTGTGCAATCTGTGCTGCTCCGATGATTCTCGGAAGAAAAGGATTGCTTGAAGGTCGTGAAGCGATTTGCTTCCCCGGATTTGAAGATGAACTTAAAGGTGCAGTAATTTCGAATGATTACGTATGTAATTCAAAAGGAATTATTACGGCAAAAGGAATGGGCAGTGCAATTAATTTCGGACTTGAAATTGTTGCGGAATTGACTGACAGAGATACTTCCGATAAGCTCAGAGAAACTTTACAGTGTTCATGAATAAAAAAGATTTAAGGGATTTTTTCATTAAAATCCGTAGTAATATAACAGCAGATGAAAAAAGAAAATTTGATGAATCTATTATTGTTTCTTTTATGAATTCAAATTTTTTTAAAGATTATGACACATTTTTGGTTTATATTTCAGTAAAAAATGAAGTTGGTACACTTGATTTGATAAATTGTTTGCTTGATAATAACAAAAATGTTGCTGTCCCGTATTGCCACGATAAAACTATGGATTTTTATTATATTGATTCACTCGATAAACTTATTGACGGCAAATTCGGTATTCCGACTGTCGATATATACAATTCAAAAAAAGCGGAAAATTTTGATAAGACATTATGTATAGTGCCCGCTGTTTCATTTGATAATAACGGTAACAGGCTTGGTTACGGCGGCGGATATTATGACAGATTTTTATCAGCAAACAAAATTCCTTCAATCGGATTATGTTACCAGAGATGTATATCAGATAGTATTCCAACTGAAGAAAATGATATTAAAATTGATTGTGTTTTAACCGAAACACGCTTGTGGAACCATAAAAATAAGGAGGTTTCTGCATATGGATAATGAAAATAAGAACAAATTTAAAGTCAATATTGAGGATGACGGATTTTTGAATCCTTCTGATCTTGATAATCTGATGCCTCCTCCCGTCATGCCTGTAAAAAAGAAGTTTGAGGTTCACATTGATGACAATGAAACTTCCCTGGACAGTTTTGACGATCAGCAGCCGAGGTATAACGGCGAGATATATTTTTCAAACAGGAAGCCTGCCAAACCTGTACCGCAAGCAACTCCCGTTCAAAGAAAATCTCAGCCGTCAAAAAAAATGAAAAGCCGTCGTGCCTCAAGTACTGTAACTGCAGTTTTTTTCGTTGTTATTGTAATTTTTTCAACTGCACTTTCCGCATTTGCTATTTCATGCATAAATGATATTCTTGCATTCGGCAGAAGCGATGAAAAGGTTCAGGTTAATATTCCCAACGATGCAACAACCGATGAAATTATTGATATTCTCGGTGATAATGACCTTGTTAAGCAGAAAGCATTTTGTAAACTTTTTTATAAAGCATTCGATTATGTAAAAAATATTAATAAAACCAAGAAGCCTTCTCCTCCAGTTTATTTTGGTGATATTTATTATGTTGAAAAAAATCTCGGACTTGAAGGTTATCTTACCGAATTCCAGCAAATTGCTCAGACTGTTGATACAGTAACTCTTGTTTTCCCAGAAGGCTGGACAATTTATCAGATTTTTGACAAAATAGATGAGTTTGGTGTATGCAGTAAAAAAGAGCTTCTTGCTTCTGTAAGCGGCGCAGAATTTGATTACAGCTTTATCAAAGAAATCGGTCAGGTTCAAAACAGAACATTCACTCTCGAAGGCTATCTTTATCCCGATACCTATGAGTTCTATGAAGAAAGCAATGCAAACAGCGTTATCAGAAGATTTCTTGATGCATCCAAGACAAAATGGACCGATGAATACGAGGCACAGCGCGAAAAACTCGGAATGACACGTGATGAAATTATTATCATTGCATCAATAATTCAGCGCGAAGCTGCCAATAAAACTCAGATGGGACTTATCTCATCTGTACTTCACAACAGACTTAATCATTCTGTTTCATGGCCTCTTCTCGGATGCGATTCAACAAAAAATTATATTACAAACTATGTTAAGCCCAATGTAACTCCCGATAAAGCTGCTTTTTATCAGAATTATTATGACACATATATAAGCCAAGGGCTTCCTCCCGGACCTATATGTAACCCCGGCGATGATGCTATAAATGCAGCTCTTTTCCCCGAAGATACCAATTATTATTATTTCCGTCATGATAAATACGGTGAAATTTATATGGCAAAAACTCAGACTGAACATGACAGAAACGGTATAGAAGTTTTAAGAGCTAACAACCGTTAGGAGTAAACTGTTTTATGATTAAAATTTCAAAACCCGAATTACTTGCGCCTGCAGGAGATTTCGAGCGCCTTGAAGCAGCTGTCGAATATGGTGCCGATGCCGTTTATCTCGGTTCTGATTGTTTCGGAATGAGAACTGCTGCCGCAAGTTTCGGAGGAGATAATTTAAAAATAGCCTGTGATTATGCACACTCAAAAGGTGTTAAAGTTTATCTGACATGCAATACCGTTCCCAGAAATAATGAGCTTTCGTTATTACCTGATTTTCTGAAATATGCTGCAGAATGCGGAGTAGATGCGTTTATTATAACTGATATCGGTGTTATGAAAATGGCTAAAAAATATGCTCCGGAGGTTGAAATTCATATTTCAACTCAAGCGGGTATAACAAATTATGCTTCTGCAAATGTATTTTACGAAATGGGAGCAAAACGAATTGTTACGGCAAGAGAATTATCGCTTGATGAAATTATTGAATTGAGAAAGAACACACCGTCTGATCTTGAAATAGAATGTTTTGTCCACGGTGCAATGTGCGTTTCTTTTTCGGGAAGGTGCTTACTTTCCAACTATATGACAGGCAGGGATTCAAACAGGGGAGACTGTGCTCAACCTTGCCGTTGGCGTTATTCTCTTGTTGAAGAAAAACGTCCCGGAGAATATTATCCTGTAGAACAGGATAATACGGGAACATACATAATGAATTCCCGTGATATGTGTCTAATTGAGCATATACCCGAACTTGTAAAAGCCGGTATTAACAGTTTTAAAATCGAAGGCAGAGCGAAATCTGCCTATTACACAGCTGTTTCTGTAAACGCTTACAGATGTGCTCTCGACAGTTATGAAAAATCAGGTTTTGCAGAGGAATGGAATCCCGAACAGTGGATTATTGATGAAGTAAGAAAAGCAAGTAATCGTCAGTATTGCACAGGTTTCTATTTCTCAACACCCATGGATGATGCTCAGATATTCTATAACGGAGGATATGTCCGCGAGTGGGATGTTGCCGCAATTGCCGAGGATTGGAAAGACGGAGTTCTTTATGCATCACAACGCAACCGTTTCTTTGAAGGTGACGAACTTGAAGTTATGATAAAAGGTAAAGAACCAATCAAGATTACTGTAAAAAATCTCAGAAACAGTGAAGGAGAAACGGTTGAAAATGCACCTCATCCTATGATGAAATTTTCAATTGACTGTCCCGTTGAGATTCCTGCAGGTTCGTATCTCCGCATGGAAAGAAAGAGCGGTGTTATACTTTGAGTTCATACATTCCCGTAATATTTATTTTTATAATATTATTCTTTATATTAAGAGAAGATAAAAAATCCAATATAAGAAGAATAATTAAAAAGCATAAAAAAAGAGGTTGTATTAATATGAACGATATTTTTCAGAAATATATCGGAAAAGACTGCATTGTTTATACTTCAAGCAGCAGTTTATCGGCTATAGAATGTAATGTTATTTCTGTTAATGATAATTGGCTTTGCATTAGAACACGTGACGGTGAAGAGGTTATAAATTTTGATTATATTGTCAGAATTAAAGAACATCCTGTTAATAAAAACGGAAAGAAAAAGTCAGTTGTATTTTAATCTTTAAAACCAAGCTAAAAATAGCTTGGTTTTTGTTATTTATTGTTGAATAAATTTGTATTTTACAATCAATAACTTGTATGAATTCTTGACATTGCTTCAATATGTGGTATAATGATATTGGTAAAATTTGCGAATTTTGAGAGGAATGACCGTATGGCTAAAAAACCCGAATATAATAACGAAAGTATGACTCTGTTAAAGGGTCCCGACAAGGTCAGAAAAAGACCTGCGGTTATTTTTGGTTCAGACAGTCTTGAAGGATGTCAACACGCAGCCTTTGAAATTATTTCAAACTCAATTGACGAAGCCAGAGAAGGCTACGGCAACAAGATTATTGTAACAAGATACTCAGATCATTCTATTGAAGTTCAGGACTTCGGAAGAGGCTTGCCCGTTGACTATAATAATAAGGAAAAGCGTTATAACTGGGAACTTGCTTTCTGTGAAATGTATGCAGGCAGTAAATATGACACTAATAATAACGGAAGCTATGAATATTCACTCGGTCTGAACGGTCTTGGTCTTTGTTCAACACAGTTTGCTTCCGATTATATGGAAGCAGAAATTCATAACGGCGGCTATAGATATACACTTAACTTCAAAAAAGGTTTTATAGTCGGCGATATGGTTAAGGAAGAATATAATAAAAAAGACACTGGCACAAGAATTAAGTGGCTTCCTGACCTTGAAGTATTTACTGACATTGATATTCCTCTTGAATATTTTCAGGATACCCTCAAAAAACAGGCAGTTGTTAACGCCGGCGTTAAGTTTATTCTTAAAAATCAGGTTGGTAAAGGTTTTGAAACTTATGAATATCTTTATGAAAACGGAATTGAAGACTATGTAAAGGAATGCGTCGGTTCGGATGCATTGACAAGTGTTCAGACATGGCAGGGTGATGCAGTCGGCAGAGACAGGGAAGATTTGCCTGACTACAAACTTAAAATGAATATTTCTCTTACATTTTCAAACAAATTCCAGCTTAAAGAATTCTATCACAACTCAAGTTTTCTTGAAAACGGCGGTTCACCCGACAAGGCAACAAGACTTGGCTTTGTTGCACAGATAGATTCTTATCTCAAACAGAACAACAAATATCAGAAGAGCGACAGTAAAATTACTTTCCAGGATATTGAGGATTGTCTTGTGCTTGTTATTTCTTCTTTTTCTACTCAGACATCATATGCTAACCAGACAAAAAAAGCTATAACTAACAAATTTATTCAAGATGCAATGACTGATTTTATCAAGCATCAGCTTGAGGTTTATTTCATTGAAAATCCTCTGGAAGCCGGAAAGATTGCTGATCAGGTTCTGATTAATATGAGAAGCCGTGTCAAAGCAGAAAAAACAAGACTCGGCATGAAAGAGTCACTCATTCAAAATGTCAGTAACCTTACAAACCGCATTCAGAAATTCGTTGACTGCAGAACAAAAGATGTTGAGCTCCGTGAACTTTTCATCGTTGAGGGTGATTCAGCTTTGGGCGCTTGTAAGCAGTCAAGAAACGCTGAATTTCAGGCAATTATGCCTGTCAGAGGTAAAATTCTCAACTGTCTAAAATCTGAATACGACCGTATTTTCAAAAGTGATATTATCACCGATCTGATCAAGGTTATCGGATGCGGTGTTGAAGTTCCTTCAAAGAAAAAATCGGGAAAAGATATGATTTCTTTTAATCTTGATATGCTCAAGTGGAATAAAATTATCATCTGTACCGATGCCGATGTAGACGGATTCCATATCAGAACGCTTATTCTTACGATGATTTACAGACTCATGCCAACTCTGATAAACGAAGGCAAAGTGTTTATCGCAGAATCACCTCTTTATGAAATTAACTGCGGAGATGAAACATGGTTTGCATACACTGAAAAAGAAAAGAACGATGTAATTGCGGAAATCGGTAATAAAAAATATTCAATCCAACGTTCAAAAGGTCTTGGTGAAAACGACCCCGAAATGATGTCACTTACAACCATGAACCCTTCAACAAGAAGACTTATAAAAATTGAACCTTCATTTGCTCAGGAAACTGCAGACAAATTCGATTTGCTCCTTGGTGATAATCTTATCGGCAGAAAGGATTATATTGCCGAAAACGGTCATCTTTATATGGATTTGACCGATGTTTCATAAAATAATTACGGAGTTTTGATAATGGCTAAAAAAAGTAAAAAAGATATTTCTTCATCACTCAGACATCTTGACGACAAAACACATATCTTTGGTGCCGGTGACGTTGCAAATCAAAGCATAGTTGATGCTCTTGAGGTTAATTTCATGCCATATGCAATGAGCGTTATTATGTCACGAGCTATTCCTGAAATTGACGGTTTTAAACCTTCACACAGAAAGATTCTTTATATGATGTATAAAATGGGGCTTTTAACTGGTGCAAGGGCTAAATCCGCTAAAATAGTCGGTCAGGTCATGCAGCTCAACCCTCACGGTGATGCGGCCATTTACGACACTATGGTGCGTCTTTCAAAGGGTTATGAAGCTTTACTTCACCCTTATGTAGATTCAAAGGGCAACTTCGGTAAGGCATTTTCAAGAGATATGATGTGGGCGGCTTCTCGATACACAGAAGCAAAGCTCGAAAAAATATGTACAGAATTTTTTGTTGATATCGATAAGAATACCGTTGATATGGTTGATAACTTCGATAACACAATGAAAGAGCCTGCTCTTCTTCCTGTTAATTTCCCAAGTGTTCTTGTCAATGCAAACACAGGTATCGCCGCAGGTATGGCAAGCTCTATTTGTTCATTTAATCTTGAAGAAGTTTGCAAAACAACAATTGAATTAATCAGAAATCCAAAACATGATGTAACCGAAACTCTTCTTGCTCCCGATTTTGCCGGTGGCGGTCTTCTGGTTTATAACAGAGATAACATGGAAGAAATTTATCGCACCGGTAGGGGAGGCTTTAAAGTCAGAGCGAGATACGTCTTCGACAAATCAAACAGCTGTATTGAAATAACAGAAATTCCTCCGACAACTACCTGCGAAGCAATAATAGATAAGATTATTGAAAAGGTTAAAACCGGTTCAATCAAAGAAATCAATGATATCAGAGATGAAACCGACCTCGGAGGTCTCAAAATTGCTATTGATGTAAAGAAGGGCACTGATCCGGATAAACTCATGAAGAAATTATATGATTCCACTCCTCTCCAGGATACTTTCTCATGTAATTTCAATGTTCTTATCAAAGGAAATCCGAGAGTTCTCGGAGTCAAAGAGCTTCTTAATGAATGGATTGATTTCAGAAGCGACTGTGTAAGAAGACGAACTGCTTTTGATTTAAAACGCGCTTCGGACAGGCTTCATCTTCTCAGAGGTCTTGAAAAGATTCTACTCGATATCGATAAAGCTATTAAAATTATCAGAAATACCGAAGAAGAATCCGAGGTTGTTCCTAACCTTATGATTGGATTTAAAATTGATAAAATCCAGGCAGAATATGTTGCAGAAATTAAACTTCGTCACCTCAATAAAGAATATATTCTTAAAAGGCTTCAGGATATTGAAAAACTTGAAACTGCAATAAAAGATCTTAACGACATTCTTGATACTCCCAAGAGAATCAAGCAGATAATTATTCTTGAACTTAAGGAAGTTATCAAAAAATATGCAAAACCCAGAAAAACAGAAATTGTATACTCAACAGAAATTGACGATTCTCCTGTTGAAGAAGAAGTTCCTGATTATCCCGTTCATATTTTCTTTACCAAAGACGGTTATTTCAAGAAAATAACTCCTCTTTCATTAAGAATGAGCGGAGCTCAGAAACTTAAGGAAGGCGACGAAATTTCTCAGACCTTTGAAACAACAAACGCCAAGGAACTTTTATTCTTTACAAACAAGTGTCAGGTTTATAAAACAAGCATTTCTGCATTTGAAGATTCAAAAGCAAGCGTGCTTGGAGATTATATCCCTGCAAAGCTTGAAATGGAAGACGGTGAAGCTCCTGTTTTCATGGCTTTGACTGGTGATTACAGCGGATATATGATGTTTTTCTTTGAAAACGGCAAAACAGCAAAAATAGACATGAAAGCTTATCAGACTGTTACAAAGCGTAAAAAACTTATAAAAGCATATTCTGACAAATCACCGTTATCTGAAATTCTTCAGCTTCAAGAAGATACAGAGCTTGTTGTTATTTCAAGCTCCGGCAGACATCTTTTAATTAATACTGCTGTAATTCTTCCCAAAACAACCAAGGATACAATCGGTGTCGGAGTTCTTACTCTTAAGAAAGGTCATAGACTCATGACAGCACGTGAATACAAAGAAGGGGAATTCGCTAAACCTCACAGATACAAAGCCAAAAATCTTCCTGCTGCAGGAGCATTGCTCAGTACAGAGGATGAGGAAGAACAAATCACTTTTTAAACAACAAAAGCCGTTCAGAGTCGGGCTTCCCCACAATGAACGGCAATGACTGAATTTATATCAGTCAATCAGAGAAAACGCAAACGCAATTTGTTTTTCTCTGCAAAACTATATTAACCGTTATATATTTTGAAATTCATTGTATTTTTTGCCAATAAAATAAAAAAAATGCTTGCATTTATAATGATAATGTGTTAAAATCCTTTAGTAAAATATTAATTGGAGGTTTATGACCTATGGCATGGTACGAAATCGTATTAGGTATCGTTCTTATCATCACATCTCTTGCACTTGTTGCTATGGTTCTTCTTCAGGAAGGTCGTCAGCAGGGTCTTTCAGGTGCTATCGCTGGCGGTGCTGATACATTCCTCGGCAAGAGCAAAGGTAAGACAATTGAACAGAAACTTGTTAAAATTACAAAGATTCTTGCTATCGTTTTCTTTGTTCTTTCACTTGTTTCAACTCTTGTTGTTCTCTTTATTAAGTGATTAACGCAATATAAGAGCTGCTTTCGGGCAGCTCTTTTTTGCTTTTAATATGTATATTATTTATCGATTTGCAGATAATATAATCACAAACTTATAAGGAGAGATATTATGGCAAATCTGACTTCAAAAGAACTTTCCGCAATTGAAGACCAGCTTAACTGTGAACAGATGCTTATTAAAAAATTCAAAGCATATGCACAGATGGCAACCGACCCTCAGGTTAAAACAACCTGCGAACAAATTGCAAATCAGCATAAACAGCATTTTGACACTTTAATGGGTCATTTGTATTAAGGAGGTCTTTATATGAATACAAATACAAGTTTAACCGACAGAGAAATTATGGATGATATCCTTAGCTCACAAAAGCATATCACGGATGTTTACAATTCTTTTTCAAACGAATGCGTTAATCAAAAGCTTCAGGATGATATGCTTAAGATTCTTAACGAAGAGCATTCAATTCAATTTTCCGTTTTCGGCGATATGCAGAAAAAAGGATGGTATAATCCCGGAGCTGCACAGATGCAGATGATTGAAGAAACAAAAACAAAATTCGAGAATATTGCAAAACAACTTTGATTTAACAGCGGACACGACAGTGTCCGTTATTTTTTGAAATTTTTTTATAAAAAGGGTTGGAAAATACAAAGTTTTCTTATATAATACAATTATAATGGGTTGATATGGATTATATCAATATCATATTATAAGGAGTAAGCTATGAGTAAATATACGGTTTCTCTTGAAAAGGTTGTTAAAGATCTTTCATTTCAGGTTATTTATACCCCCAAGGATATCGCTGATATTTATATCACTTCACAAGATGTTAACAGACCGGGATTAATTTTAACAGGATTTGAAGATTACTTTGATCCTGCAAGAATACAATTTATTGGTCTTACCGAACTTGAGTATTTTAGAAGTCTTACAAAAGAAGGATTCCTTGATTGTCTTGAAAGATTTTTTTCAAAGAGACCTGCGGCAATCGTTGTTACAAGAGGTCTTCAGTGCGGTAAAAGATTTCTGAGTTTTGCCGAAAAGTATGAAGTTCCGGTTCTTGGAACAAATGAATCAACATCAAGTTGTATGTCGGCAACAATTTCTTATCTAGGAGTTGAACTTGCACAGCGTATAACTCGTCACGGTGTTCTTGTGGAGGTTTACGGTGAAGGCGTACTTATTCTCGGTGACAGCGGTGTCGGTAAAAGTGAAACAGCTCTTGAACTTATTAAAAGGGGACACAGACTAATTGCCGACGATGCTGTTGAAATCCGCAGAGTATCAAACAAAACTCTTGTCGGTTCTGCACCTGATAATATCCGACATTTTATTGAACTTCGCGGTGTCGGTGTACTTAATGCAAGAAGACTTTTCGGTATGGGTGCAGTTAAGCTTACGGAAAAGGTTGATATGGTTATTCAGCTCGAACCCTGGGACAGCGAAAAAGTTTATGACAGACTCGGTCTTGAAAATGAATACACCGAGATTCTTGACATAAAAGTTCCGGTCAGTGTTGTTCCCGTTAAACCGGGAAGAAATCTTTCAATCATTATCGAAGCTGCGGCGATGAATAACAGACAGAAGAAAATGGGCTATAATGCTGCAAGGGAGCTTCTTCACGGTCTCGGAATGACAGATGATATCATTCCTGCAAAAAAAGAACTTGAATTCTGGCACAATTTTTAAAAATTATTTATAAAATTATTTGGAGGTAATAATTATGTATAGAATAGGCGTTGATCTCGGAGGAACAAACATAGCAGTAGGTGTTGTTACAGAAGACTTAAAAATTATCGGCAGAGGCAAAGTAAAAACAAAATGCCCCAGACCTGCTGCTGAAATTTTTGATGATATTAAAGTTGCCGTTGATATGGCTGTAAAAGATGCAGGAATCTCAATGGATGAAATATCATCTGTCGGTGTTGGTACTCCCGGTTCAGTAAACAAAGAAAACGGTTACATTGAATTTGCAAATAACCTTAATTTTAATCAGGTTCCCGCAAAAGAAATGCTCGAAGAAAGACTCGGTAAACCTGTTTATCTTGATAACGACGCAAACTGCGCCGCACTCGGCGAGGCAATTGCAGGTGTTGGTAAGGGCGTAGGAAACTTCGTCGCAGTCACACTTGGTACAGGCGTAGGAAGCGGAATTATTGTTAACGGAAAAATAGTTAACGGTGTAAACTATTGTGCAGGTGAAATGGGTCATACAGTCATCATGGTTAACGGTAAGCAGTGCAACTGCGGAAGAAAAGGCTGCTGGGAACAGTATGCATCTGCAACAGCTCTTATTTCACAGACGAAGGAAGCTATGCTTGCAAACAAAGACAGCAAAATGTGGCAGCTTGTTAACGGAAATATTGACAATACAAGCGGAAGAACTGCTTTTGATGCAATGAGACTTGGCGATGAAGTTGCTAAGGAAGTTTGCGATAATTATATTTATTATGTTTCGGTTGGTGTTAATAATATTATTAATACTTTCCAGCCCGAAATTATTTGTATCGGTGGCGGTGTAAGCCATGAAGGCGATACAATTCTTAATCCTATCAGAAAAAATTGCGAGAACGAAAGATATTCAATTCATTCAAAAATCCAGACAAAAATTCTTGCTGCAGAACTTGGAAACGATGCAGGCATTTTCGGTGCAGCTCTTCTTGATGAATAATTAATTATTGGAGGAAACCATGAGTTCATATAATGAAATCATCACTTTATGCAAAAATATCGGATGTGAATATCTGACGGATGCTGTGCTGAAAAATTATACAAGCTTCAAAATCGGCGGAAAAGCTGATTTAATGGTTTTTCCCGATACAGAAGAAAAGATTTCCTCAATAATCAAAAATGTTAATGAATTATCAATTCCGAAACTTATAATTGGTAAAGGAAGTAACATGCTGATTTCTGATTCAGGTTTCAGAGGAATTGTTATTAACACTTGCAAATATGATAAAATCAATCTTATAGATGAAAATACAATCAAATGCCAAAGCGGTGCATCACTTTCAAGACTGTGCCGCTTTGCACTCGAAAATTCACTTTCCGGACTTGAATTTGCATTTGGAATCCCCGGTAGCGCAGGCGGTGCCGCATATATGAATGCGGGTGCGTACGGCGGTGAAATGGTTGATGTGCTTATATCATGCGAACATCTTTTACCTGACGGCTCAAAGGGAATGTTCAACGCAGATGAGCTTGAACTTTCATACAGACACAGTGCGTATTCAGACAGTGATTTGTTTATTTTATCTCTTACCGTTAAGCTTCAAAAAGGCAATTACGATGATATTAAATCAAAGATGGATGAACTTATGTTCAAGCGAAAAGATAAACAGCCTGTTGAATATCCGAGCGCAGGAAGTACCTTTAAACGTCCCGAAGGTTATTTTGCAGCAGCGCTTATTGATGAATGCGGTCTTAAAGGTTACACAGTCGGCGGTGCTCAAGTCAGTGAAAAACACGCAGGTTTTGTTATTAATAAAGACAATGCAACATGTGAGGATGTTTTAAATCTCATGAAACATTGCCAGAAAACAGTAATGGATAAAAAAGGTGTTCTTATTGAACCGGAAGTTAAAATAATTTGTCAGGAGGAATAGATTTTGTCTTTTTCAGCAGATGTTAAAAGTGAATTAACAAAAATAGAAAATATATCCTCCTGTTGCTATCATGCACAAGTCTACGGGCTTGTGCTTTTTGCTCATTTTTCAAAATACAATCTTTCAATCACATCTGAAAATCACGACGTTTTTGAATTATATTTATCTTATCTAAAAAATTACTGTGGAGCTGAACCGATAATAAGCGATACGGGAACAAAAAAAATGACAGCGTACCTTAAATCCGATTCTGATAAGTCAAAAGTTTTCGAAAAATTCGGTCACTCTCTTTCCGAAACGTCTCTTCGTATTAACCGAGCAAATATTTCGGACGAATGCTGCCTCAGTGCGTTTCTGAGAGGCGCATTTCTTGCTTGCGGAACGGTTACCGACCCCGAAAGAGGATATCACCTTGAATTTGTTGTTCCTTATAAACGTCTTTGCATGGATTTTATAAAATTCATGGACGAGCTTTCGCTCAATCCAAAATACATAGTCCGCAAAGGCAATCATGTCATTTATTTTAAAGACAGTGAGAGTATAGAAGACATTCTTGCGATTATCGGTGCACAATCAGCATCCCTTCATGTTATGGGAATCAAGATAGAAAAGGATGTCAAAAATACAGTTAACCGCAGACTGAACTTTGAGATGTCCAATATAAACAAAACTGTCAATGCCGCAAATCTGCAGGTTGAAGCTATTGAACTGATTGAAAAACATATGGGTATTTCTGCTTTACCCGATAATCTTCAGGAATTGGCACATCTTCGGCTTGACAATCCCGAAGCAAGTTTAAGTGAACTTGAAAAATTGCTTGATGAACCGATTTCACGTTCGGGAATTAATCACAGACTCAGCCGAATAGTTAAAATTGCCGAAAAAATCAAAACGGAGATGCCGTAATGTCATTTACTCATTTACATGTCCACAGTGAATACAGTCTGCTTGACGGTGCATGCAGAATTGAACCTATGCTTGATAAAATAAAAAGCATGGGTCAGACTTCTGTTGCCATAACAGACCATGGTGTCATGTACGGAGTAATTGATTTCTATAAAGCAGCGTTAAAAAGGGATATCAAACCTGTTATCGGTTGCGAAGTTTATGTTGCACCGAGGTCAAGATTTGATAAGGTGCACGGAATCGACAATGAAAGATATCACCTTGTTCTTCTTTGCAAAAATAACGAAGGATATAAAAACCTTTTAAAACTTGTCTCTGAGGGTTGGGTTAACGGTTTTTACACCAAGCCGAGAGTTGATAAAGATATTCTTGAGAAATACCATGAAGGTCTTATTGCACTTTCCGGTTGTCTTGCGGGTGAGGTTTCAAGGGCTTTGCAGAGAAATGATTTTGAAGAAGCAAAATCTGTTGCTAACTGGTATAAAAACACATTTGGTGAAGATAACTATTATCTTGAAATTCAGAATCACGGGTTAAATGAACAGCTCATGATTAATCCCGACCTGATAAAACTTTCAAAAGAGCTTGATATTCCTCTTGTTGCAACAAATGACGCTCATTATGTCGATAAACAAGATGCAAAAATGCAACAAGTTCTTATCTGTATTCAGACAAACCATACAGTTGGTGAAGATACCGGGCTTGAATTCGGAACAGAAGAATTCTATCTTAAATCTGAAGAAGAAATGCTTGAGTCGTTTACAGATTGTCCCGATGCTGTTTTTAATACTGCAAAAATTGCCGAAAGATGTAATGTTACATTTGAATTCGGTAACACTAAATTACCGCATTTTGAAGTTCCCGATGGTTATGACCATTTTGAATGGTTTTCCCTTCTATGTAAAAAAGGATTAATCAAAAGATACGGTAATAATCCTCCGAAAGAATATATTGACAGACTTAATTATGAACTTGATGTAATTAACACTATGGGTTATGTTGACTATTATCTTATAGTCCATGACTTTATTAAACACGCAAAAGATATGGGCATACCGGTGGGCCCCGGACGAGGTTCGGGTGCCGCAAGTATATGTGCTTATTGCATTGGCATAACAGGTATCGACCCGATGAAATATAATCTGCTCTTTGAGCGTTTTTTAAATCCCGAAAGAGTCAGTATGCCTGACTTCGATATTGACTTCTGCTTCGAAAGAAGGGGAGAGGTCATTGATTATGTTATTGAAAAATACGGTTCAGATCATGTTGCCCAGATTGTAACCTTCGGTACTCTTGCGGCAAAAGCTGCAATAAGAGATGTCGGACGAGCTCTTGGTATGCCGTACTCAACCGTTGATAATATAGCGAAACAAGTACCGAATGAACTCAATATTACAATCGACAGAGCACTTAAACGTTCTGTTGATTTCAAAGCTCTTTATGATAATGACGAAGAAGCAAAAGAACTGATTGATATGGCACGTAAAGTTGAAGGAATGCCGCGTCACGCCTCAACTCATGCCGCCGGTGTTGTAATCACTCATGACCCTGTTGTTTCATATGTTCCACTTGCAAGAAATGATGAAGCAATTGTTACACAGTTCCCGATGACAACACTTGAAGAACTTGGTCTGTTAAAAATGGACTTTCTCGGTTTGAGAACGCTTACTGTTATCAAATCAGCAGAAAATATGATAAGAAAATCTGTTTCTGATTTCAGAATCGAAAATATTGATGTTGAAGACAAAGCGGTCTTTGAAATGATGTGTGCAGCACAAACCGAAGGTGTATTTCAATTTGAATCCGCCGGAATGAGAAGCGTTCTTTCACAGCTTAAACCTGAAAGTCTTGAAGATTTAATAGCGGTTATTTCCCTTTACAGACCTGGTCCTATGGATTCAATTCCTACGTACATTGAAAACAGACACCATCCAAATAAAATCAAATACAAAACTCCTGAATTAAAAAGTATTCTTGATGTTACCTACGGCTGTATGGTTTATCAGGAGCAGGTAATGCAAATTTGCAGAGAACTTGCCGGATATTCCTATGGAAGAGCTGATATAGTTCGTCGTGCAATGGCGAAGAAAAAACATGATGTCATGCTCAAAGAAAGAGATTCTTTTGTTGAAGGTTCTATTAAAAGAGGCATTGACACAAAAGCCGCTAATGAAATTTTTGATGAAATGATTTCGTTTGCTTCTTATGCTTTCAACAAAGCTCATGCTGCCGCTTATGCCTATGTTGCTTATCAGACAGCGTGGCTTAAATGCCATTATCCCTGCGAATTTTTTGCAGCCCTGCTTACAAGCTTTCTTGATAACACAGGTAAGGTTGTTCAATACATTAATGAATGCTCAAAACTCGGTATAAAAATTCTACCGCCTCATATTAATGAAAGCTCGGATGAATTTGCCGTTTCAGGCCGTAACATTCATTTCAGTCTCCTTGCTATAAAAGGTCTTGGCAGAGGATTCATTAAAAGAATGATTGATGAAAGAAATGCAAACGGTGATTTCTATGATTTCTACGATTTTTGCCGTAGAATGCATGGTAAGGATTTCAACAGAAGAACACTTGAAAATCTAATTAAGTGCGGTGCATTTGACAATCTCGGCGCAAATCGCAGACAAATGATGAATTCAATTGATACAATTCTTGAAGATCTCGAATCTTCAAAAAGAAGAAATGTTGAGGGACAAATAGGTTTCGGTGATCTTGCATCATCATTTGATGAAGAAGATTATATTCCTTCCGCTTCATTTATTTACCCCGATTCCGATGAATTCACTCCCGAACAGCTTCTTAAATATGAAAAGGAAGTTTCCGGAATGTATCTTTCAGGTCATCCGATGACAAAATACAGAAATATTTCCGAAAAATTAAAATGTGCCGTAATAAGTGATATTCTTGACTCCGAAACAACTAAATATAAGGATAATGACAGAGTTCTTATACTTTGTCTTGTCAGTTCAGTAAAGAAAAAAATTACAAAGAATGATTCTACAATGGCATTTCTGACACTCGAAGATACAACCGGTTCTATTGAATCAATTGTTTTTCCCAAAAAACTTATGGAGAAACCTTCAATCTTTTTCGAAGGTAACATTCTGCTTATCCACGGCAGAATCAGTATGCGCGAAGACGAAGATACAAAAATAATATGTGAAGCTGTTGAAATGTGTCCTTCCGAAAGTTCGTTAACAGATATAAAACCTGTCAATACTGAAAGAAAGAAAGCAAAAGGTTTGTTTCTTCGGTTTGATACATCTGATTCTCCACAGATTGATTATTGTAAGAAGCTTCTGACTATTTTTGACGGAAACACTACTCTTTATTTTTATTTTAATGATAAGAACGAATATAAGAGAAACCCTATAATGCAGGGAATCGATGTTAATAATGTTCTTCTCAGAGAGCTTCGCAAAATTCTTGGAGATTCAAATGTAATTTATAACAAATAAATCGGGAAATACAATATTAGTGCTTAAAAAATTTAGCAAATAATGTTTATTTCATTGACATTATGTAATTTAAAGTGTATTATATAGCTTGAACATTTTTCAAGGAGAGTAATTATTATGAAGACAATCGGCGTTTTAACAAGCGGCGGAGATGCCCCCGGTATGAATGCTGCAGTCCGTGCAGTTGTCAGAACCGCATGTGAAAACGGAATTAAAGTATACGGAATCAACAGAGGCTATCAGGGTCTTATCGAAGGCGATCTCCGTGAACTTAATATCAGAAGCGTTTCTGATATTATCCACAGAGGCGGTACAATGCTTTATTCAGCAAGATGCAAAGCCTTCAGAGAAGAAGCCGGTATGCAGCAGGCTATCGATACCTGCAAGAAATTTGGTATTGAAGGCATCGTTGTCATCGGCGGTGACGGTTCATTCAGAGGCGCTCGTGACCTTTCACTCAGAGGAATTCCCTGTATCGGTGTTCCCGGAACAATCGATAACGATATTGTTTCATCTGATTATACAATCGGTTACGATACTTGTCTTAACACCGTTATGCAAATGGTTGACAGAGTAAGAGATACAGTTGAATCTCACAGCAGATGCATTGTTGTTGAAGTTATGGGTAACAGATGCGGTGACCTTACTCTTAATGCAGGTATTGCAGTTGGCGCAACAGCTATTGTTATTCCTGAAATTCAGTCCGATATCGAAAAACATGTTATCGAAAGAATAAGAAGAACTCAGAAAACAGATAAAAAACATTTCATCGTTATGGTTGCCGAAGGTATCGGCGGTGTTGAAGAACTTGCAAGAAAGATCGAAAAAGAATGCGGCGTTGAATCAAGAGCTGTTATTCTCGGTCATGTTCAGAGAGGTGGATCACCCACAGTTCGCGACAGAGTTGTTGCCAGCCAGATGGGTTATAAAGCTGTTCAGCTTCTTATGGAAGGAATCGGCAACAGAGTTGTTGTTCAGAAAGACGATCATATTATTGATTATGATATTTATGAAGCTCTCAGCATGGAACGTACAGTTAATCATGAGCTTTATAAAATTGCT
Organism: uncultured Clostridia bacterium; assembly: GCA_937888485.1. GTDB lineage: Bacteria > Bacillota > Clostridia > Oscillospirales > Acutalibacteraceae > CAG-177. The sequence goes on from CALAQQ010000140.1 coordinate 32,776, forward strand.
CATGAAATTTCAATCTGAGGTAACAAATGATTTCTAATGAATTTTTTAACCTCCGCAAAAAGATAATTGAAAGAGATTTTAATAATCTCAATGATATGCAAAAGAAAGCGGTTCTCTCAACAGAGGGACCGCTTTTGGTGCTTGCAGGAGCAGGAAGCGGTAAAACAACCGTTCTTGTTAACCGAATAGCCAATATTATTAAATACGGTAAGGCTTATTACAGTGAAAAGTGCATCTATGAACCCAACGAGAGCGAGCTTGCACTCATGCGTGCTGTAGCTGACGGAATTGTTGAAGATGTTTTTGATATTCAGCATCTTCTTCAGGTTGATGCTGCCAAACCTTGGGAAATTCTTGCAATTACTTTCACAAACAAAGCGGCAGGTGAACTTAAAGAACGTCTTGAAAGAATGCTCGGTGAACAAGCTCTTGATATCTGGGCAAGTACATTTCATTCAAGCTGTGTCCGCATTCTCAGAAGAAATGCAGACTATATCGGATATTCATCCAATTTTACAATTTATGATACCGATGACAGCAAGCGTGTTATTAAAGACTGTATCAAACAGCTCGGATTAAGTGAAAACATCATCACTCCAAAAAGCGTTTTGTCTGCAATAAGCAGAGCAAAAGATATGCTTATTTCTCCTTCAGAATACATAAAAGAAAATTATGTTGATTTCAGAAAGAGAAACATCGGCTCTGTTTATGAAATGTATCAGAAACGTCTTAAAGATGCCGATGCTATGGATTTTGATGATATTATCGTCAATACAGTTCGTTTGCTTCAGAATAATCCTGAAGTGCTCGAATATTATCAGCATAAGTTTAAATATATCATGGTTGATGAATATCAGGATACCAACCACGCACAGTATCTTCTGACATCACTGCTTGCAGGCGGATATAAAAATATCTGTGTTGTAGGTGATGATGATCAGAGTATCTATAAATTCAGAGGCGCAACAATTGAAAATATTCTGAGCTTTGAACATCAGTATTCAAATGCAAAAGTAATAAGACTTGAACAAAATTACCGTTCAACCCAGAATATTCTTGATGCTGCAAACAAAATTATTGCTCATAACGAAAACAGAAAAGGGAAAAATCTCTGGACAGACAACGGTAAAGGAGATTTAATTAATTACCATACTGCTTATTCAGACAGGGATGAGGGCGTTTTTGTTGCCGATAAAGTTTTCGATGGAATAAGAAAAGGATGTAAATACAGCGATTTTGCTGTTCTTTACAGAATGAACTCACAGTCGAACCTTATTGAACAGGCGTTTGTCAGAATGGGTATTCCTTACCGTCTTATTGGCGGTCACAAATTCTATGACCGTAAAGAAATCAAGGATGCTCTTGCTTATCTCAGTGTTATTGCAAACCCGAATGACACAGTCAGACTTCAGAGAATCATCAATGTTCCTAAAAGGGGAATAGGGGATTCATCGGTTTCAAATGCCCTTGAAATTGCAGAAGGTCTTGGCATTAGTCTTTTCGAAGTTATTAAATCAGCTGACCAATTTCCGAAACTCAGCAGAAGTGCAAAGAAGATGGTTGAATTCGGTAAAATGATGGAAGAGTTTATTGAAGCCGTTGACTCGCTTGAATTATCCGAATTATTCAAAAAAATAATTAACGAATCAGGTTATATCGCTTCTCTTTCACTTGATCCCGAAACAAAAGAAGACAGACTTGCAAACCTTGAAGAACTGTCGAACAACCTTTTACGTTTCACAAGAGAAAATGACGAACCTACTCTTAACGATTTCTTGCAAGAAGTTGCACTTATGACAGATATTGATAATTATAATGCCGACGCTGATTCAGTTGTTATGATGACAATCCATGCAGCAAAAGGGCTTGAATTTCCCGTTGTATATCTTGTTGGTATGGAAGAATCAATATTCCCGTCGGATATGTCTTCAATGATCGGTGAAGATGAAATTGAAGAAGAACGCAGACTTGCTTATGTTGCGGTAACAAGAGCTAAAAAAATGCTTTACATTACCCGAGCAAAACAACGAATGCTCTTTGGACAGACAAGATTCAATCAGCCTTCGCGTTTTATTCGTGAAATTCCCGATTCGCTTCTTGAAATTACCGGTGAAACTATTAAAACTTTTGCATCAGATAATAAAACATCAATCGGTACAAAACAGCAAGCTACATCAAGAGGATTCACCTCTTCACCTACACATTCTGCACCAGTAAAGAATACCATTGTATTCAATATTGGTGACACCGTAAGACATAAGGCTTACGGTGAGGGTGTTATACTCAGCGCAAAGCCTATGGGTAATGATACTCTTCTTGAAATTGCATTTACCAATTCAGGTACAAAGAAGATTATGGCAAATTTTGCAAAAGTTGAAAAAGTATAAAATTAAGACGGCTGATATTTCAGTCGTCTTTTTTATGTCATAAATTATGGACTTGCTCATATAATTTTACAAAAAGCACATGGAGGGTAAAAATGAACAAGTCTAAATTTAACTATAAAGTTTATAACGGTAAATCGTTTAAAAAAATATTTGAAAATTCAAGAATGTTGATTCTGTCTCTTATTTTCCTGACAGGAATAATTGCAGGAGCAGTTATTCTTAATAAAGACAATGAAGTTACAGAAAAAATAACAGATTACTTCAATAACGGAATACTGTTGAAATCAGGGCAGGGAATGACGGAAATATTTGTTAATTCTGTTATTTCAAGCGGTATTTTTATTGCAGTAAATGTTTTTTTTGCCTTTTCATTAATAGGTTATCCGTTTATATTATTGATTCCTTTTTTAAAAGGTCTCGGAGTCGGAGCTGTATGCGGTTATCTTTATTTAAAGTACGGATTAACAGGGTTCGGTTATTGCGTTTTAACCGTATTTCCGGGAGCTACAGTATCAACTTTTTCTCTCATTTCATCATGTAATTCAAGCTGTGAATACTCAAAGAATGCATATTTAAAATCAATATCGGGTAAAGGTCAGTTTGAAAAAAGCGAAACAAGATTTTATATTATGAAACAATCTGTTTTCATTTGTATTAGTTTAATCTCTTCGTTGATTGATGCATTGTTTAATTCAGTTTTTTTAAGGTTTTTTGAGTTCTGAATGATTATTAAGAGGATTGGATTCAATCGCATCCTTAAGCTGTTCATCATGAATATGTGTATATATTTCAGTGGTAGAAAGATTTTCATGGCCGAGAATTTCTTTAAGCTGTAACGGGTCAACACCGCCATGCTGATACATAAGCGTTGCAGCGGTATGGCGTAATTTATGGGTCGAAAGACCTCTTCCGGATAATCCATTCTTTTCAAGATTTGATTCAACCATTTTCTGAACAGTAATTCGGCTTATTCTTTTCTTTTGATTACTTAAGAATAGTGCATCACGGTCTATAACTCCATCTTTAGGTCTGACAGACATATATGACTCAATTGAACTGATACAAGCCTTGTTAAGATAAACTGTTCTTTCTTTATTTCCTTTACCAAGTACAACAAGAGTAGAATTATCTTTAATATGAGAAATGTTTATTCCGACCAATTCAGACAAACGCAAACCGCAGTTTAAAAACAATGTCAAAATACAATAATCTCTTTCTTTGTTTTTGCCATCAACATTATTAAGGATTTTAATGCTTTCTTTGAGAGTAAGATATTTTGGAAGTGATTTTTTAATCTGAGGAGATTCAAGAAATGCAATTCTGTTAACATCAATTTTATTGTTTACTTCAAGATAATGATAAAATCTTTTAATTGAAACAACCTTTCGTGCTCTTGCATTATTATCGTTTCCTCGTTCATTGCGGCAGTAGGCGAGGAAACGATATGCTTCATCGAGAGTAACACTGCAAACTGTACTATCATCCATAAGAGAAATATTAATTTCATCAAAAGGAACTGACTTATCACAAAGGTTTCTGTTTCTTGCAATAAATCTGAAAAATAATCTCAAGTCAGATGCGTATTCAAGAACAGTCAGCTGTGATTTGCCTTTGAAACCGGAAAGATAATTTAAATAAAGTTGAACAAGATTGGGAAGTGTTACTAATTCTTCTTGTCTCATAATTAAATCCTCCAAAACAGAAAGGGTATGCTATAATTTAATTATAACATACCCTGTAAGAAAAATCAACACAATTATACAAAATAAAAGTTTTGTATAAGTTAGGGGAGAATAGAATAAAAGTATTAATTAGTATTCTGTTAAAGGCAATATTCCGCCAATGTCTGTAAGTGGATTATTGCAGAGTTCTATGCCATCAATGTTTTTTCTGTGCAATATATCAATTATTTTGTTGCAGTCTTTATGACTGTCAATTCTACCGTTGAATGCTATTTTATTCTTATCAATCTTTCCGCAACATCCACCGATAAATCCATAATTATATCCTTTTAAGACGATGGAGCCTTTTGAAATGAACTCTACATCATTCAAAAAATTTCCTGCGGCTGTAAAGATGGATTCATCATCAGTGATAATTGAATTTTCATCAAGAACGCAGATTGAACATTTTGTGTATCCTTGTTTAACATTTATTACAACATATTCATTTTTGTATGCAAATTCGAGAATATCTTTTGAAATTGTCTTTTCATTACATATAATTTTATTATCAATTATAGTGCAATTGAGTTTTACATCATTTGGATAAAGCATTCCCGGTTTTTCAATAATTTTATGAAATAAAAATTTTTCTTTCAACTCCCCCAAAAACAAATGTTCGTCTTGGCAAAAAATGACATTATTTCCCATATGTAACAACTGTAAATCAGCATGTGATTTAACCGGTTCAGGAAGATTCAAACTGTCGAGAATTACTACTGTTTCAATTCCGATTTGATTCAGTTTTTTTATCGACTCCCCTGCTGAATTACTGATTGCAACTGTTTTCACTTTGTTTTGGGGTAGGTTGGGTTTTTTAATAAACATCATATCAATATACAGATGCATTAAATGCTTCGTTTACGTTGCTTGCGCCTACAATTTCAATATCTCCCTTGAAACCTTTAGATAGAGTTTTGAGATTATGTTTCGGAATAATACATCTGGCAAAACCGAGCCTTTCAGCTTCTTTGACTCTTTGTTCACAAAACGAAACGGCTCTGAGTTCACCACCAAGACCGATTTCTCCAATTGCAAGAGTATCATCTCTGACAGGAACATCTTTAAGGCTCGAAATAAGAGCAAGAGCAACAGAAAGATCTGTTGCAGGCTCATCAAGTCGAAGACCACCTACAATGTTAATATAAGCATCACAATTGCTGAAAAAGTATCCCGAACGTTTTTCAAGTACAGCAAGAAGCATTGACATTCTGTTATAATCAAATCCTGTTGACATTCTTCTTGCATTACCGTAGTTTGACGTTGAAACAAGTCCTTGAACTTCCGCAAGAATGGGCCTGCTGCCTTCCATAACGCATGCAATACACGTTCCCGCCGTGTTCTTAGGTTTACCTGAAATAAGCATCAAAGAAGGATTAATAACCTCAACAAGACCCTTATCAAGCATCTCAAAAACGCCGATTTCGTTTGTAGAACCGTATCTGTTCTTTACGGCTCTGAGAATTCTGTATGAAAGATGTCTTTCTCCTTCAAAATATAAAACGCAGTCAACTATATGTTCCAGAACTTTCGGACCTGCAATATTTCCGTCTTTATTGACGTGACCAACAAGTATGGTCGGTATACCGAGACCTTTTGCACAATGCATAAACAGATTTGTTGATTCTCTTACCTGAGTAACGCTGCCGGGTGATGAACTTATTTCAGAAACGTTCATTGTCTGAATAGAGTCAACAATAACAAGATCGGGTTTCTCAGATTTAATATATTCAACAATACGTTCAACGTCTGTCTGACACATTATAAGAAGATTATCCGTTGAAACTCCGAGACGATTTGCGCGAAGTTTTATTTGTCTTGCAGACTCTTCTCCCGAAACATATAAAATTCGAAGATTTTTGCCAAGAAACTCACAAATCTGAAGAAGAATTGTTGATTTACCGATGCCGGGGTCACCGCTCAAAAGAACAAGTGAACCTTTTACAATTCCTCCGCCGAGAACACGGTCGAGCTCAGCCATGCCTGTTTTAAAACGGATTTCATCATCAGCGTCAATTTCATTGATAGTCTGAGCCAAAAGAGTTTTTGTTGTTTTGGAAGATTTTTGCTGATTAGACGTTCGGATTTCTTCTTCCATTGTGTTCCATTCACCGCATCCCGGACAGCAACCGTACCATTTTGCACTTTCGTGACCGCATTCGTTGCATATATATAATGATTTGATTTTTGATGCCATTTTAAACAGCCTCCGTTTTATTTATATAGTCCATAATACCGAGAGCGATAAATAACGCAAGTTTTCGTTGATAATTCTCATCTTTCAGTTTTTTTGTTTCTTCTGTATTAGACAAGAATCCGCATTCGACCATAACCGCAGGATTTTCAGCATGATATAAAAGATAAATATTCTTATCACTTGCTTTAATTTCACGGGAATTCTCGGGTTGTAAACCTGTAATAACCGAATGTCTGATGCAATCTGCAAGAACTTGTGAATCAGGGTTGTTTTTTGAATAGAAAACCTGTGTACCGCTATATTTTTCAAGCGAAAAATGATTCTGATGAATACTGACAAAAACCGCATTATCAGTATTATTAAGAATTGATAATCTGTTTTTAATATCTGAAACCTTTTTTTCTCTGATTGTTTCGGCATAGTCATCATGAACAGAAATATCTTCCGTACGAATCATAACTGTTTCTACGCCCATAGACATCAGAATTTCATTGAGTTTATGAGCAATCTGAAGATTGATGTCTTTTTCAAGCGTTCCATCATCAGCGCTTGTTCCGCCGTCGGGGCCACCGTGACCTGCATCAATAATAATAGTTTTATATTTCAGATTTTTAACGCTGACATCAACAGTATTAAATAAATTTATCAGCACGTTCCCTGCGGTAATACCGAAAATTATAGTAATAAGTGAAACAAGAAGTAAAAATCGAGCTTTAATCTTTGATGGAGCAATTATTTTCATAAGCATTTCCTCCGCAAATCATTATAATAAATGATATGTCGGTATGCTTATTTTATTGCGGATTATTTTATATTTTTACGATAATCTATGTAATCCTGAAGAATCATAACGGCAGCCACCTGGTCAACAACAGCTTTTCTTTTTTTGCCTCTTGTATTTGTAGCGTTCAAAACGTTGTGGGCAACTACCGTTGAAAGTCTTTCGTCACGCATTACTGTTTCAATTCCGGATTTTTCCGAAAGCAAATCAGCAAATTGCTTGCATTTCTGAGCCCTCTCCCCTTCTGATGAATCCATGTTTTTGGGAAGACCGACTACAATTTGCTCGGCTTTATATTGTTCAGCAATCTCACATATTTTCTCAATAAGAATTTCAGAATTTCTTTGCTCGATAATACAAACGGGAGAAGCGAGCATTTCCATTTTATCACATACGGCAACGCCCGTTCTGACATCGCCGTAATCTACAGACATTATTATCATAATCTTACCCCTTTTAACCTATGTGTTCTTCACAATTTAACTCCTGCGCCGCCTTGCAGACTTCAAAAACATCCTCAATACAGGAGATCTGAGCACACATCCGCCTCAGCCCTGCAGCATTTCTAAACCCTTTCATATACCATGCTGCGTGTTTTCTTGCTTCTGAAAAAGCAATTTTTTCGCCTTTATACTTTACCATTCGCTCAATCTGATCTACCATTGTCAACAACCGTTTT
>CALAQQ010000141.1 GCA_937888485.1 uncultured Clostridia bacterium
ATTGAAAGCGGAAGAGCAATAATTGCAACGATGAGACCCGCAACAAGGTCATTCACAAACTGTTTTTTACTGTAACTTTTAAGAGATGAAAAAAGCTTTGGCTGAAATATGTTCATAACAAATCTCCGTAAAAAGAAGCCGATAAACATCGGCTTCTTATAAATTAAAGGTTATTGAGTTTTTCTTCAAGAAGTGTTCTGATAACTGCGGGGTCACCCGTACCCTTGAGTTCCTTCATAACGCTTCCGAAAAGTGCCTGAGCAGCCTTTGTTTTGCCGCTCTTATAGTCTGCAACTGCCTTTTCGTTTTCAGCAATTATACGGTCAACGGTATCGGAAATAAAGGATTCGTCAACCTTTGCATTGAGACCGTTTTCTTCGCAGAATTTATCAACGTCAACGTCATTTTCAAATACTGCGGAAAGAATCTTCTTGCCTGCCGCACGGGTGATTTCACCGTTCTCTGCAAGCTCGATGATTCTTGCAAGCTTTTCGGGGCTGATATCAAGAGAATCAAGTTCAAGGCGCTTCATCTGACCCATGCATTCCGTAAGAATCCAGCTTGCAACGGTCTTGGGGCTTCTGCCCATTGCAACAACCTTATCGAAGGTATCGGAGAGCTTTCTGTCGGACGAAAGAACAGATGCTTCTTTGGTTGCGATGCCCATTTCCTCATAATACTTTGTCTTTTCTTCGGAAGTTGCGGGCATGCTTGCTCTGATTTTTTCAAGCCATTCATCATCAATAATGATGGGCATGAGGTTGGGGTCAGGGAAATAACGGTAATCTGCCGCAGTTTCCTTGTTTCTCATGGGGAAAGTGCGTCTCTTTACGTCATCCCAGCGGCGTGTTTCCTGAACAAGCATTTCCGTGTGACGTTCAATTGCGTCAACATGGCGCACCTTTTCGAATTCGATTGCATCCTTGATTTCGGAAAGTGAGCTCATGTTTTTGATTTCGGAGCGTACGCCGAGTTCATTCGAACCCTCGGGACGGACAGAAATATTAACGTCGCATCTCATTGCACCTTCTTCACATTCGGAAATTCCTGCAAACTGAAGGCTTGATTTGAGCTTCTTGAGGTATGCAATAACCTCGTCGGAAGAACGGAAGTCAGGCTTGCTTACGATTTCGATAAGAGGAACGCTTGTGCGGTTATAGTCAACAAATGAGGTGTTGGTTGCCTCATCGTGAACAAGCTTACCTGCGTCTTCCTCAACGTGAATCTGCTTGATTCCTATCTGTCTGCCGCCGATATCAACGCTTCCTTCAACGCATACGGGATGGAACCACTGTGTTATCTGATAAGCGCAGGGAAGATCGGGATAATAATAGCTCTTTTTATCGAAGGTTGTATACTGATTGATTTTGCAGTTAAGCATGAAACCGGCTTTGACTGCAAGCTCGATTGCGTGTTTATTTGTTACGGGGAGCATGCCGGGCATACCGCTGCAGGCAGGGCATACGCAGTCGTTGGGCTCTTTGGGGCTTGAATGACCGCCGCAGGAGCAGAAAAGCTTTGAGTCTGTTGAAAGCTCAACGTGAGTTTCAAGACCGATAACAAGTTCGTATTTCATCTTTTATGCCTCCATTCCTTCAACGGTATGAGCGATGCTCAGGAGCACGCTCTCTTTATATGAATCGGCGATAAGCTGAACGCCCTTTGTTACAACAGCGGGCATACCTGTGATGCTCGGAATTGCGGTATAAAGGCTTTCTTCAAAGACCTTACCGAAAGCTTCAAGGATATCATAAGTCTGATAGTTTGTTTTTCCGCAAGCAGGTGCAAGAATAGCGTCATATGAAGCAAGAATTTCTCTTGTCTTATCGCAGGCAATTCTTCTGATACGGAGTGCCTTATCATAGCAGTTTTCGTATCTGCCCTTTGAAAGGACATCCGAGCCGTAGATGATTGTTGCCTTGGTAAGGAAATTCATGCTTTCGCTTCTGCTCTTTACATAGAGCTCGTCGATATTCTTATATTCGGGAGTTCTGTATCCGTATTTAACGCCGTCGAATCTCGAAAGATTATTGGTTGTTTCAGCGCTCATAAGAATCTGCCATGCGGTCTGAACATCGGAAACGATATCAAGGGAAACGGTTTCGACCTTTGCGCCGAGAGCTTCAAGCTTCTTTGCATAGGCATCAATGTTTGCTTTTACTTCGGCACTTGCGGCATCATAAAGCTCTTTTACGATGCAGATTTTCATTGAAGAAACATCTTCACCGATTGAATATTCATATTTTTCAGCGGGAAGGCTTGTGCCGTCCTTGTCATCATGACCTGCGATAACAGAAAGAATTTCTTTCATGTCTGCGGCATTTGCGGCGGTAACGCCGATCTGCTCACCCGAGCAGGCGCAAGCGATGATACCGTAGCGTGAAACAGTGCCGTAGGTCGGCTTTATAAAGTCAACGCCAGAAACAGCAGCTGCACGTCTGGGTGCACCGTTGAGGTCAACATTGAGAGCAGCTTTGATTTCGCCCTTTGCAACGAGAGTTGCCGCTGCACCTGCAAGGCTGCCGTTTTCGGTTACTGCTTCGAAGTTCGAGAATTCGCCGAGAAGGTCAAGACCGAATTCGCCGACATTTGTTTTACCCGAAATTGCATAGCCTGCTTTTTCAAGTCTTTCAACAGCTTCTGCGCTGAAAAGAGGTTTGAAGTTTTCAAGCATTTTTGAGCCTGCGGTTGCAGGAACATCTTTAACGAGAATTGTATCGTCAACGGCGATTTTGCCCGTTTTATTTATTTCATTAATATAATAACTCATTTTCAGCACCTCACTTTACAAGTCTGGGAACCTGCCAGCTGTCTTCCGTGCTCTGCGGAGCGCCTGCAAGGAGATCCTTGCGCTCAAACGGCTGTTCACGCTTATCGTCACGGAGAACGTTGGTCATGGGCATAACATAAATCATAGCTTCAACATTCTCTGTATCAAGCTTTTCAAGAGCTTCCTCGCTCTTCTTCATATCGCCGAAAATCTTTTCCATAGCCTTCTTTTCGTCGGCTGTGAATGCGATTTCGTTGACAGATTCAAGACCTTCAAGCTTTGATTTTGTTGAAGTAACGCCTGACTTTGATGACTTTACGGTTGAAGCGAATGCAGATGCATCTCCGCCTTCCGAGCCGAGAGTTTCAACGCTTCCCTTACCTCTGATGCTTACGTTTGCTTCGTAAAGCTGAAGCTCTGTAACTTCGCCGGGTGCGCCGAGCATCTGATCCTGAGCAGTACCGTCAAGGGGGAATGCGATAACGTCTCTAATAGTTTCGGTATCTGCAAGAAGCATTACAATTCTGTCAACACCGGGTGCCATGCCTGCATGGGGAGGTGCACCAAACTGGAATGCGTTATAAAGTGCGCTGAATCTCTTTTCAACCTCGTCCTCGCTGTAGCCTGCAATTTCAAAAGCCTTTCTCATGATTTCGGGGCTGTGGTTTCTTACAGCACCCGATGCAAGCTCAATACCGTTGCACACAAGGTCATACTGATATGCAAGAATCTCGGTGGGTTCCATTGTTTCGAGAGCTTTGAGACCGCCCTGAGGCATTGAGAACGGGTTATGAGTAAATATAATCTTATCCGTTGTTTCGTCACGCTCATACATGGGGAAGTCAACAACGAAGCAGAATTCAAATGAATCTTT
>CALAQQ010000142.1 GCA_937888485.1 uncultured Clostridia bacterium
GAAGCGAGTATAAAATCACAAAGAAATCAACCGTTATTCAGGATGCTTTCTATTTCTCAGACAGCCCTGAAATCCGCTTCGACACAGTTATGGATTGGCAGGATAACCACCGTTTCCTCAAAGCTGCGTTTGACACTAATGTCTATAACAATTTCGCACGTTTTGAAATCCAGTACGGTAATGTTATGAGACCCACAACAAGAAACAATTCCGTTGAAAAGGCTAAATTTGAGGTTGTAAACCATAAATATACCGACCTTTCGGAAACACGTTTCGGTGTTTCTGTTCTCAACGACAGCAAATACGGTATCAGCGTTGAAGGCGGCAATCTTCGTCTTTCGCTTCATAAGGGCGGCAACCGACCCGACATTGAAGGCGACAAGGGTGTTCACAAGACAGTTTATTCACTTCTCCCGCATGACGGCGGATTCAGTGCAGAAAACGTTATAAGACCTGCATATGAACTGAACATTCCCGTAATCATCGGCAAAGGCGATTTTGAAGCTGTTTCTCTTGTTGTTCCCGAAAAGGAAAACATCATTGTTGAAGCAATAAAGCCCTGCGAAGATAACGAAAAAGCTTTCATCGCAAGACTTTATGAAGCTGAAGGAACACACACTAACTGCAATATCAGATTTTTTGACGGCGCAAAGAAAATCGAAATCACCAATATGCTTGAAGAGGCTGAAAATGAGTTGTCGGATAACACAATCTCATTCAGACCTTTTGAGATTAAAACGCTTAAAATTCACTATTGATATCAAGGAGTTTTTATGTTTGACACCGTACTTTTTGACCTTGACGGTACTCTCACAGACCCCGGCACGGGCATAACAAATTCCGTTGCATATTCTTTGAAAAAATTCGGAATTGAAGTCGATGACAGAAAAGAGCTTTACAAATTCATCGGTCCTCCCCTTCACGACTCATTCATGAAATATTACGGTTTTTCAGAAGAAGAAGCTGAAACGGCAATTGTTTATTACCGTGAATATTTCCGAGACATCGGAATTTTTGAAAATGAGGTTTATGGCGGAATTGAAAATCTGCTGAATGAAATCAAAGCTTCGGGCAGAAAGATTATTCTCGCAACCTCAAAACCCGAAGAATTTGCAAAAAGAATTCTCGTTCATTTCGGTCTTGATAAGTATTTTGATTTTATCGCAGGAGCAACAATGGACACTTCAAGAAGCAAAAAGGGCGATGTTATCGCTTATGCGCTCAGAGAAAGCGGATGTTCCTGCGAAAATGCGGTTATGGTCGGTGACAGACTTCACGACATTCTCGGTGCAAAAGAAAACGGACTTGCTTCAATCGGAGTGCTTTTCGGCTACGGAAGCAAAGATGAACTCGAAAACGCAGGCGCCGATTATATCGCCGAAACTGTTGAAGATATACTGAAATTCATTTGAGAAAGGAACATAAATATGACTCTCAAAGAGATCTTTTTTTCAAACCTGCCTGCCGGAATTGCGGTAATCGGTCTTGTGCTTTACTTTTTCGGAATGGCGGTTGTTTTTATATCCGACCCGATAAAGAACGCCGAAAGCTTCGCCGTAAAACCTGTTGATAATGCAGGTAAAACAGAAATCCGTGTTTATTACGGAGGAATTTCCTTTGCACTCGGCACATTTCTTCTTTACCTCACTTTCGCACTCAAAACTCCCGTTTATTCCCTTGTCGGCGGTCTTTTCTTTGCAACAACGGTGCTTGTGACAAGAACGATTTTCCTTTGCATTGACAAAGGCTGGAAATGCCCCTACACAAAGCTTGCAATCCCTGCGGAATCGGCATTCGTTATAGCTCTCTGGGTGTGTTATTATCTTTCAAAAACACTTTATTAAAACTTAAGGCGTGGTTCAAAACCACGCCTTATTTTTATAATTCTTTTTTCATCCATATATGAGGACAATCCTCCTCATATTCAACATCACCGAATGAGTAAAAACCGAGTTTTTCATAGAATGGAACCGCATGACACTGAGAATGAAGCATCAGACTATGACCGCCCGATTTTTTAACATGTTCAAGTGCTTCTCTGACAACGTCCGACCCTATCCCCTTGCCTCTGTATTCTTTGAGAACAGCAAGTCTGCCAAGAATATGGGAATTAATTTTGTTATCCCTGAACACTCTGCAGGTTGCAACAGGTATTCCGTCATCGTCTTTTACAAGAAAATGAACGGCTTGGGAATCAATACTGTCAAACTCATTTTCGAAGCCTTGTTCTTCGATAAAAACTTTTACCCTTATATCATGTGCCTCATCGGGAAGATACTTATAAATTTCACATTTCATATTATCCGAATTTTATATCCGAAAGATTACGGATTTCCTTCATTACTTTACTGACCTGTAAAGCTCTTTCACTTGTCACGGCGTAATATTCACCATCGGGATTTGCAATAAAGCTTTCAAACGCTTTTGCTTCATATCCCATAAGTTTTTCTTTAGGCACATCTCCGATAATTTCAGTCATGTTTCCGTTATTATCAAGGATATTCATGTTGGTAAGCTTCGATACCGATTCGATTGTTACCGTTCCCTTATCACCGAAAATCTGCGAACCGAGTCTGTCCTGACCGAGCTTTGAATAGGTTAAATTCACAAGCTTGTCGGGATACAAAAGAGCCGAGTTTCCGCTTCCGTCAGCACCGCTTTCCATGAAAGAGGCGCAGGCGGTTATTTTTTCGGGCATACCGAAAATATCAAGTGCGGGATATACGCAGTAAATTCCCAAATCCATAAGACAGCCCGTTGCAAGAGCAGGGTTGAAAATATTGGGAAGCTTACCCTCAAGATATGCGGGATACTTCGATGAAAGCTGTGAAAAATCAAAGTGAACGCTCGTTATTCTTCCGATTTTTCCGATTGCATCTTTCAAAAGTTCCCTCGCAGGGTTGAACATATACATTATCGCTTCAATATAAACAAGACCGTTTTTCTTTGCGAGAGCCTGCAATTCTTGGAGCTCTTCGGGTTCAACGGTTATCGGTTTTTCGCAGATAACATGTTTTCCGTTTTCGAGCATGAGCTTTGACTGCTCATAGTGAAGCTTATTCGGACTTGCGATATAAACAGCGTCAAAATCGCCCTTTGCGAACTCATTTATATCGGTATAAACCGTCGGGATGTTATTTTCGGTTGCAAATTTACCGCCGCTTTCTTCCGTTCTGGAATAAACAGCAACAAAATCGGAATTGCAGAGCATTCTTGCGCCGTCAATAAAAGATTTTGCAATCCAGCCCGTACCGATTACTCCGTAGCGCATAAATCAAAGCTCCTTTGCCATGGCCGTTCCGTCTTTAAATGCATGAAGAACTTTAAAGCCGTTCTTTTTATAGAAATTGATGCCCCTTGTGTTGCTTGTACCGACGATGAGCATAATCGCTTTTACACCGTGTGTTTTCTTCATATGCTCCGTAAGGGTTGATATCATACGGCTTCCGTTGCCGTTGCCTCTGTAAGGCTTATTGATATCGATATGAAGATGTGCGGGATATTTGAGCGAATAAATGGCATGACCGATGATTTCGCCGATTGCATCGCGGTAGTTTGCCATACCCGTTTTCTTAACTTTTTTAAGATAGGGCTTCATATTCTTTATGTATGTTTTAAAATCTCTTGCTCCGAAAACATAGCCCTCGGCTGTATCGGTTTCTTCATTGACAAGAATAAAAACATTTTCAGGCTCCTGCTCAAGATAATAATCGCAGAAGGTGAAAAGAATGAAATCACGCACATCGGGGTCTGTCCGAGCTTCCATAGGTCCCGTGTTTATGCACACCTGACGGACATCCTCAAAATATTTGGGCTCATATCTTTTGATTACAACCATATTTCTCAAACCTCAACTTCAAATTCTGCTTCACCGCTGAATGCAGTTGTTTTTCCGCCGTATTCAAAAACAGCGTTTATATTCGGGTCTGCATAAACCTTGACTGTTGCCTTGTTGCCATTCTTTACATAATCAACGGAAACAACACCGCTTGCGGTTTCAAGATGACCCTTTGCCCTGTTCATGCCTTCAACAAAACAAGGAGTTATAACAACATCCTTATATCCCGCGCCGTTTTCCGGCTGACGGATGCCGAGAAGATATGTGAAAAGATATTTCGTTACCGAGCCGAACATTGGGTGATTTCTTGAATCGGCACCGCTCCAGTTTTCCCAGAGAGTTGTTGCGCCGTTTCTCTTCATATATGCAAATGAAACATCTTTGTCACTCGAAAGAAGTTTAAAAGCAATCTGACCCTGACCGTTTTCAAAAAGATATCTCGGCAAAGCTTCGGTTACGATAATTCCCGAATCAAACATTCCGAGCTTTTCATATTTATTGAATACTTCTTTCTTTACTCCTTCGTCTCCGAGACCTATCTGCAATGCAAGACATGATGCGCCCTGAATATCGCCGCAATAGGTGTTCTGATGAGGGCTGTAATAAGCAACGGTAAGTGCTCTCTTAACCTTTTCGATTCTCTCATTGAGATGAGCAGCTTCCGATTCTCTGCCGAGAATTTCCGAAGCCTCAACAGTCTGCTGCATAAATCTGACATAAAGACAGGTATTGACATAAACCTCAGGAATTCTGATTTTTTCGGGAGGACACCAATCGCCGAGGCACCATCCGAGTTCTTCCTCACGGTAAACAAGACCGTTTTCGCTTCTGCTTTCAAGATAATCGAGAAAATGAAGCATCTTGGGGAAGAATTCATTCAGAAGTTCTTTATCACCGTAAACTTTGTAGAACTTATAGGGCACTTCAATTACAGCACCGCCCCAACCCGAAGGACCTCCTCCGCCACCCATCCAGGGAGCTGTATGAGGCACATGGCCCGAGTTTTTGCACTGACAGTCAGCAATATCATAAAGCCATTTTCTGTAAAATTCACGGCTGTCGAGGAGCATCATGCCCGCTTCACAGCAAAGCTGACCGTCGCCCGTATAACCGAGTCTTTCACGGTGAGGACAATCGGAAGGTACACCGCTGTGCATATTGCAGAGCTGAGTTTTTATGTATGCATCATAGAGCCAGTTGAGATTTTCGTTATTGCTTTCAAAGGATGATATTACGGGGCAATCGGAATGAACAACGTCAACTCTTACGGGTTCAACATCGCCCTCAACTCTGAAATAACGGAAACCGTGCCATGTGAATTCAGGGATATATTCACGGTCACTGCCATCGGTAATGAATGTATCGGTCTGATAGCCGTCTGCAAACTTGACTCCGTAATAAGGTCTTTCGTCATAGATTTCTTCAGCATAGCTGACAACGATTTTCTTTCCCTTTTCGGTGCATCTGAAAACAGCATAACCTACGGTGTTTTCGCTCACCTCATAAAGCTTTGTTTTGCCCTCATCTTTTATAAGTTTCGGTTCAAGACTGCGGATAACCTTATCGGAGGGTGAAAACTGAATTTGAAAATTACTTTCGGGTGCCGGAATAACAGTGCTTTCCGAAAAATCATTACTGCAATAACCGTTTTCGTCAAAACCTTGCGGATACTGCGAATAATCATGATATTCACCGTTATAGAGGTTGTTTTCGAGAATATATCCTTTGCGTGTGAGAGTTGTTTCATCACAAAGAATATCTCCGCTTTCCTTTTCGATAACATAACAGAGCTTCGGAGTGCCGAAAACAACATTTCCCTCTGCCATTCTCTTGTTTTGGTTATAATAACCGTTGCCGAGCATAACAGCAAGTGTATTCTGACCGTC
The DNA here is from genome assembly GCA_937888485.1 of uncultured Clostridia bacterium. Taxonomy (GTDB): domain Bacteria; phylum Bacillota; class Clostridia; order Oscillospirales; family Acutalibacteraceae; genus CAG-177. The sequence goes on from CALAQQ010000142.1 coordinate 5,725, forward strand.
AAAAAGATAATCAGTTATATCATATTTAACGGCATAAATTCTGTATGATAAGTCGCTTTTAAGAGGGAAATTAAGCAAGCTTAAGTCTCTTTCGCTGTAATTGGTCGCATTGGGGGTAAGTAAATCTTCGCTGACTTTTCTGCCGTTTATATAAAGATGAAAAAATCCGAGACCGCAGATTGTAATCTCTGCTTTTTCGCCCTTTACAGCATTGAACTCTTTTCTGAAAAGAGGTGCATCGTTTCCTGTGCATTCAATCCATTTTGCACCCTTGAAAATTTCGTTGCTTGTCATATTATACCTCCATTTCCGAAAGCTCGTTATATCTGGAATTGCATTCTTCCCATTCATCCATCAGAACAAGCTGGTTTTCGGTTGCCTTATCAAGTTTATTGGTATATTCAATTATTTTTTCATAATCTGCCGCTGTTTCGGGTGACGAAAGAATTGCGTTGTATTCCGAAATTTCTCCGTCAAGACGGTCTATATCAGCTTCAAGGCGCTTTATCCTACCTCTCAGCTTATTCATCTCGCTGTCACGTTCTTTACGGAGTTTATAGAGATTGACTTTAACCTCTGTTTTCTTCGGCTTTTCCTTAGTCTGAGAAAGAACAGCCTCCGCGTAATCGTTATAGTCACCGTCAAACTTATCAAAGCCACTTTGGTTCATGCGATAAATCTTTGTTGACAGTTTATTGATAAAATATCTGTCGTGCGAAATACAGATGATTGTTCCGTCAAAATCAGAAAGAGCTGCTTCAAGCACTTCTCTTGACGGAATATCAAGATGGTTTGTAGGTTCGTCAAGAAGCAAAACATTCGCCCCCGAAAGCATGAGCTTCAAAAGACAGAGCTTCGCCTTTTCGCCGCCGCTTAAAGTGCCGACATTCTTGAAAACATCATCTCCTCTGAAAAGAAAGAGAGCAAGATAGCTGCGTACCGTCGTTTCTGTGAAAGAACGGTGTTCATCCCATATTTCATCGATAACAGTCTTTTCGTTGTGAAGGGTTTCAAGACTCTGGTCAAAATATCCTGTTTTGACATTCGCGCCGAAAAGAAAGCTTCCTGCATCAGCCGGCTGCTGACGGGTAAGAATTCTTAAAAGAGTTGTTTTTCCGCAACCGTTTGCACCGAGCATGAAAACTCTGTCATTCTTGAAAACCTGCATATCTGCATCCGAGAAAAGACGTTTTTCACCGAAAGACTTCGAAAGACCGCTGACGGTCAGAACGTCGTTACCCGTTTCGCAGGTAGGGGTGAATTTCATTCGCATTTTAGATAAAGGAGGGTCGGGAACAATCAATTCCGCCTTCTTTTTTTCGAGCATTTTTCTTTTGCTCTCTGCAGTTATGAAATTCCGCTCCCTTGCGAATGAGCGCTGCTGTTCAATTATTCCTTCAATGCGCTTTATCTCTTCGAGCTGATTTTCATATTGGCGTCTTTCGCTTTCAAGGCGTTCTTCCTTGAGCTTCAGATAGGTTGAATAGCTTCCCTTTGAATAATGGCATTTACCGTGGGAAAGTTCAACGGTTTTGTTCGTTACCTTATCGAGGAAATAACGGTCATGGGATATAACAATAACCGTTCCTCTGAAAGATGAAAGGAAATCTTCAAGCCATTACGTGCCTGCAATATCAAGATGGTTGGTCGGTTCGTCGAGAAGAAGAACCTCCGATCCGCTCAAAAGAAGCTTGCACATACTCAGTTTTGAGCGCTGACCTCCGCTGAGCTTATCGCACGTCAGATTAAAATCATTTTCAGAAAAGCCAAGACCGATTAATGCGGCACGGGTTCTGCTTTTATACGTCAGACCCTCCTGCTCCTGAAACTGCTCATGAAGTTTATTCTGCCTTTCAATCAGTTCATCGGTATTGCCGATATTTGCATCAATTGAAACAGCGATTTCCTCAAGCTCACGCTCAATTTCCATGAGAGGCTCGAAAATGCTCAGAGCCTCATCATAGACAGTTCTTACCGAACCTTGGCAGGCATGCTGCTCAAGATATCCGATTTTTGTTGTTTTAGAAATAAAAGCTCCGCCTTCGGTGGGTTCAA
>CALAQQ010000143.1 GCA_937888485.1 uncultured Clostridia bacterium
TTTGTTGTATAATCATAGTGTATCAAAATTTTTACGGGGTGAAAACAATGGAAAAAATTAAAATTAAAATCGCCAACGAAGAATACAACATCATAACGGATGATGATCTCGAATATGTTGCACAGCTCGGTGAAGAGCTCGACTCAAGAATTTCAGAAATTCTCAACAACAGTTCAAGAATTTCCGTCACTCAGGCTTGCATTCTTCTTTCGCTTGAATATGCGGACGCCGCAAAGAAATGCGAAACCACCGCAGAAAACCTCAGAAATCAGATTCAGGAATACCTTGAAGAATCCGCAAGAGCAAGAACCGATGTTGAAATCATGAAGCGTGAAAACGAAAGACTCATGAAGGAAATCGCTTCTCTTAAGGCTGCCAAATAAAATGGCGGCTGAGATTCTTGCACCCGCAGGCTCTTTTGACGCTCTGACCGCCGCAGTTAGATGCGGTGCGAACGCCGTCTATCTCGGAGGAAAGGCTCTGAATGCACGCAGAAATGCGGCAAACTTTTCCGATGAAGATTTAAAAAGAGCTGTGGAATATTGCCATGCGAGAAATGTTAAGGTGTATCTGACCCTCAACACCCTTGCAGGCGATAATGAAAAAGAAACAGCATATGAAGCAATTGAGTGCGCCTGCAATGCATCTGTAGACGCACTTATTTTGCAGGATATCGGACTTGCTTCCATGGTGAGGCAGGTCAGTCCCGATATGCCCCTCCACGCTTCAACCCAGATGTCCGTTCAGAGCATCGAAGGCATCAGAATCCTTGAAAAACTTGGATTTTCAAGAGCTGTCCTCCCTCGTGAACTCTCCGAAAAAGAAATAAAAATCATCTCCTCTCAGACCGACATGGAACTTGAATATTTTGTTCACGGTGCACTCTGTATGTGCGTTTCGGGTCAATGCCTTATGAGTGCAATGCTCGGCGGAAGAAGCGGAAACAGAGGTCTCTGCGCCCAGCCGTGCAGACTGCCTTTCGGGGTAAACGGCAAAGGCGGCAACAACCTCAGCCTCAAGGATTTATCGCTTGTCGACGAACTTTCAAGGCTTGAAGAAGCAGGAATCTGTTCGTTCAAAATCGAAGGCAGAATGAAACGCCCCGAATATGTTGCGGCAGCGGTAACCGCCTGCAAAAACAGCCTTAACGACACTCCCGACGAAGAAATCAACCGTTCACTCCACGCCGTTTTTTCACGTTCAGGCTTCACAAAAGGCTATTTTGAGGGTGAACTCGGCAAGGAAATGTTCGGCACGAGAAGGAAAGAGGATGTTGAAAATGCCGCACCCGTTCTTTCGGGTCTGCAAAGGCTTTATGACAACGAAAATCCCCTTATCCCCGTTGATTTTTCGCTTGTTTTCAAGTCGGATGAACCCATAAAACTCACCGCTTCCGCACTCGGAAAAACCGTTGTTGTTACAGGAGAAAAAACTCCCGAAACAGCCGTAAACAAGCCTCTCAGCCATGAAGATTTAAACGACAGAATCTCGAAATGCGGCGGCACACAGTTTTATGCAAACAATATTAATATAGATTTTGAAGAAGGTCTTATCGTTTCCGCAGGTGCACTCAATGCCCTTCGCAGAGGCACTCTTTCGGCACTTGAAAACGCAATCTCCGAAAGAAAGAATATTTCTGTTAACGAATATAAAAACAATTCTTCACGCCATAATCCGAGCACTTTTTCACTTCACGCAAGATTTTTCCGTGAAGAACAAATCCCCGATGATTTGAGGGGGATTTCAAGGGCGATTATCCCTATTGAAACATCTCCCGATACGCTGAAACGCCTTGTTTCTCAAGGAATTGAGGTTGCAGCGGAAATCCCTGCCGCAGTATTCGGCAACTCAGAAAAATATATCGGAAAACTCCGCATCCTCAAGGAAAACGGACTTTCGCTCGCATGGACCTGCACCCTCGACGGTGTCGGCATTGCCGAAAAAACGGGTCTTGAATTTTGTTCGGGCTTCGGAATGAATATATATAATAGTATAGCACTAAGCGAAATTTCCGCCCTCGGTGCAAAGGACTGTCTTGTTTCCTGCGAAGCTCAGCTCAATGATATTTCACGCCTCGGCGGTGATATCCCGAGAGGAATCATGATTTACGGCAGAATACCCCTTATGATGACCCGCAACTGCCCCGTCAGAAACAGACTGACCTGCAGTGAATGTCAGCAAAAGAGTTTTCTCGTTGACCGCATGGGAATCGAATTCCCCGTTATCTGCAAAAACGGTGCAAGCTTCATTCTCAATTCAAGACCTCTTTGGATTGCGGATAAGAAAACCGAAATGAGAAACCTCGATTACGGTCTTATTTATTTCACAAACGAAACCGCCGATGAATGCAAAAAAATAATTTCCGAAGTAAAAAACGGTGCAAATCCCCCTTCGGAATTCACAAGAGGAATGTATTTCAAGGGTGTTCTGTAATTATTTTCTTCAATATATATGATATTTTGACTGAAACAACCCATCGGAACACAATATATGACAGCCGATAAAATACAATTGAAAATTTTCAAAAAAAGTTCTTGACTGCAGTTGACGATTGTGGTATGATAGTCGTACCTCTGCAAGAGGGTTCTTTTTTTGCGCCCGAAAACAGATTGTTACGCAGAGGGAGGCCTGGCTCTGTTTCAGGTTGCCTGATAGACCCGATACACAGGGCTAAATATTCCAAAATGGAGGTGCCGCACATGGCTGCTA
>CALAQQ010000144.1 GCA_937888485.1 uncultured Clostridia bacterium
TAAAGGACCCCGTCTGGAAATATAACTGGGTCAAAGAAAACGAGCCCGAAAACTTTAAGCGTGTTTATAAATGGCTTGACGTCAAGGAATACATAATCTGCCGCATGACAGATAAATTCGTAATGACTCCCGACTCCGCATTCGGAACTCTGCTCTACGATATCCGTAAGGGTAAGGAAGGCTTCAGCAAAACAATCTGCAACCTTCTCGGAGTTAATCCCGACCATATGCCCGACCTCATCGATTGCACCGACAAGGCAGGCGGTCTTACCGCAAAAGCTGCCGCAGAGCTCGGTCTTAAAGAAGGCACAGCGGTATTCGGCGGAGGCGGCGATGCTTCGCTCATCGGTGTCGGTGCGGGAAGCGTTGAACTCGGCGATACACATATTTACAACGGAACATCGGGCTGGGCATCAACCGTTGTCGACAAGAGCATTGTTGACGCCTCGGCAATGATTGCGGCAATAGTCGGCGCACAGAAAGACCGTTTCAACTACTTTGCTGAGCTTGAAACCGCAGGCAAATGCCTCGAATGGGTAAAGGATCACCTTGCACTCGATGAAATCGGCATTTTCCTCAACAAAACCGACGTTGCAGAGTCCGATGAAACAGTTTACACCAGCCTCTACGACTATCTTTCAAAGGTGGTCAACGAAATCCCCGCAGGCAGTCAGGGAGTTATCTTCACTCCGTGGCTTCACGGCAACCGCTGTCCGTTTGAAGACCCCAACTCAAGAGGTATGTTCTTCAACATCAGCCTCGATGTCGGTAAGACAGAGCTTATCCGTTCGGTTATTGAGGGCGTTTGCATGCACATGCGCTGGTTCCTCGATACTCAGGATAAGAAAATCAAAACTTCACAGACAGTCCGTTTCGTAGGCGGCGGCGCACTCAGCGATGTTACCTGCCAGATTCTTGCGGACATTACGGGCAGAACAATCGAAACCGTCGATTCTCCCCAGAACGTCGGCGCAGTCGGTGCGGCTGTTATTATGGCAGTCGGTCTCGGAGTGCTTGACGATGTTTCCAAGGCAAAGAAGCTCATTCCCGCAAAGAAAACCTTCAGACCCAATCCCGCTAACAAAGAGGTTTATGACCGCAACTACGCTGTTTATAAAACTCTTTATAAAAATAACAAAGAAGCATTCAAGGCTCTCAACAGCTGAGAATCTTCAAACGAAAGGATAATTATCATGAAAAAATATTTTGCTCTTATTCTCTCAGTTATCATCATTCTCACTTTGTTCACAGCTTGCAAGCCCCAGATCAAAAACGGCGCTGTTCTTCAGAACGGTGCAGGCGGAGAAATTGCGGTTGTAACCTCACCTGACGGCGGTATCGTCAGAGACGAAGCAGGCAACCTCATCGTTCTTGTTACAGACCATAACGGCAAAAACATCAAAAATGAAAACGGCGAATACCAGACAAACGCTGTCAACATGGACCATGCATTCGTTATGGGCAGACGTGTTGAAGCAAAGTACTATTCGGTTGAAATTCCCAACGGCTGGTCAGATGCACATACTCTCAACGACCTTAGCATCACAAAAGACGGAACAGACGAATCACTCGTTATCAGCGTAAGAGAAAATGAATCAGCTACCCAGGCAATGGAAAAGGTTGCTCCTCTTTTTGACAACGCAAAAAAAATGTATGCAAACACCAGAGTTGATAACACAGTAATCGAAATCAACGACGAAATCACCGCTAACTACATTTCATTCTTTATTCCTCACCAGAAAACAGATGAAAACGGAAATAAATATTCCGCTTATCTCGGCTTCTTCTTCTTCGAAGCAGCAGGTCAGACCTATTCGGTTAAAATCGAAGGCCGCCGCGACCTCAGCGAAAACCTTGAAGAATTCACAAAGATTATTTCGTCACTCAACTTCCGCTGATAAATCTTTATTAAGGAGATAACACTATGCTTTTTACTCAGGATATCGGTATAGATTTAGGCACCGCCAACACCCTTGTTTTCGTTAAGGGCAAGGGAATAGTTATTCGTGAACCCTCCGTTGTTGCCGTTGACCAGAAGAGCAACCCTCCCAGAGTTGTTGCAGTCGGCATGGAAGCAAAGGAAATGATTGGCAGAACACCCGGTTCAATCACGGCTGTCCGTCCTCTTAAAGACGGCGTTATTGCCGATTTCGAAATTACTGCGGAAATGATTGCCGCATTTATCAAAAGAACCGCTAAAAGATCGCCTTTTGCAAAAATCAGAGTCCTTATCTGCATACCTTCGGGCGTTACCGAGGTTGAAAGAAAGGCTGTTTATGATGCCGCAAAGAGCGCAGGCGCAAAATATGTAAGCCTTATCGAAGAACCCATGGCTGCAGCTATCGGTGCAGGTCTTCCTGTCAGCGAAGCAACAGGCAGCATGGTCGTTGATATCGGCGGCGGAACATCCGAAGTTGCCGTTATTTCACTCGGCGACGTTGTTACCGCAAACTCGGCAAGAGTTGCAGGCGACAACTTCGACGAAGCAATCATTAACTATATCAAGAAAAAATACAACCTTCTTATCGGCGAAAGAACCGCAGAAGATATCAAAATCAAAATCGGTTCGGCATATCCCTATGAAGGCGAAGGCACTATCAACATCAAGGGCAGAAACCTTATGGACGGTCTTCCCAAGAATGTTGACATAACAAGCGAAGAAATCCGTGAAGCTATGTCCGACACCGTTTCCCAGATTGTTGATGCCGTTAAGTCGACCCTCGAAAAGACTCCTCCCGAACTTGCCGCGGACATCATTGACCACGGCATTATGCTTACAGGCGGCGGTGCACTTCTCAGAGGTCTTGACAAGCTCATTGCAACCGAAACAAAAATTCCCGTTCTTATCGCAGAAAATCCCCTCGACTGCGTTGCAGACGGAACAGGCATCTGCCTTGAAAACAATACTCTCAACGTAACAGGCAATAAAAAATATATCTAAGGTGATTAACGATGATCCGCTTTCTGAAAAGCTCTGCTTTTAAAATATTTGCAATCGTGGCCGCAGCTCTGCTTGCAGGCTCGGTGTTTGCGCTTGCATCAAGAAGCGGTTCTTCACCGCTCACAAGTGTGACAAGCTTTATTTTCGGGCCTGTTTCCCGAGCCGCATCGTATGTTGTCTCGGATTTTAAGAATCTTCCGGTTTCATTCCGTTCTTCCTCTGCTCTTGCAAGGGAAATCGAAGGTCTTGAGAAAGAGATTGACAGGCTCACCCGTCAGCTTGTTGACTATGAACAGGCAAAGAGCAAAAACGCCTTCTATCAGGAGTTCCTTGAAATCAAGGAAGAACACAGCGACTATGTTTTTGCCGAAGCCGCAATTATCGGCAGGGATTCTGCCGACCGTCTGGGTTCTTTCACCCTGAACAAGGGGTCAACAAGCGATATCAGCGTCAATGACCCCGTTATCTACGGCGATTATCTTGTGGGCATTGTTTCCTCAGTTACCCCGACCCGTTGCACGGTCAACACAATACTTAACCCCGAAGTAAACGTCAGCGCATATGAAGTGCGTACCCGTGACCTCGGATTTGTGACCTCATCGGTTGCACTCGCTGAGGAGGGTCACTGCCATATGCCGGGTCTGTCAACCTCAACAGCCATCACCGCAGGCGGAATAGTCTGCACATCGGGTGTCGGCGGAATTTATCCGCGTGACCTTGTTATCGGTACGGTTGTTGATATCGTTGACGGTACGGTTGACATCTCCGCAAGCGCAGTTATCGAACCCGGCGTTGACCTCGGCGAAATCACCGATGTTTTCATCATCACATCATTTGACGGACAAAATCAATAATTCACCATGCACAATTCGCAATGCGCAATTATTGTGAAAGGAGTTTTATGGGAGCATCTTTTACTATTTTTCTGCTTTTTCCTCTTTTTTTCATAATTGTGATTCCCGGTATGATTCTTGATTTCGCAACAGGAAATGCTGAAACAGAAATCGTTCTTCCTTATGAGCCCGAAAAAGGCACTGTATGGGAATGTGACCTTGATGACCAATATTTCAAGCTTGTAGAAACTGAAACTGACGGTAATAATCAGATTTTTTATATCCGTCCGAAAATCTTTTCTATTCCAAACTCAGAACAAGGTCAGTTCAGCAAAATAGTTTTTACGGATGAAAACGAAAACGAAAAAACTTATTATGTCCGTAACAATTCTGATACTCCTGAATACTTTGACCTTTATGTTTATGCTCCGGGCGAATATGTTGACTTTGATTACACGGTAAAACCCGAAAAACCCGTTCGTTCATATTCATGGCATGTCCAGATTGCTGAAGCTGATTATGTTTTGTATAATCCCGATGTTGACAGCGAAGAAACAACCTTCACGGTTGTTCATCCTCTCGATGATAACACGAGAAGTTATTATACAATCGGCTTTTACTACGGACCTCATTCGGGCGACAGTAAAGAAAGCTATAACATAACTTATTCAGTTACCGAAAACGGCGCTGAAATAACAAAAGAATCTCATAATTTTTATGACTGATTAACATGACTTTAGAAACGCAGAAGAAAAATTTGATATTCCGTAGGCTCAGCCTTGCTCTGATACTGCTGCTGATATCCGTTATGCAAAATACAAACGGCTTGTTTCCGCAGATTTTCGGCGTCAGGGCTTTGCTTCTTATACCCGCCGTCGTCTGCATTTCTATGTTCGAGCGCGATATATGGGGCATGATGCTCGGTCTTTTTGCGGGAGCTCTCTGGGATGTTTTCGCATCAGGTGCAAGCTTCAACGCTCTTTTTCTTCTGACAACGGGTTTCCTTTGCGGAACTCTTATCAACACGATAATGCGTAACAACATTGTTACCGCTTCGATTCTGACCTTTATTTTCTCCGCAATCTATAACATAGGCTATTGGTTCTTCAATTTTATTTTTATAAAACTCGATTCCGCTGTTTTTATGCTCCTGCGCTATTATCTGCCGGGCATTGCATACACAACGGTTTTTGTTCCGATAATATTTATAATCATCAGAGCTGTGGAAAAGAAATTCTCTGATGAATAATATTCTTAAAGAAAGGCAGGGATTTTATGCACGTTAAAATTACGGGTACAAGACGTATTGTTTCCATTTGTGTTCTTCTTGCCTTTTTTGCGTTTTTCATATTCGACCTTGTAAAGATTCAGATTGTTGACGGTCCCGAATATGCTGCCGCAAGTAACGCTGTTTCCGAAAGAACGGCAGTTATTTCTGCCGCAAGAGGCGAAATCGTTGACTGCAACGGTCAGGAGCTTGTCTATAACGCTCAGGGTTATTCGCTGATTTTTGACTATGCATATTTCCCGACCGAACAGGCTGAGAGAAACGCCATTATTTCCAATCTTATCGACCTTTTTGAAAAAAATTCTCTTGAATGGGTCGACAATCTTCCTCTTGTTTTTGATGAGAACGGTGCTGTCGTTTATAAAGAGGACAGCGATAATCTTATTAAAGAAATGAAGAGCGAGGACATGCTTAATCTAAACGATTATGCAACTGCTCAGAACTGCTTCGATGCACTTGTTTCAAGATACAATCTCGAAGAATATCCTTTGGAAAAACAAAGAAAAATCGCTTCCGTATGCTATGAAATGAAACGTCTTTTCTTCAGCATCGGATATCCCTATACATTCGCAACCGACGTTCCCGATTCCGTTATTTCTTACGTTAAGGAGAATAACGCAACCTATCCGGGCGTTGATGTAAACATTGTTCCCGTAAGACAGTATCTCGACGGAACTCTTGCACCCCATGTTCTCGGAAGAATCGGTGCGATTGATGCCGACGAATACAAAAAACTCAAAAACGAAGGCTATAAAATAACCGACCTTATCGGTAAAAGCGGTATTGAACTCGCCATGGAAGAATATCTCAAGGGTACAGACGGCGAGGAAACCATTTATTGGGATGGCGACGGCAACAAATCCAGCGCCGTAACCGTTCAGCCCGTTCAGGGCAACACCGTTGTTCTTACCATTGATGCAGGTCTCCAGAAGGTTGCACAGGATTCACTGCGCAACACGCTTCTCGACTTTGCAGGCGAGGGCAGAGGTAATCTCGTTGACGATGCCGGTGCAGTTGTCGTTCTCAACTGCAAAACAGGTGCAATCCTTGCAAGCGCATCATATCCGACCTACGATATTTCTCAATACAGCGAAAACGCAAAGGCTCTCAACGAAGACACCTCCGCACCTCTCTGGAACAGAGCTCTCCTTTCAACCTATGCAACAGGTTCAACAATGAAGCCTTCCGTTGCAATTGCGGCTCTTGAAGAGGGTCTTATTGACGATGAATACACCGTTTACTGCTCGGGTATGTATAACTACCTCGGTCAGAACTTCAAATGCGAACAGTCCCATAAAACCCGATTTGTAAATGTTATCAATGCAATCGATGAATCCTGCAACACCTTCTTCTATGAGGTCGGCAAGAATCTCGGCATTGAAAAAATGAATGAATACAGAACCCTTTTCGGTCTCGGTTCAAAAACGGGATGTGAACTCGGTGAAGCATCAGGTATTCTCGACAGTCCCGAATACCGCACCTCTCTCGGTCAGAAATGGCTTCCCGGCTTCGTTGTTCAGTCGGCTATCGGTCAGGCAGGCAACCTTTTCACTCCCATTCAGCTTGCAAATTACTGCGCCGTTATTGCAAACGGCGGAACAAGATATAAAACCCATTTCATTAAAAGCATAAAGAGCTACGATTATTCTCAGACAATAATCGAAACCAAACCCGAAATCCTTTCTCAGATGGCTCTTTCGGACGAAACTCTCAGTACCGTTCACTACGGCATGTATGCTGTCGGTGCAAGGTCTTCATATTTCAAAGACAGCCCCGTACAGATAGCCGCAAAAACAGGAACTTCTCAGGAAATCCGTCAGCTTAGCGGTCATTCCGTCAAGGTAAACAACGGTTTCCTTATTGCTTTCGCGCCCTATGAAAACCCTGAAATCGCTATTGCCGTTGTCGGCGAAGGTTTCAGAGCAGGTTCAAGACTTTCTCCCGTAGTTGCCGCAATATGCGAGTATTATTTCGGACAGAGCGATAGCATGCAGACAAATCAACAGGAAAATATTCTTATTCCCTGATTCATTTCAAGAGGTGACAACAATGGCTGAAATTATAGTTATTGCTTCGGGTAAAGGCGGCTCAGGCAAATCCTCTTTTACCGCAGGTGTCGGCAGAGCACTTGCCAATCTCGGAAAAAAAGTTCTTGCAATCGACTGTGATATCGGTCTGCGTTCGCTCGACCTTCTTTTCGGAGTTACGGAAAACGTCGTTTTTGACTGGGGCGACCTCATCTGCGAAAGATGTGACCTTGAACAGGCACTCATCAAAGCGGAAATCGACCTTCTCGCAGCTCCCCGTAACTACAGCGACGATTTTACTCCCGAAAAAACAGCCACTCTCTTTAATTCTCTTTCGAAATATTATGATTACATACTTCTCGATTCCCCCGCAGGCATAGACAGAGGATTTCAGCTTGCCGCAAGCGGTGCAAGCAGTGCGGTTATTATAACAACACCCGATAACATCTGCGTCAGAAGCTGTTCAAGAGCCTTCGATGAACTTCGCAGACTCGGTATTGAGGATACAAGACTCGTCATAAATATGTTTGAAGTCAAGCCCGTCTGCAAGAAAAAACTTCTCAACATCGACCAATGCATCGACGAAACGGGCATTCAGCTTCTCGGCATTATTCCCAGAGATATTGCCGTCGGATATTCATCCGTTACGGGTGAAACTCCCGGCGAATTTTCTCCCTCAACCCTTGCCTATAAGCGAATTGCAAAACGTATAACGGGTCAGCGTGTACCCTTGGTTTGTGAGTGATATATTATGGAAAACCGTACCATTGCCGCCATTGCAACTCCGAATGCACCGGGCGGTATCGGAATTGTCAGAATTTCGGGTGAAAATGCACTTGAAATCGCCGACAAAATATTCCGACCCCTCAGCGGTAAAGCTCTTACGGAAAGTAAGGGTTACCGTGCATATTTCGGAGATGTTTATGATAATAACGAAAAAATCGACGAGGCTGTTTGCCTCGTTTTTCGTGCGCCCTCAAGCTATACGGGCGAAGATACCGCCGAGATTTCGTGCCACGGCGGTCTTTATATAACAAAACGTGTTCTGCGTGCCGCACTTGATGCAGGCGCACTTCCCGCAGAGGCAGGGGAATTCACAAAAAAAGCCTTCCTCAACGGTAAGCTTGACCTTGCCGCCGCCGAAAGCGTTATGTCGCTCATCGGTGCATCGGGCAAACAAGCCGCAACAGCCGCACTCAATACTCTTGACGGAAATCTCAGCCGTGAAATCAGAAAATGTGCCGATGAAATTATCGGAATCTGCGCATCACTTGCCGCATGGGTCGATTATCCCGATGAGGATATCGAAGATACGGGTGCAGGGGACATGCTTCCCGTTTTTGAAAGAACAAAATCAGCTCTTGCCGATATTATCCGCCGTTATGACTGCGGACGAGCCGTCACCGACGGAATTGATGCCGTCATTGTCGGAAAACCCAACGTCGGCAAGTCAACCCTCATGAATATGCTCACGGGCTTTGAACGTTCAATCGTCACCGATATCGCAGGCACAACCCGTGATGTTGTTGAAGAAAAAATCGTTCTCGGTGAAATCATCATGCGTGTTGCCGATACCGCAGGTATCCGTGAAACAGAGAACATCGTTGAAAACATCGGTGTCAATCTTGCAAAACGCCGACTTGAAAGAGCCGAGCTTGTGCTTGCCGTTTTTGATTCAAGCATGCCGATAAACAGCGACGACCTTGACATCATTGAGCAGTGCAAAGGGAAAAAGGCAATTGCTCTTCTCAATAAATCCGACCTGCCCATGGCGGCAGACAGAAAAATCATCGACGACAATTTCCCATATACCGTTGAGCTTTCCGCTTCGACGGGCGAGGGGAGAGATGCGCTTGAAAATGCAGTGCGCTCGATTTTCAGAACAAACGAGTTCGACCCGAATTCGGCATGTCTGACGAGTGAAAGACAAAGACAGTGCTGTGTCAATGCGCTGAATCATATTGACGAGGCAATTTCCGCACTCAATATGGGTGTCACCCTTGATGCGGTCAATGTATGCGCCGACTGTGCCATTGATGCGCTTCTCGAACTTACGGGTGACAGAGCAACCTCCGCCGTTGTTGATGAGGTTTTCTCAAGATTCTGCGTTGGTAAATAAAATTTAAAGAAAAAACGAGGATAATAATATGTTCACAATGCTCGTTTCAATCTTTACATGGGTTTCATTTGTAATGATATGGTTTGCCGTATCCGTCGCTGTTGGTATTTATATCCTCATAGACTCAAAGAAGCATCAGATGAATACGGTTTTTTGGGTTTTAATCGGTCTCATATTCAATGTTTTCGGTCTTTGCGCTTATTTCATAGCAACAGATAAAAGCAACAAAAAATTCTGTCCCGTCTGCCGTGCAAAAACCGAAGAATATGATACATTCTGTCCTTCCTGCGACATAAAATTGGAAACAGTACGACCCAAAATGAAATTTGCCAAAAAATTATTTATAGGACTTTGTGCCATCCTGGCAGTTTCAATTATCTGGTCTGAAATATCCGGCATAATAATGACTTAAACTGCAAACCAGATTATTCCGGATAATTTTAATTTAACTTTGACAATATTATTCTTATTCTGCAAAATATCAACCCTTTTTAATGCTTTTTCAGCATAATAAGAGTGATTTTTGATTACAGACGATGGAATTTTTTCAAATGATACATTTTAATTCCGTTTCAAGCAATCGTCTGTAAACGAGCAGTTTATTTTTCTTTTTTAAGAATATTTTTTCCTCCCCTCCCAAACACATTTCACGCTTTAAATCGGTAAAACAGAGAGTTTGGAAAGTTAAAAATAAAACAATTGCGCATTGAGCATTACGAATTGCGAATTTGAAAAGTGGTGTTACTATGGAATACTTTTCTGAAAATTATGATGTTGCCGTTATCGGTGCAGGCCATGCAGGAATTGAAGCAGGGCTCGCCGCTGCACGTCTCGGCTGCAAAACGGCAGTATTCACTATAAATCTTGACTGGGTCGGCAATATGCCTTGCAACCCCTCCATCGGCGGCACATCGAAGGGACATCTTGTCCGTGAAATTGATGCTCTCGGCGGTGAGATGGGTATTGCGGCAGACCTCAACACTCTCCAGAGCCGTATGCTTAATCTCGGCAAAGGTCCTGCCGTACACAGTCTGCGCGCACAGATTGACCGCAGAGGCTACTGCGACTATATGAAATTTGTTCTGGAAAAGCAGGAAAATCTCTATCTCCGCCAGGCAGAAATCATCGATTTGAAGCGTGACGGCGATGAATGGCTTATCAAGACCCGTCTTGAAGCAATTCACAGAGCAAAAGCTGTCATTATTGCAACGGGTACTTTTCTTGCAGGACGCATTTTCATCGGCGATGTTTCATACGAAAGCGGCCCCGACGGTATGTTCCCCTCGGTTGAGCTTGCAAAGGCACTTAAAGAGCTTGGCGTTATGACTCGCCGCTTCAAAACGGGAACACCTCCCCGTGTTAACCGCAGAAGCGTTGACACCGAGAATCTTGAACCGCAGTACGGCGATGAAAACATCGTTCACTTTTCATTTGATAACAAAGCAGATGTCCGTAACACCGAAAAGTGTTATATTACATACACGGGTGAAGAAACCAAGAAAATTATTCTTGAAAATCTTCACCGTTCACCCCTCTATTCGGGAAAAATTGACGGTGTAGGTCCGCGTTACTGCCCGAGTATTGAGGATAAGATTGTCCGTTTCTCCGAAAAAGAACGCCATCAGATATTCGTTGAACCTTGCGGAGGCAACACAGACGAGATGTATCTCCAGGGTCTTTCGTCATCACTTCCCGAAGATGTTCAGCTCAAAATCGTTCACAGCATACCCGGTCTTGAAAAAGCAGAGTTTCTGCGCACCGCCTATGCGATAGAATATGACTGCGTTGACCCCCTTTCGCTTCGTCAGACACTCGAATTCAAGGATTTTCCCGGTCTTTACGGCGCAGGTCAGTTCAACGGCTCAAGCGGATATGAGGAAGCTGCGGCACAAGGTCTTGTTGCAGGCATGAATGCTGCCCTCAAAATCAAGGGAAAAGAACCTGTCATTCTTGACCGAACAACTTCTTATATCGGCACGCTGATTGACGACCTTGTGACAAAAGGCTGTTCCGACCCCTACAGAATGATGACCTCACGTTCCGAATACCGTCTTATTCTCCGCCAGGATAATGCAGACCGCAGACTGACGGAAATCGGCTACAAAGCAGGTCTTATCAGCGAAGAAAGATATCAGAAGTTCCTCAAAAAGCTCGATTTGATTGCGGAAGAAATGGAAAGAATAAAAAATCTCTCCATTCCCAAAACACCCGAACTTGACGAGATGCTTGTTTCACGTGAAACATCCGCCCTTGAAAAAGGCGTTAAGATGATAGAACTTCTCCGCAGACCCCAGATTAACTATGAGGCTCTTGCTCCGTTTGATAAAAACCGACCCGATTTACCGTTTGAAGTTTTTGAACAGGTTGAAATTGATATCAAATATGAGGGTTATATCAAGCGTCAGCAGATGCAGATAAAAGAAAACCGCAGACTTGAGGTCAAAAGACTTCCCGAAGACCTCGATTACAACGCAATAACGGGCCTGCGACTTGAAGCCGTTGAAAAACTTTGCAAAATCCGACCCGAAACTGTCGGTCAGGCTTCAAGAATTTCGGGCGTATCCCCTGCCGATATCTCAGTTTTACTTATCTATCTTGAGAGGAATAATATAAATGTATAACACCTCACTTCTTATTTCCGATGCCGAGAAGCTCGGAATATCGCTTACCGATGAACAAATAAAGAGTTTTGAAAAGCTTTCTGAGTTGCTCGTTGATCAGAATAAAACAATGAATCTGACAGCCATTACTGACCCCGACGGAATAGCAGTCAAACATTTTGCAGACAGCATTTCCGCCTTATCGGCATATGATTTTGCTGAAAATGCAAAGGTGCTTGACGTCGGCACAGGTGCAGGCTTCCCTTCAATTCCCCTGCTCATTACAAGACCCGACCTCGAAATGACGATGATTGACTCCACCGCAAAGAAGCTCAAATATGTTGCTTCAACGGTTGAAGCCCTCGGTCTGACCGCCGAAGTACTCCACACAAGAGCCGAAGAAGCGGGTCAGAACAAGGAATACAGAGAAAAATTCGATATCGTCTGCTCAAGAGCAGTTGCGGCACTGAATGTTCTTTGCGAATACTGTCTGCCGTTTGTGAAGGTCGGCGGAGTATTTCTCGCCATGAAAGCCGCAAAAGCACAAGAAGAAATTGCAGATGCCAAGAATGCCATAAAGGTTCTCGGCGGAAAAATCATTGCAGAAAAGTCGTTTACCCTCTCCGACGGCGGTGAAAGAACAGTTATTGTTATAAAAAAGATATCGCAGGTTCCGCCAAAATATCCGAGAGTATCGGCACAAATCGCAAAAAAGCCTCTTTAATTCATTATTTCCTGTCGTAAAAGTCATTTTTTTGAAAATCGAATATGCTGGACAATCCCTCCTTTCGGTGATATCATTGAATCAACGAAACGGAGGGATTAACTTTTGAAAAGCGGAAAATACAAAATCGGCGGTCAGATAATTCTGATACCTCAGGAGGAAATCTATCCGAATCCGAATCAGCCGCGCCGCAGATTTGATTTTGACGAACTCGAAGGTCTTGCACAGAGCATCAGACAAAACGGTATAATTCAGCCGATTGCGGTAAGAGTCAATAACCGTGGCGAATATGAGCTCATTTCGGGCGAAAGAAGGCTACGAGCTTCAAGGCTTGTCGGAGTAACGCAAGTGCCGTGTATAATAATGGAAGCAAGCGACGATAAATCAGCTCTCTTTGCCCTGCTCGAAAATGTTCAGCGTTGCGACCTCGATTTCTTTGAAGAAGCGGTTGCAATTGAAAGACTTCTGACAGATTACGGCATGACACGTGAAGAAATCTGCAAAAAGCTCGGTAAAGCACCTCCTACCATATCAAACAAACTCCGTCTTCTGCGTCTGCCCGAAGAAATCCGTTTAAGAATTTCACAGGAAAATCTGACAGAACGCCATGCAAGAGCCATGCTGAAGCTGACATCTGTCAGTCAGATGGAAAGAGCAATGTCCATCATCGCAGAAAAAAGACTGAATGTTGCCGAAACAGAAAGACTCGTTTCACAGATACTCCAGAACGACAGCCGTCACAGACAGCCGACTGTTAAACTTTTCAAGGATGTCAGAATTTTCGTAAACACCCTTAATCATGCGGTTGATACAATGCGACGTGCCGGAATTGAGGCGGATTCAGCCAAAAGCGAAACGGATGAATATATCGAATATATTGTCCGCATACCAAAGAGCCGTAATTGCTATATAAAAGCAAAGAAAAGCTCTGCTTAATCAGACAGCTTCCGGGGTGGTAAGTGTAATCCGGACCGTGTTTATAAAATCAGAATAAAAAAATTATAAACTCAAAGGCTAAAGATTTTCGGATGATTTTTGGATGGTGAGGTCGAAGGAAGGCTGACGCCTTTCAAGACCGAAACGCCGAAAAGCACCGAAAAGATTAGCATTTGAGCAGGTTCGGACTACACTTACCACCCCATACCATATCTTTCTCTTTCACACCCACATCCAGGCAAGGGGGCAGACTTCGGTCTGCCCTTTTGTCGTTGTTTCACGTGAAACATAAAAATTTTATTTTCTTCTTTTCATTTAATGATTTATATGTTATAATATAAAAAATTAAAGGGTCGATGTGGGCATCGACCCCTACAGTTTTAATATAATTAATTACATTATAATATATTTCAGGAGCGATTATTTTGGGAAAGATTATTGCCATTGTTAATCAGAAAGGCGGAGTCGGTAAAACCACATCTGCCGTTAACCTTACCGCCGCTCTCGGAAGTAAGGGATATAAAATCCTGCTTATTGATATCGACCCTCAGGGCAATTCAACAAGCGGTCTCGGTATCAACAAAAAAGGTCTTGAGAAAACCTCTTACAGCGTGCTTATCGGCGGTTCATCGGCAAAAGATTCCGTTGTCAAAACTCCGTATGACAATGTTTATGTTATGCCGTCGAGTATGGACCTTGCAGGCGCAGAGCTCGAACTCATAGAATTTGACAAGCGTGAATCGAAGCTCAAAACTGCACTCGCACCAATTGTCAACGATTTCGATTTTATTTTTCTCGACTGTCCCCCCTCTCTCGGACTTATAACGCTCAACGGTCTTTGCGCCGCTGATTCACTGATTGTTCCGATTCAGTGCGAATTTTATGCACTCGAAGGTCTTTCACAGCTTATTTCAACCGTAAGAACGGTCAAACGTCTTTATAACCCCTACATAGAAATCGAAGGCGTTCTTCTCACGATGTATAACGGTCAGCTCAATCTCACTCAGCAGGTTGTTGAGGAAGTGAAGCGCTGCTTCCCCAAAAAGGTTTATTCAACCGTTATTCCCAGAAACGTCAGACTTTCCGAAGCACCGAGCTACGGTCAGCCCGTTATGTATTACGACAAATCATCAAAGGGCGCACACGCATATAACGACCTTGCAGATGAATTCCTCAAGTTAAATAATAAATAAGGAGAAAATATATGGCACCGAAAAAAGGCGGTCTCGGCAGAGGACTTACATCTCTGCTTGCGGATAATTCTTTAGAAGAAACAAGTGTAGCTCAGCCCGTGAAGCTGAATTTAATGGATATAGAACCCAACAAAGACCAGGCAAGAAAGCAGTTTGACGAATCAGCACTTTCAGAGCTTGCAGATTCAATTGCACAGCACGGCGTACTTCAGCCGCTTCTTGTTCGTCCGCTTATCGGAGGCGGTTATCAGCTTGTTGCAGGCGAAAGACGCTGGAGAGCAAGCCGCATTGCAGGTCTTACTCAGGTACCCGTTGTTATAAAAGAACTCAGCGATACAGAAGCTGCTGTTATTTCTTTAATAGAAAATTTACAGCGTGAAGACCTTAACCCCGTTGAAGAGGCTCTCGGTTTTGCGAGCCTTATGAAAGACTTCAATTTAACTCAGGAGGAAGCAGCACAGAAGGTCGGCAAATCCCGTCCCGCAGTTGCAAACGCACTCCGTCTTTTGAAGCTTCCCGAAAAGGTGCTTGACATGGTGCGTGAAAATAAACTTTCCGCAGGTCATGCAAGAGCATTGGCGGCTATTGACGATGAAAAGATTCTTATTTCTACAGCGGAATTAATCGTTGCAAAAGGTCTTTCGGTCAGAGCGGTTGAAAAGCTCGTCAAAACCCTCACCACCGAGAAAAAAGAGAAGTCAAAGAAAAATTCATCTCGCCCCACCTTCTTTGACGAAGTTGAGCTTTCTCTCAATAATTCTCTCGGCAGAAAAGCAAAGGTTATCACAAAAAGCGGTAAGGAATCGGGTACTCTCGAAATTGCTTTCTATGACAAAGACGACCTTGCACGCATCGCATCAATTCTTTCGGCACTCGAATAAAAAAATGGCTTGAACGGGAAAGTTCCTGTTCAAGCCATTATAATTTATACATTTGTAAGACTGTCAACATAACCTGTTCTTTTCAGAAGTGTCGTTGACGATATCTGCGATATATACACCTTTTCGTTTCCTTTTTTATCACGGCACACAATGAATGATTTCGGAATATCGTAGCAGACATTTTCAACGATTCCCGCTTTTTCAGCTTTCGCAAGATAATCTCTTGTCCGTTTTGAAACGGTGGTTGTGTCCAGATCGAAAATTCCGATTATTTCATCAAATGTTATTACCTTGTCCATTCCGAGGTGTAAATACATTTCTTACTCCATTTCTTTTATTTCACCGTCAATAACCTCAAACGCCTTGCCTTTTTTTGAGCGAAGAAGCTGTGACGGGTCGCAACAGGTGATAAATACCTGCCAGTTATCGAGATAATTGAGAATGAAGGTCTGACGTCCTTCGTCGAGCTCACTCATAACATCGTCAAGAAGAACAACGGGACTTTCACCGGTTATTTCTTCAATAATTGATGCTTCTCCGAGCTTCATTGCAAGTGCACACGACCTCTGCTGACCCTGCGAGCCGAAAACTCTTGCATCCCTGCCGTTTAAATTGAGGATTAAGTCATGAGTATGAGGTCCCGCATTTGTATAAAGTTTTTTGAGGTCTGCATCACGGTATTTTTCGATATCAGAAATAAGTTTCTGTTTTATTTCTTCATCGGAGATATTTTCGGGTGAAAAATCATAATGAAAAGTGAACTTTTCTCTTCCCGAGCTGATACCGTTATAAATTTCTCCCGACAACTCCGATAATTTTTCAATGTAATCGAGGCGGTAACGTATAATCTTGGTGCCGAGCGAAACAAGTTCATTGTCCCACGGTTCAATATAACCGTTTTCAAAGCATCTTTCGCCCATTTTTTTGAGCAGAGCATTTCTCTGGTCAAGCACACGCAGATAACGTGACATTACAACGGCGTAATTCGGCTTTATAAGGCTAAGAGCTATATCAAGAAGCTTTCTTCTTTCCGACGGTCCGTCCTGCACTATTCCGAGCGTTGAGGGCGAAAAAACAACCGCAAAATATTTGCCCATCATAACTCTCGGAGATTCCTCTTTTATGCCGTTGAGAACAAGCTCTTTTCTCTTGTTGATTTTCATTTCGGCAAATTGTTCACGCATGTGTGAATAAAATCTCGTCTGAATTTCGGCTTCGTCATGCCCCTGGGAGATAAGCTGAATATTTTTTCTTGCACGAAAGCTGTAAAATCCCGTCAGCAACCAGATACTTTCGATAATATTTGTTTTCCCATGACCGTTTTCTCCGTAAATGATGTTCATTTCGGGATGCGGTTCAAAAGATATATTATTTATGTTGCGGAAATTTTTTGCGGAATGGTGTTTAATTATCAAATTTTACCACTCCGTTCTTTAAATCTACCTTTTGTTAAAACCGAATCAAATTGGGTACGGGTGAAACCCGTCATTAATTGCGAATTGCGTATTACGAATTGCGCATTTTAACATTACTCAACTATATAAATAACTCGTTCAAACTCCGCCTTATCGCCCTTGCGGAGTTTTTTTCCTCTCTGGGTACAGATTTCTCCGTTAACCCATACCTCGCCTTCCTGAATAACGATTTTTGCATGACCGCCCGTCTGAACGGCATCGCACATTTTCAGAAATGCATCAAGTCTTATAAAATCGGTATCAATTTTTTTCGATACCTGTTTTTTTTCAACGATTCTCGCTTTAATTTTCATTTTTCAGCCTCACAGGAAGAATAAGGAAGATAAAATCATCGCCCTCGTTGGGTACAATAAGAATGGGTGCAATTGCGCCGTTGAGCATGATTCTGACTTCGTCACTGTCGCAGGCACGCAAAGCATCAAGCATATACTTATTATTAAAGCCGATTGTGCAAGCTTCGCCCTCGATATTCGCCATAAGCTTGTCGTTGGCTGTACCGAGTGAAGTAATGCTTGACATCTTAATCATATTTTCATCAAAAACGCACTTGATGGGGCTCTTGATTTTTTCGGTAATAATAAGCGAAGTTCTGTCAATGCTTTCAACAAAGCTTCTTGTGTTGACACGGATAACGGTCTTTGTTGAAGAAGGAATTGCCGCTTTATAGTTGAGGAATTCACCGTCAAGAAGGCGTGAAATAATGTTATAGCCGCCAACCTCAAAAATAATGTGGCGTTTTCCGACTCCAAGAGTTACCGGTGCATCATCGTCATTCATGAGTTTAACAACTTCGGAAAGTGTCTTTGCGGGAACAACGAAAGAAAGAACTTCACCGCTGTAATTGATTTTTTCATTTCTGATTGCAAGACGGACACCATCAACTGCAATAAGTCTGATATGATTTTCTTCAATCTCAAACTTAATACCGGTATGAACGATTTTACTGTCTTTTACTGCGGCGGAAAAGATAGTTTTTCTTACCATATCTTTCAGAATACCCTGGTGCATCGAGATAGGATAACCGCCCGAAACAGAAGGAAGGTCGGGATATTCTTCTGCAGAAATACCGATAAGGGTTGATTCGAAATCGCCGCATGAAATTGCAGCAATATTTCTCTTATCGCTGAAAATGCTTACTGTTTCTTCGGGAAGCTTTCTGAGAGTTTCACTGAGCATATGCGCATTGAGAACAAGCTTACCTGCTTCCTCGATTTTTGCGGGAATGGAAGTTGTTATTCCCATTTCAAGGTCATAGCCTGTAAGTGTAAGCGTTCCGTTTTCGGCAACCATAAGAATACCCTCAATTGCGGGTATTGCCGTTTTGGTTGAAGCCGCTCTCTGAACATTCTGGCAAGCCTCACAAAGTTCAGCCGTACTGCAGATTATTTTCATAATAAATATCCTCCTTGGATAAGTAATCGCTGATAAAAAAGTTATCCACGCACTTATGGAAAACTCTGACTTCAGAATTAAAAATCAATCAGTTTTACAATAAATATAAATATTATAATATATATATTTATAGTAGTAGTAGTAGGGAGCGTGGAAATGTGGTGTAACTCACCGAAGCCTTAAAATACAAAGGATTTTTGTAAAAAATTATCAACATCGCAATGTGGATAATTCAGGGTTATTCACTTCCCTTTTTCTGCCATTGTGAAGATGTGGAAAACCCTGTGTGGAAAAGTATAAAAAAGTGGAAAACTTTTCAAGAGAAAAATGAATAGTTAATAGTGAAGAGTTAAGGATAGGCTTCGCATATGACCATTAAAATCGGGTGTGGGCAACGCCCACCTTTAACTTTTTACTCTTCACCTTTCACTTTTCACTTACAATTTTCAAAGCTCTTTTCTGCCTTCAAGAGCACGGATAAGAGTGAATTCGTCGGCATATTCGAGGTCTGCACCGACAGGTACACCGTAAGCAAGACGGCTTACATTGACACCGAGGGGTTTAATAAGCCTTGAAATATACATCGATGTTGCTTCACCCTCAACGGTGGGGTTTGTTGCCATGATGACTTCCTTGACGGTATTGTCACCGAGTCGGAGAAGAAGCTCCTTTATGCAGATATCTTCGGGATTTATATCGTTCATGGGTGATATAACACCGTGAAGAACATGATATAATCCGTTAAATTCATGGGTGCGCTCAATTGCGATAACATCTCTCGGGTCTTCAACAACGCAGATTGTTGATTTATCCCTTGTCGGAGATGTGCAGATATGACACACCTCGCCGTCTGTCAGATTACAGCAGACGGTGCATTTTTTTATTGATGAACGTGCATCTGTAATTGCATCAGTGAATTTTTTTGCCTGTTCGTCGGTCATATTGAGCATATGAAAAGCAAGACGCTGTGCACTTTTTTTGCCAACCGACGGTAATCGGGCAAACTGCTCGATAAGTCTTTCTAAAGACGGTGTAAATCCGCTCATCAGAAAAGTCCGGGGATTGAAAGTCCGCCCTTAGCTTTTTCCATACCCTGCTCCATAGCGTCGTTTGCCTTGCGGATGCTTTCGTTGAATGCGGAAATGATAAGGTCCTGAAGCATTTCGATGTCTTCGGGGTCAACAACTTCGGGCTTAAGGTTGATTGCGGTAACTTCGTGAGCACCGTTTACGATAACCTCAACTGCTCCTCCGCCGACTGTTGAAGAAAATTCGGTAGCTTCAACTTCCTGCTGGATTTTTGTCATATTTTCCTGCATTTCCTGGATTTTTTTCATCATATTGCCACCCTGAGGTGCGCCGGGAATTCTTGCTTTCATAATTATTCTCCAATCAATTATTATTGAATTTGTTTATTTTGTTTTTTAAATCCTCAAGAGGACTTTTTTCTGCCTTCGCCTTTTCGGGAGATGAAACTCCGATTTTCATTTTTCTGCCGAGAACTTCATAAACTGCTCTTGCGAGGTCTTTTGAATGGGTATCGGAACAGATAAAATCAAAAAGTGTCGGATTTTCGGACATTATGATAACTCTGCCGTTTTTAATCACTGCCGTTGTATTTGCCATAATTCCGAAAAGCGGAATATCATAAAGCTTAATTTTATCGAGAACATCCGCCCAGTTAACAAACGGTCCGTCGGGAATTTCGGCTTGTTCCGCAGGAGGAGAAGGAAGCGGAGGAGGATCGAGAGCGTTTTCGGGTTCTTTATCCTCGGGTTCGGATTCTTTCTTTACGGGTTCGGGTTTCGGTTCGGGAGCCTTGGCAGGTGCAACCGCCGGTTTAACTCCGTTTGAAAGTATTTCTTCAAGCTTTGAAATACGTTCTTCGAGTCCTTCGGGTATAGAACCGCCTGTCGGTGACGGAGCACACATTTTTATAACTGCCGATTCAAGCTGAATTTTTTTGTTGACGGCATTTTTTATGTTTCTGGCGGTCTGTTCAAGAATTTCGATGCAGTCGAGAATTTTTGAAAGTTTAAGAGTCTTTGCTCTGTCTTTTAAATTCTGAAGCTCGTCCTTTGAGCAGACAATAAGTCCTTCGCATTCGGAAACGGTTTTTGCGACCATGAGATTTCTGAAATGAAGGGTCAGCTCTGTGCAAAGGCTGTCGATATCACAGCTTTCGCTGTGAAGCTTTGAAACAAGCTTCAATGAGCTTGTGAAATCGCCGTTTGCAACATATTCCGAGAATGAGAAAAGATGTATTGTGCCCGCAATTCCTGCGGCATCGCTGACTGCGTTTTCGTCGATATCCGTTCCCATTGCAAAACAGCGGTCAAGCAGAGAAAGTGCATCGCGCATTCCTCCATCTGCAATTCTTGCAATAAGATTTGCGGCATTTTCGGTGAGATTTACATTCTCTTTTTCCGCAACGTAGAGAAGTCTTGAGGTTATATCCTCGGGAGCAATTCTCTTGAAATCGAAACGCTGACATCTCGAAAGAATGGTTGACGGCAGCTTATGGATTTCGGTTGTTGCGAGAATAAAAATAACATGTGAGGGCGGTTCTTCAAGAGTTTTAAGAAGAGCATTGAATGCGCCGATTGAGAGCATGTGAACTTCGTCTATGATATAGACTCTGTACTTTGCGTTAACGGGAGTAAAGTTCGCTTCTTCACGCAGATCTCGGATATTGTCAACACCATTATTGCTTGCGGCGTCGATTTCGATAACATCGAGAATTGAGCCGTTATCTATTCCGCGGCAGATTTCGCATTCGTTGCAGGGATTTCCGTCAATCGGAGAAAGACAGTTAACCGCTTTTGAAAGGATTTTTGCACAGGTTGTTTTACCCGTACCTCTTGAACCTGTGAAAAGATAGGCATGAGAAATTCTTCCGCTGCAAAGCTGATTCTGCAACGTTTTCGTTACATGAGGCTGACCGTATACGTCATTGAAATTCTGCGGTCTCCATTTTCTGTATAACGCCTGATACATCTTTTCACTCCTTTGTCAATTTGCGATATAAAAAAGCATTTCCTTAGTCATATGGCGGCAGGCAGACTGTGGCGCACAAAACTGTCCGCTTAATGCTGCTCGGTTCACCCGCCTGACATGGTTCACGGTGTCCTGTCGCACAGGACCCACACGCCACATGACTAAAGAAATGCCTTGCCTATTCAGATACTTTATTATTATATATTATATTTAAAATAATATCAAGAGGAAATTTTATTTTTTACGGAGTTATTTTTATTTTTTCGGATTATATTGCGCACACAATAACATCATAGTGAATAGATTGGTAATAAAAACGGTTGGGGGTCTTATGATGAATCAGGGATATTTTTTGGGTTCAAGCGGTAAAAACGGCTTTTTTTCATGTTTTTCACAGCTTATGCCGAAAATTGACGGTCAATATACATTTATAATAAAAGGAGGTCCGGGAACGGGAAAATCCTCCATGATGAAAAAAATTGCATCGGAAATTGAGGACATGGATATTGAATGCGAAAAAATATTTTGTTCGTCAGATCCCTCATCTCTTGACGGAGTTATTATTCCGTCGCTTCGGGTCAGCATTGCAGACGGCACTTCTCCTCACACAATCGACCCCGATTATCCGGGCGCAACGGGAGAGATAGTCAATCTCGGTGACTGCTGGGATAAAAAATATCTTTTTGATAACAAAGAAAAAATAATCGCGCTTACCGATAAAAACAAAGCCTGCCACCAGAGGAGCAGACGGTTTATCGAATCGGCGTTTTCAATTTTCGGTGACGGTGAAAAAATCTGCCGTAACTGTCTTGATAACGGCAGAGTAATCCGCTATGCATCGAGGCTTGCAAAACGGCATTTCAGAAAACCCGACGGCAGAATCGGTCTTGAAAAAATAAGGCTTCTTGATGCCGTAACTCCGAAAGGATATATTTTTCTTGCAGATACCGTCAATGAGCTGTGCGACATAAAAATTGTTTTTGATGACAGCTTCGGAGTTGCTTCGGCCGTTATTATTGACAGACTGCGCACCTATGCCCTTGCAAGCGGATATTCCGTTATTTCGAGTCCGTCTGTCTGCAGGGAGGGTGAAATCCGTCATATTATCATCAAAGAACTGTCGCTCGGATTTTTTACAGCCGATAAACTTTGCGATTTGGGGATTGATGCAACGAGAACGGTTTCACTCCGCCGTTTTTATTCTTCCGATGAATTGGTGTCGCACCGTGCAAGGCTTTCGTTTTCCGTAAAAGCATCAAAAGAGCTTCTGCATGAGGCTGTCTGTGCACTGAGAATTGCAAAAGATATCCATGACGACCTCGAAGCGGTTTATATTGAGGCGATGGATTTTGAAAAAATTGAGAAAATAACAAAAGCCCTGACGAAAAGAATCCGTCAGAGCGATTGGTATCCCGATGAGATATAAATCAGACTATATTCTTCTGCAAACCTCAGCAACGGGCAGACCGACGATGTTGAAATAATCGCCTTCAATTCTTTCGACAAGTCTGCAGCCGAGACCCTGTATTCCGTATGCGCCCGCTTTATCCATGGGTTCTTTTGTTGCGACATAAGCGGAAATTTCGTCATCGGTCAGATCGTAGAATTTAACCTTGCTTATCTGAGCAAAAGAATTGTTTTTTCCGTTTTCGATAATGCAGACTCCCGTTATAACCTCGTGTTCGATGCCCGAAAGCATTCGGAGCATTGATTTTGCATCGGCTTCATCCTTGGGTTTTCCGAGAATCTTACCGTTTGCAACAACAATTGTATCTGCGCCGATAACAACGCAATCGGCAAAATCTTCCGCAACGGCGGCGGCTTTTTTGGCTGCCGTCATTTTTGCGGCTTCGGCAGGGGGAGTGCCCTCGGGAATTGTTTCGTCAACCTCTTTGACGTGAATTTCAAACTCCACGCCTGCGGTTGTGAGAAGCTCTTTTCTTCTCGGTGACGATGAAGCAAGAATTATTTTTTTCATTCGATTATACCTCTGCGGAGCATTTCCGCAACTCTCATAATAAGAGTCTGTGTTTTGCCGTCGGGGATTTCACCGTTTATAACCATATCAACGGCTTTACCGATTTCAATTTTCTCAACCTCAAGAAATTCATCCTCGTCGGGATTCATGGCGGTTGACTTAAGCTGCGATGCGGCATAAAGATGAATTATTTCGCCGCAATATCCCGGTGTGGGATAGAATTTTCCGAGGTCGTAATATTTGCCCGCAACCGTTCCCGTTTCTTCTTCAAGCTCTCTTTTGCCTGCTTCAAACGGGTCTTCGCCAAGTTCGAGCTTTCCTGCGGGAAGCTCAAGAACGGTTTCCATATAGGGATATCTGAACTGACGGACAAAAATCAGCTCTTTGTTATCCGTAATCGCTGCAACGCATACTCCGCCGTTGTGTTCAACAACTTCACGGGTGCAGGGTCTGCCGTTATGAAGTTCCGCTTTGTCACAGCGCACGTTGATAATCCTGCCTTTATATACATAATTCTTTTCAACGGTTTTTTCAAAAATTTCCATATTAATTCTCCCCGTGCATATAATTTATTGAGGTGTTACTTATGAATTATATCACAAATCCTGCGATAATGACATACGAAAATCAAAGAAAAATGATTTTTTATTTAAAAAAACAATATCCGTTCCTCGGAGTCAGCATAATCGGCAAATCGCTCTGCCAACGGGATATATTTTCGCTGACAATCGGTAAATCCCGCAATCCTCTGATTATTGCGGGTGGATTCCACGCTCAGGAATGGCTGACGACCCTCCTTGCACTGCGATTTGCAGAAATTATTCTCTGTTCTAAAATAAACAGAAAACCGATATGGGGAATCGACCCTGCAGGCATAACACGGAGCATAATCATTGTTCCGTGCGTAAATCCCGACGGAGTTGAAATAGCTCTGAACGGCTTTGAAAGTGCAGGCAGATTTTCCGAAACCTGCAGAAAAATTGCTTCCGTTTCCGATGAAAAATGGAATGCCAACGCAAGGGGAGTTGATATCAATCATAATTTTGACGCAGGGTGGAATGAGCTTCGGAAAATTGAAACCGAAAGCGGTATTCTTGGTCCGTCTCCGAGAAGATACGGCGGTTATGCACCCGAAAGTGAGCCCGAAACAAAATCTCTCGTTTATCTTTGCAGACTTTATTCTCCGAGAATGGCGATTGCTCTGCACAGTCAGGGAGAGGAGATTTTTTGGGAATACGGCAATAAAAAACCGCCACGGAGTGAAGAGATTGCAAAAATCTTTTCAGCCGTAAGCGGTTATAATCTGATTAAAAATTCGGGTCTTGCGTCGCACGGTGGATTCAAGGATTGGTTCATTGAGTTTTTCAATAAGCCTGCCTTCACCTTCGAAATCGGTAAGGGCGAAAATCCTTTGCCCCTCAGCGAATCGGAAGAAATATTCGGAAAATGTCTGCCGATGCTGACTCTCGGTGCAGTTCTTTAAAGAATACTGCAGGGGAGAAGCCAGATATCGTGACCTCTGAGAATAAATCCGAAAAATTCCGAATATGCCTTCATGATTTTGGTAAGTGCGGGAGTGAATTCATATTTCATGAAAGGACTGTCCGCATCATCGGAGAGGAGCTTTGCCTTCGACATTGCCGTATAGAATTCCTTTTCAACCTCAAGGGTTTCGGCTTCTGTCCATGATTTGTCGTCAAGGAGAGCAACCGCCTTTTCGTAAGCGGCATCAACCGCTTCACGCTTGTCGGCTTTGAGAGAATCAAGGTCTGCTTCCTCATATCTTCTCATCATATCCTCGATTGTTTTGAGGTTTCTGTATTCAAGGAACTGAGGATAACCGCCGTTGTTTGTTCTCGCATCGGTGATTTCATCGTTTGTTACAAGCTCACAGCACATTCCGATGATATCGTTAACGCTTGCCTGAAGGGTGAGATGGCTCTGATTTTTAACGAACCAAGTGTTATCGGGCAAAGCGCAGGTGCCTGCATCAACGATGCCGTCGGGGCTGATATAAGTCTTATCGATAGCGGGCTTATAATCATCGCCGAGAACGGAACCGACATCTGCAAACGTTCCGCCGATTGAGGTGGAAGATGCCTGAATGATGTTATCGGAGCTGAGCTTATAGTTGCCGACTGCGGCGGGAAGCTCAAGGTTATAACCGCTGATAACGAAGATTTTCATACCTTCGTCGCTGAGCTTTTTGAGAGTTGCACCCGCATTCTTCTGGATATTATAGTATCTGTCGGTCTTTTCCTTAAGAACAGCGTGAGCATCGTCGGAAATAAGCTTTTTGCTCATTTCGGGATATGCACCGCTCGGAACAAGCGCCCACATTGAGGGGCAGTTATAGAGAAGCTTTCCGAGAACCTCATCAATCGCACGGTCAAGAGTTTCCTCAAGGAAATCGCTGAAAAATTCCTGCGGAATGGCTCTGACAACGGGATTGAGAAGATAACCGAGAGCAAGATATTCCTCTGCGGCAAGATTTATGATGTTGGGAACAAGGTCGTTATAAAGTGCGTTGCCGTCGCTGAAGGTTGTGTTACCTGCCATGAGGTCGGCAAGAAGATATGAACCGTCAACTGCTGCGGCGGCAAAAACAACTCTGTCGATATCGTCGGGGTCGCAGTATTCGGCAAGATAAACGTTACCGATTGTTCCGCCGAGACTGATGAAGCAGATGCTTACCTTTTTATGACCCGTCTGTGCCTTGACCATCTGAACGTATTCATCAAGCTTTTCAGCGGCGGAAATAACGTCGCCGAATGAGCTGTATGAGAAATAATAGGTATGGTCATAGCCGTATTCTTCGCAGAATTCTTCCATATTGACCTGACGCTTGATGAAATCATATTCGTTTTCATACTTGGTGGTCGGAAGAACGTTGCCGTTTTCATCCTTTGAATAACCCTTTGCGTAGTTATAGGATTTTTCGGGCTTTGTTTTGCATTCTTCGAGCGAATACCAATATTCATCAACCGCAACGTCATTGACTCTTGTTCCGTCGGGGTTGAAATAGTGGCTTGCGAATCCTTCGTCGAGAATGCCAAGAAGGATATCGAGAAGCTTATCTCTGTTATGGAGAGCAACTGCGCCGACTATATCGCCGATTTTTTCTTTGAGAGAATTTTCGAGAGCGATAGTATCAAACATGAAAGCAAGGTCCATTCCCTCAACGATGGGGAAGCCGTCGCTTGTGAGCAAATCGTTGCCGTTTTCGTCCTGAACATAAACCTGCGACTGCATGATGCCGGGAACGATAATCAGCGGACTTGTGCCGCAGTTTCCCTTGCAGTCGGTTTTGCATTCGCTGTCCCATTCTCTTGCATATGCAAAGGGTGCGATTGAAAGCACCATGCAGAGAGAAAGAACTGCGCAGAGAAGTTTTCTGATTTTCATATTTTTTCCTCGTTTCTTTTTATCGTACCTGATAGGGTCGATGTGGGCATCGACCCCTACAATATGATAATTGCGAATTATTTATAATCCTTCATGTATTCGCCGTGAGCTTCGATAAGCTCGTCAACCATAGCCTTGATATCGTCGATTGAAAGCTCGGCTGCGGTGTGGGGTTCAAGCATAGCCGCCATATAGATATCTTCTCTCTTCTTTGTAACAGCGGCATTGATTGTAAGGAGCTGGGCATTGATATTCGTCTGGTTCATTGCAGCGAGCTGAACGGGAAGCTTGCCTACGTGGCAGGGATGAATGCCTTTGCCGTCGATAAGGCAGGGAACTTCAACGCATGCATCTGCGGGAAGGTTGTCGATAAGTCCCGTATTGAGAACGTTACCGCCGATTTTATAGGGATTGCCCGTTACGATTGATTCCATGATGTAGGAAGCATATTCGCCTGAACGTTCATGGGTAATCTGACCGTTATCGAGGATTCTTTCTTTTTCAGCTTTCCAGCCTGCAATCTGATTTACGCAGCGGCGGGGATATTCGTCAAGAGGAATGTTATATCTGTCGATAAGCTCGGGATATTTGTCCTTGATGTAGAAGCAGTTATATTCTGCGTTATGTTCGCTGGATTCGGTGCAATAATATCCGAAGTTTCTGATATATTCGAATCTTACCATGTCGCTGTGTTTTTCTCTGTCATTCATCTCGATTGCTCTCTTGCGGATTTCGGGATAAAGGTCGTTGCCGTCCTTATCTTCGATTTCAAGGAGCCAACCCATGTGGTTGATGCCTGCAATGAGCTCTTTTCTGCCCTCAAGCTTATCTTCCATGCCGAGTCTGTTGAGCAAATCTTTTGAACAGCTCTGAACGGAATGGCAAAGACCGATTGTTTTAATCTTTGTATATCTCTGCATATAGCCCGAAAGAATTGCCATGGGGTTTGTATAGTTGAGGAACCATGCGTCGGGGCATACCTCTTCCATATCGTCTGCGAAATCCTTGAGAACGGGAATTGTTCTCAGACCTCTCATGATACCGCCGATTCCAAGAGTGTCGGCGATTGTCTGGCGCAGACCGTATTTCTTGGGCACTTCAAAGTCGATGATTGTGCAGGGGTCATAAAGACCGACCTGAATTGCGTTAACAACGAAGGTTGCGCCTCTGAGAGCATCCTTTCTGTTTTCGACACCGCAGTATTTTTCAATCTTTGCTCTGCCTTCGTTAACGTTCTTATTCATTGCGCTGAGGATTATATAGCTGTCCTCAAGTCTTTCTTCATCGATATCGTAAAGAGCGATAACGCTGTCACGCAGTGCAGGAGTGCACATGCAGTCGCCGAGAACGTTTCTTGCAAATACTGTGCTTCCCGCACCCATGAACGTAATTTTAATCATAATTTTTCTCCTTTCGGAAATATGCTGCTTTTTTGCAACACTTATTCATATTTGATTATAGATTATATATATAAAAAAATCAATCATAAATATATTGATTATTTTTTATTTTGTGATATGATTAAAATGTAATAAAATGCGAAGGAGAAATAATATGCCCAAGTATCTTATCGTTAATGCTGACGACTACGGCATGTGCCACGCTGCAAACGAAGCCGTAGCTGAACTTTTTGAAGGCGGATGGCTCAAATCCGCAACGGTTATGATGCCTTGCCCCACAGCAAAAGAAGCTGTTGATTTTTCAATTGCTCATCCCGAATACGCTATCGGTGTTCATCTCACAATGACCAGCGAATGGGGAAAATACCGCTGGAAGCCTCTCACAAACGGCAAAACTCTTCTCGACGAAGAAGGTTTTATGTGGCATGAGAGCGACCAGGTTGAAAAGAACGCTTCATACGAAGACCTTGAAGCTGAAATCAGAGCACAGATTGACCTTGCTCATAAGTGGGGAATGAAGCCCTCACATACCGATAACCACATGGGTTCGCTCTACGGTCACTACACAGGCAGACTCGGTCTTGCAAAAATGACACTGCGTGTCTGCGGTGAATACGGCTATGCTTACCGTCTTTACACAAAGCACGACAAGAGAATCTGCCCCAACGGCACACCCTATTTCCTTTATGCTGCAATTACCCTTCTTTCAAAGAAATGGGGCAAGAAATATAACGTTGTTATTCCCGATTATCTTCTTTTCCCCGACTGGAATGACGACATGAGAGTTAATTACGAAACATACAGGGAAACCATTCTCAAAATCTGGACAGACATTCCCGAAGACGGTGTTACCGAAACATTCATCCATCCTTCCGTTGAATGCGATGAGCTTAAGGGCATCACAGGAAGATGGCAGGACAGAGTATGGGAATATCAGCTCATGAAGGACCCCTACACTCATAAGTATCTCAAGGACCACGGCGTTGAGCTTATCAGCTACAGAGAGCTTATCAAGATGAAGGGCGGAGTAGTCAAGGGATAAGCTTTATTCGCTTTCGCGAGTTATATTGCTACGCAAGTTAAAAACCAGCTGTATCATCACGATACAGCTGGTTTTGTTAATGTTATCTGTTATTTCTTAATAATTACCGTTTTCATCGGTTGTTAATTCTTCGGGTTCTTCATACCACATATCATCTTCATAATTTGTTGTTTCATCGGGTTCACCGTTCCATTCGTCGGAATTAGCTTCTGTTGTCGTTTCAAACGGATTATACCATGTGAACGATGATGAATTGCCGTCGGAATTGTCTTCTCCGCGGTTGAACCAGTCATTGCCGAAGATACTTCTTTTTGTTGTTGATTCTTCTTCGGTATAATAATGAGGTTCGTATTCTTCGGAGGTGGATTCGTCGGTATAATCTCCGTAGTAGTCGTTTTCATCGCCGTAGTTATCCGAAGAAGCGGATTTGCCTTTTGCAAGGTCGATTGCGGAAATATGGGTGAGAGGATTGATTTCGATATTTGTCTGACCGTAAAGACCGAGCTGAAGTTCTCTTGCCGCCTTTATATAGTCAACAATCCACACGTCGAGATATCCCGTATAAGTTCTGAAATGAGAAACACCGTAGCAGAGTTCTTCCGTAGGCATTACCTGGCTAACGATGTCATATTTCAGCCAGCCTTCGCTCAGAGCCTGCATACCGAGTGAAAGAATTTCACCCGATGAGTAGTTGGTTGTGATATAGGGAAGGAAGGTTTCGATAGCGTAGTTGAGGTCGGAGAGCGAAGATGCTTTTACGTTTCTGATAACCGAGCTTATGAGTTCACGCTGTCTTCTTGTTCTTTCAACCTCACTGTCGAGCTTTCTGATTCTTGCATAAATCAATGCACGCTCGCCGTTGAGCAGAACACTGTCACCGCTTTCAAAACCTTTGACACGGGTTGTCCTGTTCATATATTTGGCTTCTTTTTCCGTTATGGGAACGGCAACGCCTCCGAGAGCATCAACCGCTGCCTTGAATGACTGATAGTTGATTGAAACATAGTGGTCAATCTTTATCTTGTAGTTATCGGAAAGAACACGCATGAGAGTCTGTGCGCCGCCCCATGCATAGGAGTGGTTGGTTTTGTCATATCTTTCGTGACCGTTGATGTTCATATAAGTATATGAGTCACGCAGGAAAGAAGTGATTGTTATTTTCTTGGTTTTTGTGTTTACGGAAACAAGCATTGTTGAGTCGGAACGGTGAGAGCCGTCCTCATCATCCTCGCCGATAAGAAGAACATTGATAACCTTTTTGTTATAAATCTTTTCACCGCCGTTGGTTGCCCATGTCTTGAGGAGCTCTTTTATTGAGTCTGCGCTCATGATGTCGGCAATGGTGTTGAAAGACAAATCTTCGTCGATTACCTCCTCCGCAAAGGTTGCGTCGGGATTTCCGAAATCACCTGTGCTCACGTTGATAAGAGAAAGCATTTTTCTTATATATGCACCGCCCATTGCCGAAACAACGAGAACAAGGCAGATAAGAACGCTGAGAATTGCCTTGAGATTTCTTTTCTGATTTTTGAGGAAGAAGGGTTTGAACTTTAAATCCATAAAAAATCTGAATTTATTTTTAAATCCCTTTGGGGTGCTGTAGCTCGAGATATCCTCAAATTTTCCCGGGCGTAAGTTTTTATCCCCCACAGAATCACCTCTGTATTGTCAATATTTCACCTATTTTACTATTATTTTGGTATTATAACACAATATGTTGTAAAAGTTAACACGTTTTGCAAAATTTGTTTGAAAATTTTTTATGAACTTTTATCATAAAATTTACACAATATAAACAAAAACGGCTGTCGTTAAACAGCCGTAATGTTTTATTCAAAATCAAATTTATATTTTCCCTTGTGGCGGTAGGGACAGATTTTTATAATTATGTATGAAACAACTGCGCCGACGGTGTTGAGAACGATATCCGCCATGGTATCCATGATGGGCCAGCGTTCCGCAACGATGGGGTCAAAGAGTGTCAGTGCCTTGGGAGTTCCCTGTGCAAGTTCAAGCGACCAATGCTGTGCGTCGCCGGGATAACCGCTCATCATTCCTGCAATCTGGTCAAAGCCGAATTCAAAAAGCTCCCAGCCTGTTGCGGCGAGGAATGAAAATCCGACGGAAGCAAGGATAATAAGTGCAAGAGGAGCTGATTTTTTGTCTCTTTTCTGAATTGCGCAAACGATTTCATAACCGAAGAATACGCAAGCACCGCCTCCGACGAAATGAAGCATGACATCCCACCAGCGGAAGTCATAATAGAGGTTGAGGAATTTTCCGCCGAAAGATGCACAGAAAATCATTACCGTAAGGAATGACTGAAAAGCCGATGATATGTGTCTGAAGATATTTTTTTCGGGGAAGAGCATGAAGATTTCCCAGAGGAACATGCAAAGGAGGTTTGCGCCGACCTGTAAGGGGTCGGTGATATCAAAGGGTTCTTTGAAGAAACCTGCAACAAAAGCATAAATCATGAGAGCTCTGAATATCCACCAGAAAATAAATCTTCGTTTCGGACAGTTATCCGAAAGGCGTTTAAAATATTCTTTCATATTATTTCTCCGTTCAGAATTGTTGTTTAGAGTATATCATACTATATTCCGTTTGTCATTTGTTTTTCAGAAATATTTTTTATTATTCGACAATAAGTATATTTTGACTGAATTAAAAAAATATTTCGGAACAATTACAACTTTATTAAGTTTACAAAAAAAGTATATTATGCTATACTGAAAAAAATAATTCAAGGAGATATAAAATGGCACGCAAGCTTTATTATGAAAATGCATATATAAAAGATTTCACCGCAACAGTAATTTCCTGCACAGAAGGAAAAAGAGGCTTTGAGGTTATTCTTGACGAAACCGCTTTTTTTCCTGAGGGAGGCGGTCAGCCTGGTGATACGGGATTCATCGGCGGTGCAGAGGTTATTGATACTGTTGAAAAAGACGGTGAGATAATCCACATCTGCAAAACTGCGGTTGAAACGGGAAAAACCGAATGCAGTCTTGATTTCGAGAAGCGTTTTACCAATATGCAGCAGCATACGGGTGAGCATATTTTTTCGGGAATACAGCATTCAGTCTGCGGTTTTGACAACGTCGGTTTTCACATGGGTGAACACAGCATAACCGTTGATTTCAACGGAGTTGTCACTGCTGAGGAGCTTGACAGAATCGAGCGACTTTCAAACGAGGCTGTTTTCAGAAATATCCCTGTTGAAAATCTTTTTCCGACAGATGACGAGCTTGAAAATTATGCTTACAGAAGCAAGAAAGAGCTGGAGGGTCAGATTCGTCTGACAAAAATCGGTGACGTTGACCTCTGTGCCTGCTGCGGCACTCATGTTGCGTATACGGGCGAGGTCGGAATTATAAAAGCGGTTTCGATGATGAACTATAAATCGGGTGTGAGAATCACTCTGCAGATAGGCAGAAAAGCACTTGAGGATTATAAAGAAAAGAACAGGAGCGTTCTTGAAATATCCAATCTTCTCAAGGCAAAGACCGAGGAAATTACCGAGGCGGTTGAAAGAACTCTCGAAAAACTCAAGGATTCCGCATTCGCTTATTCTTCGCTCAAAAAAGAGCTTTTTGCTCTTAAGGCAAAGGATGCCGAGGGCGAAAAATACCTTGCGTTTGATGAAGCGGGAAGTGCCGACGATGCAAGAATTTTCAGCGATATGCTTGCCGATAAGGTTGGAATTGCCGCAGTATTTTCGGGCGACGACGGGAACGGCTATAAATATGCGATAACAACGAGAAACGGCGATGTCCGTGAAATCGGAAAGGCTCTTAATTCTGCCTGTTCGGGCAGAGGAGGCGGGAAACCCGATATGGTTCAGGGCTCCGTTGTTGCAACAAAAGAACAGATTGAAGAATTCTGGAAAAACGTAATATAATTGTAGGGGTCGATGCCCACATCGACCCTTAAAAAACATCAAAGGCTTGAACGGGAAAATCCTGTTCAAGCCGATTTTTTATATTATGCCTTAGTTTTATTTTATTCGCTCCAAGACTTGCAAAGCAAATATCACTTGACGAAGTCAAATAAAACTGCAGAGCAATATCACTCGCCGTAGGCGAATAAAACTTATATTTTCGGCGGAGCAACTCTGTGCTTTCTGTGTTTTTCGTGGGGTTTGGGTTCGATGTTGCCCGCTTTTGTGAGAGCGATTTTTGTGAGTACGGGACCGACAAGCTCATAAATAAGAACGGAGAAAAGTACGATGTTGCGGACAATCTGACCGACTTCGCCGATTTCCATAACCGTTACCGACATTCCGAGAGCAACGCCTGCCTGGGGAAGAAGGGTGATACCGAGATATTTCGTTGTTTTGTCGTCGCATTTCATGAGCTTTGCGCTTGCGTATGCACCGAAATATTTACCGAGTGAACGGGTGATGATATATGCCGCACCGATGCCGACAATGATTATATCGGTGAAAACGCTCAGTTCAAGTTCCGCACCGCTCATTACGAAGAAAAGAACGAAGATGGGAACTGTCCACTTATCGGTTTTTTCCATGATTTCGGCGGAGAAATCGCAGAGATTGCAGAACATTGTGCCGAGCATCATGCAGACAAGAAGGGTTGAGAATCCGACGTGAACACCGCCGATTTCGAATTTAAGCATCGAAAGAGCAACGGTGAAAAGTACGCATGTTACGGAAAGGCAGAGTCTTTTGCTGTTTGAGCTGAAAAATCTCTCGAAAAGTGAGAAAAGAAGACCCATGACCAGACCGAGAAGAAGAGATGCAACGATTTCGATAATCGGTTCGATTGCGATTGAAACAACGTTGAACTGACCGTGTTCAATTGCCTTTGCAATGCCGAATGAAACGGCAAAGATGATAAGACCAACAGCGTCGTCGATAGCAACGATGGGAAGAAGCAAATCGGTGAGCTTACCCTTCGCCTTATACTGACGGACAACCATCAGCGTTGCGGCGGGTGCGGTTGCGGCGGCGATAGCGCCGAGAATGATAGCCATCGAAAGGGGAAGTTTATCGGGAATGATGAAGTGAAGTCCGATTAATGCGGCATCAACGAGAAGGGTTGCAACAAGAGCCTGAATAAT
Organism: uncultured Clostridia bacterium; assembly: GCA_937888485.1. Lineage (GTDB taxonomy): Bacteria > Bacillota > Clostridia > Oscillospirales > Acutalibacteraceae > CAG-177. The sequence goes on from CALAQQ010000144.1 coordinate 34,313, forward strand.
ACCGATGAATGTTGCGGTTTTGCCAATCTGCTTGAGCTGTGACAGACGGAATTCGTTGCCGATTGCAAAAGCGATGAAACCGAGTGCAGCATCGGAAATAATCTGATACTCCTTGACATTTTCAACGGAGGTGAAACCGATGCCGTCAAAACCGAGAGCACCTATTGCATAGGGTCCGATAAGAATACCGGCAACAAGATAACCCGTTACCGAAGGCAGACCGAGGGGTTTTACGACTCTTGACATAAGAAGACCTGCGCCGAGTGCAATTGAAATGCAAAACAAAGCTTCCATTTTTTCAAGTCCTTTACTAATATATTAAACCGCATAGTATATTAACAGAATGAATCGACAAAGTCAAAATGTAAAATTCACAAAAAAATGATTGACAAAACAGAAATTTATCGCTATTATGTTAATTGCAACCGAACATATGTTCGACAAACAGGAGGTGATTCCGTGGATAAGAAGAATTATCCGCCCCGGATTGAGATTCCGCTTTCAGAAATTGAACAGCAGGTGGACTACGCCCGCACCGTCTGTTCCGATATTTTCAGGCTCTTTTCGCCCGAAGAGCCCGACACGGAATTTCTCACAAGTGAATACGGTTCCATTCGTACCAGGCTTTCCATGATGCTCGATTTTCTTTTTCAGGCAAAGCTCTGGTGCGATGCAATTAACCGTGAAACGATTAATAAAGAAAAGGAGAAATAATGGAAAATTTCAGAATTGACTTTACAATGTCAAATCCCTTCCCCGACGGCAAAAAAATCGGTGAATGCGGTGAAAAGAATGCGGCTCAGCTTATCATAACTCCGCCCGAAAATCTTGCTTCGAGGGAAGAAATCAGGTCATATGTTGTTGCTTTTTCTACGGGCAGAGGTCCTGTAAGATTCGGACCTGTTCCCAAGGCTGAAACAATTACCGTTCCCGTCGGGAATGCTCTGACTGTCGGTTCCGCACTTTCCGTTCAGGTTGAAGGCTATGATTCCGACGGTGAATTTATCATCAAGAGCCCCGTTCTGAGCGGTATTCTTATTTCAAGCTCAATCGCTGACGGCGACTGTTCCGACGGCGAAGATAAAAACGTTATTCCCGGTCATTCCCATGAGAATCTTGAAATTCTCGATTCTCTTTCAGATAAAAACGGTGTTCTTCTTTATAACGGCAAAGAAATTTCGGTTACAGATAATCAGGAGATTAAAGAGGTTATTCTGGATAGCAGCTCATTTATTATTCTGACAGGAGAACCTTTTTTCGGTAATATGAATTTTGTGGTTTTAAATGATGAAAACGGAAATCCATATGTTCCCGAAGGCGCAAAAATCTTAAGCGTTGAATTTAAGTCCTTTTCCCATGAACACGACGAATGGTTTAATATCAAGGATATGATTAAAACAGAAAACCACATCCCTTATGCTATCGGTCAGTTCGATGCTTTCTATTCGGAGAATTATGGCGGAACTATTATTACAACCGTTACTTTTTTATCGGAAAATACAAACTCCTACTATTATGCTGCGGAGAACTTTCTGATTGATTCATTAAGAGTCAGATATACCGACGCAGGCGGTGAAGCGTGATATGGAAACTGAAATTATTGTTTCGCTTATTACTCTCTGCGGTTCGGCAATCGGAACTTTTGCGGGAATTGCCGTTAATTCAAAGCTCACAAACTTCCGTATTGAACAGCTTGAAAAAAGGGTAAACAAACATAACAACGTAATCGAGCGCACAGGCAAACTTGAAGAAAGAGTCGGTGCGATGGATTACAGACTCAAAGAACTTGAGAAGTAGGTGACGGAATGAATATTGATTGGAAAAGAAAACTTACCAGCAGAAAATTCTGGGCAGCTGTGGTCGGCTTCATAACCCCGATTATGCTTGCCTTCGGAGCTTCGGACAGCGCAACAACTCAGGTTACCGCCATCGTCATGTCAGGTGCGGCGGTTATTTCATATATCATCGGTGAAGGCTTCATCGATGCATGCAGTAAGGAGGAATAATTCTTTTGAAAACAAATACGGGTCTTGTTGATTACGCCCGTGCACAGCTCGGCAAGCCTTATTGGTACGGCACTTTCGGAAACACCGCAACAAAAAGCCTCCTCAGCTCAAAAAAGAAGCAGTATCCTTCTCATTACAAGGCTGAACGCATGGAAAAATACAAATCCGAAATCGGTGAAAGAGTTCATGACTGCGTGGGTCTGATAAAAGGATATCTCTGGAGCGAAAATTTTGTTGAAGTGCCGAAATATAATTCTTCGCAGGATGTTTCCGCAAACGGCATGCTCAAAAAATGCAAGGAAAAGGGTGAATTTTCCTCAATGCCCGAAATGCCGGGTATCCTTGTGTTCAAAAAAGGCCATGTCGGGATCTATGTCGGAAATAAAAAGGTGATTGAAGCGAGAGGCTTCAACTACGGCGTTGTTGAAACACCGCTGAATAAAAGGGGCTGGACTCATTGGGGCAAATGTCCCTGGATTGATTATCCGTCTGACGGCAATTACTTTATGGCGTGCGCACATGATGAGGTTTCAATAGTTGATGCGCTTAAGAATATCGGTGAAAAAAGCTCGTTTTCATACCGTAAAACGATTGCCGCCGCAAACGGTATTAACGGCTATACGGGAAGCGAAAAAGAAAATGTGAAGCTTCTCTCACTTCTGAGAACGGGTATGCTCATTAAACCGTAAAAAGACACATATAATATTGCGAGGTGAGAATATGAAGAAAGAAATCAAAACCTATGCAATCTCAATCGCGGCAGCCCTTGCGGTCGGAGGAGTTTCCGCCCTGCTGACGGCAGGCAATATGGATATTTATTCCGAAATCGTAAAACCGCCCCTTGCCCCGCCGTCGGTACTTTTTCCGATAGTCTGGACACTTCTCTACATACTTATGGGTATCAGTGCGGCGATGATTTATCTGAAAAAAGAAGAAAACCCGACTGCCGTACGGAATTCGCTCATAACTTACGGTATAAGTCTTTTTCTGAATTTCTTCTGGAGCATTATATTTTTCAACATGCAGTCATATCTGTTTGCGTTTGTCTGGATTCTGCTGCTCTGGATTTCAATACTGCTGACAGTTCTGCAGTACAGAAAAATCAGTCCGCTTGCCGCCGCTTTGCAGGTGCCCTACCTCCTTTGGGTAACCTTTGCGGCATACCTCAACCTCGCAATATTTCTGCTGAATATGTGATTTTCGGGAACGCTGTCATCAGCGTTCCTTTTTTTCGGAAATAAAATTATATCGGGTTTTATTGCTTTTTGCCGTTAAATAAAGTATATTTAGATTACCGAATCTGAATTTACGGAGATGATGTTATGAATAATCTTGTTATCAGCAACAATGAGCTGTTATTTATGCGATATACGGAGCTTATACGCATAACTTCCTGCGGAAAAAACGCAATCCGTTTTCAGTCCTTCCCCGACTGTCAGGTGATTGACGAAAACTATACCCTTATGCCTCAGAAAGCAGATGCCGAAATTGAGGAATTTGATAATTATGCCACCCTCACCTGCGGTACACTGAAAGTTAAAATTGAACCGAACGGAAAACTTACGTTTTATAATAACGGCAAGATGATTCTTGAAGAAAAACCGGAGCTTACCTTCAAGAGCAATTACCGTCATTTTGACAACAAAGGAAGCGGTCTGTGGTCTGCAAGGGTAATGTTTGAGCCGAACAAAAACGAGCATTTCTTCGGTCTCGGACACAGCTGGGACAATGAATTCGACCTCAAGGGTTCTTCGGTCGATATCCGTAACGTCAACGCAAAATGCACCATTCCTTATGTTTATTCTTCGCTCGGCTACGGTTTTCTCTGGAACAATCCTTCAACCGGTCTTTGTGAGCTTTCAAACAACCGTACCCGTTGGAGCTGTGACTGTTGCAGATTCATGGATTTTGTTGTTATTGCCGGTTCACCGAAAGAGGCTTGCACAACCCTTTCCGATTTAACCGGTTATGCGCCTGAAATGCCTGAATGGGCAACAGGCTTCTGGCAGTGCCGTCTCCGTTACGAAACTCAGGAGGAACTGCTTTCCGTAGCAAGAAAATATAAAGAACTCGGCATTCCCCTTTCTGTTATCATTGCCGACTATTTCCATTGGACTGAGCAGGGCGAATACAAATTCGACCCGAAATACTGGCCCGATGTGAAAGCCATGACCGAGGAGCTTCACAGCATGAATACGAAACTTGTTGTTTCAATGTGGCCGACCATCAACAACGGCAGTGAAAACTATTGGTATATGCGTGACCGCAATATGCTCATGAGAACAACAAGAGGTCCCGACAGAGTATTTGATTTTTACGGCTGGCAGAACGAAATTGATGTCACAAACCCCGCAACAAGAGAATATGTATGGAAAAAGCTGAAAGAGAATTATATTGACAACGGTGTTGATGCTCTTTGGTTTGACGAGGCAGAACCGGAAATCCATCCCGAACATTTTGATAATCTGATATGGTATAAAGGCAGAGGCGATATGGTTGCGCTTCTTTATCCGTATTACTATTCAAAAATGGCATATGACGGTTTCAAATCAATCGGCAGAGATGACATTATAACGCTCACCCGCTGTGCATATCTCGGCAGTCAGAAATTCGGTTCGCTTGTCTGGTCGGGTGACATTGAATCAACATTTGAAAGTCTTGCCTGTCAGATTAAGGCAGGTCTGAATATATCAATGTGCGGTATCCCCTGGTGGAATACCGATATCGGCGGTTTTTACGGTGCAGATATAACAAGCGATTATTTCAGAGAGCTTATTGTCCGCTGGTTCCAGTTCGGACTTTTCAGCCCCGTTATGCGTCTTCACGGTTCAAGAATCCGCCATTTCGAACCGACTCCCGGTCTTATAGAACCGAGCGGTGACCCGAATGAAATCTGGAGCTTCGGCGATGAGAACTTTGAAATCCTCAAAAACCTTATTTTCATCCGTGAAAAATTAAGACCCTATATAAAAAGTCAGATGGATACCGCATCGGAAAAAGGTTATCCCGTTATGCGTCCGATGTTCTTCGAATATCCCGACGATGAAATCTGCTACACGCTTGAAACACAGTATATGTTCGGTGACGATATTATCTTTGCACCCATCGTTGAACAGGGTCAGACGGTAAAGACCGTTTATATCCCCGACGGAGAATGGGTCCTTACAAAGGATAAGAAAATTTACACCAAAGGTACATACGAAATATCCGCAGAAATTGACGAGTTTATTGCTTTTGTCAGGGCAGGCTCCGATGTAATTGATTGTTTTGAGATATAATAAAACCGATGACTCTGCGTCTTGTTGAAACTTTTACGGAGTTATGGTATAATAACACAAATTTCCTTTAAAAGGAGAGCTTTTATGTCAACTCAAAACAGCCTGAAAAAGCGATGGCCCTATCTTGCAACGGGTGTTTTTGCAATGCTTTTTTCGGGTGTACTGTATGCATGGTCAATCCTTAAAGTTCCGTTCAAAGAGGATTTCGGCTTCGGCGAAGATGTTCTTTTCGTTAAAAAACCGTCGTAAAAGAATACCTTACAATCATAAAAACAGAAAGAAGAGATAAAATGGATTTGTTTTTTGACTCGCTTCTGGATTTTGACCTGGGCGTATTTCAATGGATTCAGAGTATTCAGAACGGTTTTCTTGATGCCCTTATGGTCGGTGTTACAACCCTCGGGAATGCGGGTGCAATTTTTATTGTACTCGGTTTTGTGCTCCTATTTACAAAAAAGTATCGCAAGGCAGGGCTTGCTGTACTTGCAGCTCTTATAGTGATGCTTCTTTGCAGCGATCTTTTCCTCAAAGAGTTTTTCGCAAGAGTTAGACCGTTTAACCTCTTTGAGTCCAATCCCGAAAAGTATGCCGTATGGGGTACGGAATATGTTTTCCCCGAGCTTGTGTATAAACCTTCAAGCTACTCTTTCCCGTCGGGACACACTGCTTCAGCCTTTGCTGCAGCAACCGCTCTTCTGTGGCACAGCAGAAAATGGGGCATTCCCACAATGATTTTTGCGGCAATTATGGGATTCTCGAGAATCTACGTTCAGGTGCATTACTGCACAGACGTATTCGGCGGAATTGTCGCAGGCGCAATCTGCGGACTTATTGCAGTGGCAATTGTAAAATTCCTTTACCCTGTTGCGGATAAAGGACTTGATAAGCTTTCCGCAAAATTCAGAAAAACTTCTTAACAGAAATTTTAATTCCTCTGCCAAAACAGCAGAGGGATTTTTGTCTTAACAATGTGTATCGCTTAATCCTCAACCATATTTCTGACTTTTTGCGGTGTGGGAATATCTGCGAATGCGTAAAACTTTCTTGCGTTTTCGCCAAGAAGCAGTTTTTTGTTTTCTTCTGAAATTTCAGTTGTTTTCTCAATGAAATCAAGGCTCATTTTATAGGTGATTGCGGTCATCGTGCGGGGATAATCGCTTCCCCACATAAGTTTTTCAAATCCCACAATGTCAGCCGCTTCGTTTATCGCTTTAACGGCAGACGGATACGGATAAAACTCACCGTTGAAAAGCCAGGTTATGCCACCGCTTTCGATAAAAACGTTCTTGTTTTTTGCGAGTTTTATCTGTTCAAGCCAGTTTTCTCTTGTGACCATTCCGAAATGCCCGATTGCAATTCTCAAATCGGGGAACATTTCAATAATTTTCTGCATCGCTTCTGTCTGCTCATCACCGTCTGCAAGGTCAATCGAAATAAATTTGCCGTTGTCATTTGCAACTCTGAACGGTTCAAGATGGTTGAGCAGATTCTTGTCGGCAAGACGACCTGCGCAGATTTTTATGCCGTCAAAACCCGAGATATTGCCAAGCGGTTTTTCTTCATACAAAGCGCAGATTTTTATTCTGTCGCTTCTGCATTCAAGAAGATATCCGTCCTGATTGCCGTCAATATATTCCTGTGTAATCACCGCACCGCTGACGCCTGCGTAATCCATATTGGCAAGAAAACGTTCAACAGAATTCTCGCCGTCTGTCATATAAGGCGGCATCATCTGACGGATTTCGCCGCCGAAATCACTTTTGCCGCCGCCGACGTCATAAACGGGTTTGCCGTTTACAATTCCGTTTTGTTTTTTCCATAAATGAGCGTGTGCATCAATAATCATAAAGTTACTCCGTCTTTAAATATTGCAATTTCACGGTTGCCGAGAATTTCGTTTTTAGTCATTTCTCCGTCGGCAACTTTTTTTATAAGTTTCAATAATTCATCGGCTTTTGCTTCTTTATCAAATCCGTATGCGGAAAAATCAATCCAATGAGGCTTTTTGTTTGCGATTGCATCGTTTGATGCGATTTTGACTGTAGGCACAGCACCTCCGAGAGGAGTGCCTCTGCCTGTTGTGAAAAGTATCAGATGACAGCCGACTGCCGCAAGATTGGTAATCGAAACAATATCGTTTCCCGGACCGTTCAGAAGATTCAGACCCGATTTTGTGACGGTGTCACCGTAATCAAGCACATCAACAACGGGCGCAGTTCCGCCTTTCTGAACACAGCCGAGAGATTTTTCTTCAAGGGTAGTAATTCCGCCCTCTTTGTTGCCGGGTGAAGGATTTTCGGAAACAGGCTGACCGTGGTCTTTGAAATACTGCTTGAAGTTATTGATAAGACTGACGCTTTTATCAAAAACATCTTTATTTATGCATCGGTCAAAAAGAACGGTTTCCGCACCGAACATTTCGGGAACTTCGGTAAGCACTGCCGTACCGCCCACAGCACAGATTTTATCGGTAACTTTACCGACAACGGCATTCGCAGTAATGCCCGAAAATCCGTCGGAGCCTCCGCATTTGAGACCGATTTTCAGCTTTGAAGCAGGCACAGGTTCACGTTTGTCTTTTGAAGCGGTTTTCTTTAATTCTTCAATCAGTTCAATACCTTGCGCGATTTCATCTTCACAGTCCTGAACAGAAAGGAATTTTACTCTTTCTTCATTCCAACTGCCGAGAACTTTTTTCATTTCGTGGATATTATTGTTTTCACAACCCAGACCAAGCACGAGCACACCGCCTGCGTTGGGATGGTTGATAAGTCCCCGCAGAATTAACTGCGTGATTTTCATATCATCACCGAGCTGACTGCAACCGTAGGGATGTGAAAAACAGATTGCACCTGTTTTTTCGCTGAGTTGCTTTGCGATACTGTTCACGCAACCGACTGTCGGCACAATCCAGATATCGTTTCTGATACCGATATCACCGTTTTCACGGATATAGGCATTGATTGTGAACGGCTCTTCGGGGGTCAACTCCTCAAAATTTGGTGTATAATCATAAGAAAGAATATCGCCGAGTTTTGTTTTCATATTGTGAGAATGAACGGATTCGCCCTCTCTGACGTCTTCGGTTGCGTACCCGATTGGATAGCCGTATTTGATTATATCCGTGCCTTTTCCGATGTCGCAAAGAGCGATTTTATGACCTGTTTCAAGGTTTACGCAGACGTTATCTTTTTCGTTTATTCTGACAGTATCCATTTCATCGTTTCCTTTGCACCGACAGTGTCAATTTTATTGTAATATTCAGCAATAATTTCGGTCATATCCGAAAGGTCAGTCTTCCATAAAGAGGTGTCCGCAAGAATTTCGGCAATACTGCCGTTTTTCATTGCTGATACAACGGATTCAGCATCCTCGGGATTATCATTTTTATAGAAATAAATAAGGTTTGCAAGAGCAAGTGTAAGACACCTGGGATATTTTCCGTTTTGCTCTTTGTATTCGAGAAGTGTGGGGAGTATACGCACAGAGAATTTACTCACGGAATTCAGTGCGATTGAACGCCACTTGTGAGCAATAAACGGATTTCTGAAACGGTCAAAAACACTGTTTGCAAACGCAATGCTTTCTTCATTTTCGCCGATTGTGGGCAGAATTTCTTCTTTCATACATTTGCCGAGAAATGCAGAAGCAATTTCGTCGTTCATCGCTTCGCCGACAGTTTCAATGCCCGAAAGCAGAGCACCTGCAACAAGCGAAGTATGTGCACCGTTGAGGATTCGCACCTTTATTTTTTTATAAGGCTTCGCATCGTCTGTCCAGACAACATTGAACCCTGCTTTTTTCAAAGGCAATTCTTCTTCAAAATTGCCTTCTATAACCCATAGATGGAATATCTCCGCCGTATCAAGGAATTTATCGTCGGGGTGAAGCTCTTTTGTTTCGTCATTCGGATAACCCGTAACAATTCTGTCAACGAGAGTGTTTGCGAATTGATTTTCGTTTTCAATCCAATCGGCAAAACCCTTTTCAAGACCCCATAAATCGGTATATTTCAGAACGCATTTTTTAAGCTCTGCACCGTTGTTATCTATAAGCTCGCAGGGAAGAATTATAAATCCGTCAAGTCCGTTTTTATAGCGTCTGTAAAGAAGCTGTGTAAGTTTTGCGGGGAAACCTTTGCAAGGCATATCCTCAAATTTATCGGTATCATCAAACGCAATCCCCGCTTCGGTAGTGTTTGAAACTATAAAACGGAAATCGGGATTGTCGGCAAGCGAAATATATTCTTCAAAGTTTTTGTAAGGGTCAACACATCTTGAAATTGACTCGATAAAATGATGTTCTTTTTTTATCCCGCCGTTTTCAATTCCTCTTAAATAAAGGTTATATTTGCTGTTTTGTGCATTCAGCAAGGCACACTTTCCGCCTGCTCTCGGCTGAATAACAACGGCTTTACCGTCATAAAGACCTTGCCTGTTCATCACGTCAAGAAAGTAATCAAAAAATCCTCGCAGGAAATTGCCTTCGCCAAACTGAATTACCGTTTCTCTCATATCAATCACCGATTTTAATCAGAAGTTTTGCAAGTGTGCCGTCATTGTTTGCGAGTGCTCTGAATGCGTCAAGCGCATCAGCCATATCGTAAACACCGCTGACCATTTTCATAACGTCGGCTTTACCCGAAGCAACAATATTAATGTTGTTGATAAAATCATCTTTGAGAGCGTTACGGCTGCCGTGAATGTTAAGCTCTTTTTTAAGAATAACGGAGTGAACAAAATTTGTTTCACGCTTGCCGTTACCTATAAGAATTATATTTGCGGCAAAAGCTACATTTTCGATGCAGCCCAGAAACGTCTCGGGAGCACCGCAAGCCTCGATGCAAACATCAAAGCCGTTGCCGTTTGTGAACTCTTTTGTAAATTCTTCAAGCGACTGATTTTTGGTATTCACAACCGCATCCGCACCATATTCCCCGGCAAGTTCAAGACGGTTGTCGAGAATATCCGCAACAACGATTCTGTTGCATTTCTGTTTTGCGGCAAGAAGCGCAAAAAGACCGATGGGACCTGCACCGATTACAAGCACATTGTCTGTTTCTTTGATTGTTGCACGTGATACGGCATGCTGTGAAATTGAAAAAGGTTCAATGAGTGCAAGTTCTTGTGCCGAAAGACCTTTTCCGTCATAAATTCTTTCAACAGGCATTGAGATATATTCGCAGAATGCACCGTCACGCTGAACACCCATCGTCTGATTATCGGTGCAGCAGTTAACAAAACCGCGCTCACAGCTGTAACAACTGCCGCAGTTGAAATAGGGATTGCAGGTAACGATGTCGCCTGCTTTAAGTCCCTTGTCATTTTCGGGGATTGATACAATTTCAGCCGAAAATTCGTGACCGGGAATTCGGGGATAAGTTGTAAACGGTTGGTTGCCCGTAAACGATGCCACATCAGCACCGCAGATACCTACATATTTAACCTTAAGAAGTGCCTCGCCCTCTTTAACATCGGGCATAGGGATTTCTCTGATTTCTATTTCATTCGGATTCGGAATTACAATTGCTTTCATTTTATCTGCCTTCTTCTATATATTTTTTGTTCCAGATTACACCCGTTTTAAGTGGCGCACCTTTGCAGAAAATTTTGTTTTCATAAGCACCGAGAGGGTCGCTGATGAACTCATCTTTATCAATCAGCTCAACAACCTCGTCATAACGGCTGTCAACAAGCACTTCAATCGCCTTTTCCATATGCTCCTGACGGAAATTGATTGAAGCAAAAATCAGATGGTTTTCAAAGCCGAACGGCATTGTGTCATAAGAAACAACGGGACCCAACGAAAAGCTGTTATACACACCGTTGCAGCCGAGAACTTTATGCTGAAAAGCGATTCTGTGCTCAACGTTTGAACCGCTTGTGCCGACAAACATCGTTGCTCTGCCGCCGATTTTTTCCATAATTTTTTCTGCGGTTTCTTCTTCTGAAAGACCGCTTGTGCAAAGATAATCCGCACCTGCGATTTCCTTTGAAAAAGTAACCTTTTTGCAGTTTTCGTCGCTTCTGCCGACAAAAAGAATCTGTGCATCGGGATGATTGCGTTTAATCTGGTCGGCAATAAAAAGACCCGTCATACCCAGACCGAAAACAACGGTTTTTGAGAAAATATTTTCTTTTGCAAGCTTGCGTGCTTCGGTTTCGGAGCATTTGTGCTTTGCCATTTCAACTCTGAAATTCTGAGCTTCGCCCAGATCTTCCATTCTTTCAAGCTGGAAGATTGCGCAGGCATACGGGTCGGCAAAGGAGAGTTTTTTTGCTACCGACAAAGGCAGTTTTTCAAGCTTTTCATATTTTTCGGGCAAGTGCAGAAGCATATCGGGGTTGAAATAATTCTTATCGCAGAAAAGTCCGTCAGCACCGTCACAGCCGTATTCAAAATAGGTTTCATCCTCTGTGTAACGGGTAGGGTCGTAGCTGTCACCGCCGCGGATGAGTACAATCGCAAAGCTGTTTTCGGAAGGCACCCACACAACGCCCTCGTGACCGTTGATGAGTCTGTTTTCTCCTTCGGGGAATTTTGCCGAAAGCTTGCCTTCTCTGCCCATTTTCATCAGTTCAAAGTCCGTTCCGCAAAAGCCTTGAAAAACGGGATGAGCTTCAATGCCTTCAAGCAAGGGCTCTCCGCGAAGCCTTTGTCTTTCGGGATTGATAAGGTTGATTTCGCCGTATTTTATTGGCAAATCCCTGTCGTTCTGAAAATATGTACCGTAAGTTTTCATCGAATCACCTTTAATTTTTTATATCTTGATATATAGTAACATCTTAGTTCGGTTTTGTAAATAAATATTGTATAAAAGCGAAACAAAACCGATTTTTCGGTTTGTTTCCTGTTGTGCAGCAATGTCTGAGCTTGAAAAAAGGTGGATTTGTAACAGCAAAGACTGCATGGATTATTCCGTGCAGTCTTTGTTATTGCATATGCAGTTATATTTTCTTCACACACTCGAAGGCGCTTCTTGTTGCATCGGCGATTCTGCCGACCTTTTCGGCGTCACCGACAAGATAGGTGTTTACACCTGTTTTTTTCAGCTCGGTATAGAGTGAATTTTCGCTCTTTGCTCCGAGAGAAAGAATAACAAAATCCGTTGAAACCTCCGATTTATTGCCCTTTTTATCTTCGATAACAATAGATTTTTCCTTGATTGCGGTGAGCTTTTTTGAGGTGAGAAATGCGGTATTCTTAGCTTCGAGGCGAGGCATTATATCGTTGATATGCTGATGCCATACACCCGGTGCGATTTCATCTGCCATTTCAACTATGGTCACTTTGTTGCCTGTAACGGTCAGCAATTCTGCAGTTTCAAGACCCGTCATACCGCTTCCGATAACGGCAACTTTCTTGTTTTCGAGAATAACGCTGCCGTCGAGAATTTCCGTTGTTGTGTAAACGTTTTCACGGTCATAGCCGTCAATAAATTTCGGTCTTGAAGCATATGCACCCGTTGCACAGATAACGGCATAAGGCTTCATATTCTCAACCGTTTCTTTTGTAACTTCCGCATTCATCAAAAACTCAACACCGAGCTTTTTGCAGCTTGTATGCAGGTCCTCAATGCACCATAAAAGCTTGTTTTTATGAGGCGGTTTTACTGCAAGGTCAACCTGACCGCCGAGCTTATCGCTCTTTTCGGCAACGGTAACGGCAAAGCCTCTTTTTGCAAGAAGCTCTGCGGCGGTGAGTCCTGCGGGACCCGAGCCGACAACAAGAATTTTTCTTCCGTTTCCGTCATTTTTCAGCTCATATTTTTCGCTTCCCACAAACGGATTGACGGCACAGTATCCGTGGTCACCTATGTAAGCGTTATTCTGCAAACTTTCCGTGTTCTTTGTATGTATAAGCTATCATATTATTTTACCTTTTTTAAAGCTTTCAACGTGACAACCGTTGCACCGATTACTCCGAGACTGAGTGCGAGAAGTACAAACGGAGTTATGGAAAACGTTGTTGCGGAAGCGATATATCCGTATGCAAACTGAATTGCAAAACCGATGCCGTATGCACCGCTCATATGGTAACCCGTGATATCAGCCGAGTAATCAGCACCGAATCTTGACGGCACGCTGTGGAGCACACTCGGGAATACGGGGCCGTAACCCATACCGATTAAAAGAAGACCGACAAGTGCAGTTTTGCCGATTGGCAGAAGAAGCACAACCATTCCGACCGCCGCAAGTGCCATACCGCCCGTTACAAGAGTATCATCAGAAAGTTTCTCGGAAAGGAAACCTGCAATTATTCGGCTTACCATAATTCCGCCAAAATAGAGCGAAATCCATTTTGCGGCTTCGTCGGGAGAAACGGCAAGAACATTGACTGCATATGTTGCACCCCAAGTGCCTATTGTGAATTCGCCTGCGCAGTAAAGACCGAGCGAGAGAATGCTTGTTACCATTCCCTTTTCTTTCAGCAAATCAAAAAAGCTTTTCTTGGGTAAATCTTTTTGCAGAGTTTCGGTTTCGGCAGACTTTTTCGGTTGGATAGTCCACTTTTTAAGAGAAGCCAGAATAATCAGAGCAATCGCAAACTGCAGAATCGCAATAACTCTGTATCCGTTTCGCCAGGTGCCGTTACCGCCGAGAAATGCGGACATTACTATCGGGCTGATTGTAACACCGAGTCCCCAGCAACAATGAAGCCAGTTCATGTGCTTTGCCTTGTAGTGAAGCGAAACGAAGTTGTTCAGACCCGTATCAATCGCACCTGCACCGTAGCCCATAATGACGGTGCAAATCATCATCACAACGATATTCGGTGAAAAACTGATTCCGATAAGTCCGAGTGCAGTAAGAAGAGTTGAGAAAAACGTTACTCTGCCCGTACCGAATTTTCGCAGAAGCGGACCTGCAATAAAAGAAACACCGCCCGTGCATACACCCGTTATGATGCTGTAAACGGATGCAAAGCTTTCGGGAGTGCCGAATTCAACGTGAACAACGGGCCACGAAACGCCGAAAAGCGAATCGGGAAACCCGAGCGAAACAAACGCTATGTAAATAACAATAAGTAATGCTGTCATATTAATACTCCGTTTTAAGAATGAATCAGCGAGTCGCTCACTGCTTTTTCAAAATTGCGTGCAGATTCGTTGCCTGCTCCGCCGTCAAAAAGAGAATTTTTCATATACACGGCGGCAATGTTGTTTGTGGGGTCAATCCAGAAATGCGTGCCGTAAGCTCCGCTCCATCCGAAAGCTCCGAGCGGTAAATTTTCATAATCTTCTCTGACTATTACACGCACACCGAGCCCCCATCTTTCGCTTGAAGGCATTATATCCTCGGAAACAAAAGGCATGCGCATAAGCTTCAGCGTTTCTTCGCTGATAATCTGTTTTTCAGGTGTTTTTCCGTTGTTCAGAAGCATTTTTGCAAACTTTGAATAATCGGCAAGTGTTGATACAAGCCCTGCTCCGCCGAGATAATGTGTTTTGGGAAAATCGGAGAAAACACAGTCATCATTCATTTGTTCATCGCAGTTTTTGCCGTCAATCCTATTATGCATGGCAATCATTGAATCCCATTGCTCCCTTGTGGGAGTAAACGTGGTGTTCACCATACCGCAGGGCTCAAAAATTTCCTGCATTAAAAAGCTGTGATAATCTGTTCCGCTCACTTTTTCGATGATTTTTGCCAATACGTCAAAAGCAGCGAACGGACTGTATTGCTGTTTTGTTCCGGGTTCAAAATCCAGACCGATTTTTGAATAGAACTCAACTGCAGAATCAATGCTTTTCTTGTCATTATAGGTCATTTTCTGCTCTTTTAAAGGCTCACTGCCGATTCCCGAAGTATGCGTAAGCAGATTGCAAACAGTAACTTCATTCTGCGCTTTACCCAAATCCGTCAGACCGTTCTGTGTGATTTGTGTGACGTGGATATCTTTGAAATCGGGCAAATAATCGGATACTTTATCATCAAGAGAAAGAAGTCCCCATTCAATAAGAATAAGTATTGCAGCCGCTGTAATGGGTTTTGTCATGGAAGCCAGGCGGAATATTGTGTTTTCGGTAACAGATTGAGTGCTTTCCGCAGAAACGTTTCCGAAGCATTTTTTATAAATCACGTCACTGCCTTGGATAACACAATAAGCCGAACCGAACACTTTGTTATTTTCAAAGTCGTACCGAGCAGCTTTTTCAATATTATTTTTAAGCAATGTAATATCCGATTTGCTCATTGGTGTATCCTCCGTTTCTTAATTTATAATAACATATCAAATTCTAAAAAACAAGCAAACTCAATCTTTATCATAATTTGCGGTATAAATCACATCCTTTTGCAGACAATAACATCAAGATTTGTCTGAAAAAGGAGAAAGATATAAAATGAAAGCCACAGGTATTGTCAGAAGAATTGACGACCTCGGAAGAGTTGTTATCCCCAAGGAAATCCGCCGCACCATGCGTATCCGCGAAGGCGACCCGTTAATGATGACATTAGGACAGTTTGATTCCTGTTGTGCAGCAATGCTTGAGCTTGAAAAATGTTGGGATTTAAAATAACTTTTGAACATAAAAAAGCAGAGTTGTATTTTGAAGTGTTTTGATGTTGCAAAAAAATTCCGAGCCGACTGATTTGGGTATCAGTCGGCTCACTTTTTGTTATTGTTTGTCTATTATGCCGAATTCAACAAGTTTATCAATAAATTCCTCGGTATCAGCGAGTGCTTGTTCCTCTGTAACATCGTATTCATCAAACAGTTTTTGCGCAAGTTCCTGCACAGAATTGCAATCAGGAAGATGTTCCCACAAAAAGCAGGCGGATTCTGTCAGCATAAACAATCCGTTATGGTCTTTGAGCGAGTTGCCGAAAGGAACAAGAACAATGTCTGAACCTATTTTGCGAAGAATCATATCTTTTTTAATTACCATTACCGCAAATTCTCCTTTCAGCAAGAACAAAAAGATGTTTTGTCAAACGGCATATATACTGAGGCATTTGACCGAAATCGCCTGTTTCTGCCTTGCACATAGCTGCGCACACATTACAAATGCCTGAATATTTGCAGGAAAGACATTCTTCGGGAAGTCTTATCTGCTCGGTTGCTAATTTTATATCATTCCAGGCTTTCTCAAAACCGTCTTTAAGCGGTCTGCCGTCGGGTTCAGGCATCATTCCGCAAGGACGCATTTTGCCGTCTGCCGTTATCCAGAAAGATGCTCTGCCGGCTCTGCAACGGATTTTATTGTCTGTCGGTCCGTTCGGGAGTGAAAGAATCTTATTCAGCTTTTCTGTGTAAAAGTCCTTATCAAACCGTTGTTCGTCAATAAGCGAAATATATTCAGCCGCCTCTTCGGGAGAAAAGCGTGAACCTTTATTTCTGCTTCCGATTCTGACGGACGGATAAGTATATGTTGCAGGCTTCAACGGAATGCCCGTGCTTTTTGAAATATCCACGATTTTTTTGTAGTCGGGAATATTTTCAGGGGTAAAAATTGTGTTTAAACGCATGGATATTCCGAGCTCTTTCATCTGATTTATCGAGCTCATAACCTCATTAAACGCTTCGTTTCGGCAAAGTTTTTTGTAAGTGGAATTATCCGCACCGTAAAGCGAAACATTTATTCGAACAGGAGGCAACTCATCAAACAGCTTTGTATATTTTTTAAGTAAACTTCCGTTTGTGTTGATTGAAATCAGAAACCCCATTTTTGCAAGAGCCGTATAAATCTGTTCAAAATCGTCACGAAGCAAAGGTTCTCCGCCTGTAAGAAGCAGAAAAACGGTTCCTGCCTCCTTTGCCTGATGTGCAAGATTCAGCCAATCCTCTGCCGACAGCGGATCTGTTTTCTGTTCACAATCGTGAACGTAACACATCTCACACCCGAAATTACAACGCTGTGTAAGCTCAAAAGTGCCTGAAACAGGTATGCCTTCGCGCACACCCTTCTCGTGAAGATATTTTACCATTAAAGGCTCTGCATAATCGGGCATAATTCTCTCTCCAGATACCTGACCGCACTTTCATCTGCAAGACAGGCGTATTCATAAACAGGCACACTCTGACTTAAATGCTGAACAAAGTCAACCAGCTTGCCCGTCAAATTCCGTAAATGCGGTACGGGGTAACAGTTTTTAAAAATTTTAATAAAAGCATCGGACGAATCGAGTCTTTGTGCGTTATTGCTTTCGGCCTGTTGAAGACTTATCACCGCTTTAAGAGGCAAAACTCTGTTGAGACAGTCTTTTGATGAGCCTGAAAAAGGCAGTCCTGACGCATAAAAAACTCCGTCTTCTTCAAAAATCAGCGTTTTGTCACCGTTAACGACAACTGAATCTGCATATTCTCTCCACAAATTTGCCTGCGTTGACTTGCCGATGGAGCAAGGTCCTGTAAAAAGAATTGCCGCGCCATTATTTTCCACAAAAGAAGAATGAAGTATACATCCGTTACTTTCGACAACAATATCTTCAATGCCTATAAGGGAAAAGATCACTCTTGTCCACAACATATCACGGTATTTTTCGTCAATTACAATATTTATGTCTTTACCGCAAACAGATCTGCAGGCATAAAATGCATCCTCATTGTCACGGGATTTATAAAAGCAACGGAACAAACCGTTTTCACAAACGCAGACCCTGTCCTGAGAAACATAATAAGCGTTTTCGACTATCTGCGGCAAATCGTCTGAAAACTCAACACTAACATTAAAATCGGGCTGATCACCGTCGAACGAAAACAAGGAATACGGTTCCGTATCCTGAAAATCCGTCTGTGACTTAACCTCTGCAGTGAAATTTCCGATTTTATATTTCTTAATCATCATAATCTGTAAATATTATCTGACAGTTGTTTTCATCAAGTTCAGGTGCTTTGACAAAAGTCTGCGAATCCGCCTTGATTCCGTTTACACGTGTTTTGTATGTCACACTGCCGTTGAGCAAATTATCTTTTTTATCCTTATAATAAATATATATATCGGACTCTATGTCCTCGCCCGAAATGTTTTTTAACGATATAGAGCCGTTTGTGACCCGTATCTCAAGTTTATCGCTGTTCATAACAGGCGGATTATCAAAAACCACTTTGTTTTCTGTCTGCCACGCTGTGTATACTTCATTGGGGTCAACGCCGACAGGCTCGTTGCACAGAAGCACCGCCTTTGTGCCTTTCAGCAAAGCGGAAACGTTAAACGTCAACGTACCGTTTTGAGTTTTTACGGTAAGCAAAGCATATTCAACGTCTTCCTCAGACATGTTTTCTGCCACAACCGCAAGTCTGCCGTAATATTCATCAATTTCAATAATTTTAAGCCAGCTGTCAACGGTAACGCCCAACTGTGCTTTTTCGAAAAAAGCAACGGTTGACGACGGTTCACTCGGTAAAACTTCCTTATCCAAATTATGTTTCAGCAACACAACAACAAGCAAAGAAACTGCAATCAGAATTATCAGGCCGAATGCAATATATCTTTTTTTCATAAAAACACCTGTTTTCAAGAAACGGAGTTCGCTTGATGTGCGGAACTCCGTTTCGTTTTGATTTAGTTACGATGAGAAAACATTGCTGTTAGCAATAGGTATATCGTAGCATACCTGATCATTCGACTCAGGCACCATCATGCACACTGCGTAATCAGAAAAGATTGTCCATCCGGATTCTTCATCAACAACAGGGCAGATATACTCTGCACTGTTCGTGCTGAGAAGAGCACAGCCTGAAGATACGTTTGCTGCAACGGCAAGGCTTTCAAAAGCAATTGTCGGTTTCATATATGACTTTTTCAATTTTAAAGTTACCTCCTGTCACAGCATTATAATGTTATTCCTAACCTTGCTAATATCGTTTTGAACATTTCTATTATTATCTGATAAATCGCTATAATAAGACTACGGGGTGAATCATTTGCAGGATCATCGTAATCATTTTCCGAATCAGAACCGGGTCTGTTACCGCTTGAAAACGGATTTTTAATAAATACGCTGACGGTCACACCTCCGGATTTGTCTTTATAGCCATTCTCATAAACACCTGAAACGACATAAACAAGTCTACCTAATCCGCTTGTAGCAATTTTTACAGTCCACTCAAGCGCATCTTCACCATCTGCCGCAGACACGATGTACTCAACATTCTTCGGATCTATCGTGTTACCTTTTTCGTCAGTAACAACCAACGAATCAACATCTTCAGATGTTCTGAATTTCATTGTTATGACACTGTTGCCCTTCGAATTCGTAACGACTTTGGGATTCTGAATCAATTCTACATCAAGCGCCGCAGTTCTCATTCTCATAAATGAATAAGCTACCGCCTGCGTCTCAAGCGTTGTGTTCAGAGTAAGCACTTCGTTTTCAACAGGTGTAGGAATGCGGAAATAACCCTTGCCACCATTGTGTGAGAATGTCCACTTCAGGTTTGTAACAGAAAGAACGCTATCCTCATCACCCGTATTCTGTATTACAACAGTACCCGAGGAGTAGTAATTGTTACCGTCACTGCCCGGAACAAGCTTCCAGGTAAGTTTACCGTCATGCGGCAAAATGGTATTTAACGAATAGTAAATATCGGTTGCTGTTGAAATATCAATATCGGTTGTTTTGGAATTGTAAGAAATCGTAAGGTCAGGGCTTCCGCAAGCAAGTTTTGTGCCAATCTGAATATCTGTCGGCACGGAAGTTGCCCAGATTTCGAACGCAACCGCCTGATCTTTTGCAAGATATAACTCATTGTTCGGGCCTGCGTTTTTATAAGTTCCGAGATCATTATCAAGCGCCGCAATACCGTCAATGAATATAACGCCCTGTGTGTCAGTCTCTGACAGCGAATCCGCACCGATAAGCATATCCTTAAGCTCAAGATAGCTCGGATAAAGCTCATCATCGGTTGCATAAGCGTTCTTTACATCTTCGTCGACGATGTCATCGCCCGTGCCTGCGGGTGAATAAATCTTAATGGCATCAAGATATATTCTGTAATAACTTGTACCGTCGGCAGCAGTAGATGAGTGACGGAATGCGCTTGTGAAAGTAGGAGTAATCACAACGCTGTAGCTGCCGTAATCAAGATCTGTTATTTTGATTACGGGAATCTGATAAAGCGTTTCGGTTGAATCCGATTCTGCAACAACCCAGCCGTAAGCATATGCATATGCAGGTGTATCGGTTTCTGTTTCAACCACATCGCCGTTTGCATCATAATAATGAGCAACAGCGGTAATTGCTCCGTTTTCATCATAATATCGTTTATCGGATGTGCAGGTACCGTTTTCCGATCTGTACATGGTTGTGAATGAATCGTCAAGCGTAGGTTTGCCGTTCGCATCAGAATAAATTCTGCCGTAATTGTAGCCATAGAACGTGTCAACAACAGTATTTTTGACGATTTTATTGTTGCCATCCTTAACCGTAACGCTGAATGCACCCGTGGTGCTGTCTGTAACACTTATAAGATCAAAGCCCGTGCCGGTGAATGAGAACTCAACAGTTGGCCAGGCTGCGCCCGATCCGCCGCTGTATTTGGAACTGGGATTGTTCTTTGTGCTGACATCCACAAAGTGCGAAGAACCACCGCTGTACTCTGCAAAGGAAAAATAATTTGTTTCGTATCCGTAGGGATTTGCCTCACTGTCGATAAGGTCGGCAGTCTGTTTGAGAGTGGTGGACTGCCTACCGTCAGTCTTCCATATGCCGTACTGATTGGCGGTATTATCATAATTTGAAGGCACTTTGCCGTTTGTGTAAGTTACGGTGTCAAAAGTGTCTTCATAGTAAATCGCCGTTGCGGGGATGAATGTTGTTTTTTCTACCTGATAGTATACAACTTCTTCGGCATAAGTCGGGTCTCCAGTAATTTTTGCAACAACATAGAAGTTTTCAGACTCTTTCATATTCATTGATTTCAGAGTATAAGAAGTGTTACCTTCCTTATCAATTGTGCAGGAGCCGTATTTCATTCCTTCAATGTTGTATGTGACACCGTCTTCAAAAGGAACAATAATCTCGGGCTTTTCAAATGTATAGGTCGGAGCATACTCTGTGTTGACAGCGCAAAGACCAACATATTCAACTTTTACACCGTTATCGATAGCAGCCTGTGAAATATTGTTGTTTTCGGTTATATTGTATTCAACAGGCAGACCGTAATCAAGAGTAAGATCCTGGTCAACGATTTTAACATCTTCCGACGTTTCTGAAAGGTTGAACGAAATTTTACAGTTGGAGTCTGATGAACCTCGCTCAAGATAAAAGAAGTTAAGTGTATGTGATTCACCGTCGGAAATAACTTCGTGAAGCTTGTTGATTGCGGCAATTGTGTCAACGTTGTAGCCGGTTGAATCGGGGTCTTCAGTATAAGCATTATAAGAATACGTTGTTTCATATTCTCCGCCCTTAAGCTGTCCGTCAGCAACGTCTATTGCATACTGATAGTTGATTGAGCAGTTTGTGAAATTGATTGTTGCCGCACGTGCACCGTGAAGACCGCCGTTATCAAGCACAAGAACACCGTCAACATAAACAAGAACGTCATCGTCACCGGAAAAGTTGAACACAACGTCTTCGCCGTTAACGTGTTTGCCGCCGACAGGAATATAGAAGTTGTGCTCGAAGGTGAAGCCGTAATGATAAACGGCTTTTTCCTCTGAGTAGGTTGTTGTACCCTGTGTATAGTTGAACGGGAAGAAACCTGATTGGGTAGCGTTGTTCGGGCCTTTGATGCTCCAATCACCGACTTCATTCAGATTCATATCAACGGTATGTTCTGCATCGTTGAATGAAGCCTGAACAAGATGTTTTGTGTCCGCACTGTCATAATGATAGGTGTTGACACCGAACTCATCTGTGCTGATAAACATCGGGAACTGAGTATCCCAATAATACTTTGAGAACTGACCTGTGGTTGCAGTTGTTGCGTTGCCGTTTGCGTCAAGAGTTTCACGGCTGAACAGGTCAGGGAAATAGACACTGATGCCTGAAAGGTATTCGAATTTTACCGTTTTCCAACTTGAGCCTGTATCAAAACCGAAATTATAGTGCTCAACGTCATAGCTCGCTGTAGGACCTTCGTTTGCGTAGGGCAGTTCCTGCTGATAAGCAGAGTGAGAAGTTACCAGACCATTGTCAAGCGTTGCGCCTGCAAGACCCTGAACGGATGCGCCGTCGTGAATCGGATTGCCCTGCCAGTCGTCGGGGTCGTTTGCACCGTGCGTATTTGCCTTTGTCCACACGTTCCAAAGGGTAAGAGGAATTTTGACATATCCGGTGAGATCCTGATTTTCTGCAGAAGGATTTACCGGAGACTGATTGTAATCATAAGGCAAACCGTTTACAGGTGTACCGGTAAACATCAGAGTATAAACCTTGGCGTATAATTCGGCTGCTTCATCAAGCACTTCGTCAGCTCTGTTTCCTACCCAACCCATATTGGGGTCATCGTAACCGATTACGTCCTTTATCTGGCGGACAAGGTCGGTATTGGAAAGGATTGCGGTTTTCATCTGCCTGACAGAAACGTCATTCATCAGGAAACCGCCATCGGTATAATCTGCTGTGCCGGTTGAGTTATCATAACCGTACTTAAAGAGCGTGCCGTCAATTTTTTTGACGTCAAGCTTAAGGTTATCTATTGCGCTGCGGATAGCGTTTGTTGCAGCAGTGAATTCTGCATCTGTTGAATTTGGATTTTTGTAAACAGCAAGACCGTGCTCAAGAGCGTTGAGCAGAGTTTCATAACTTTTTCTGACGTAAGCGGAATAGTCGTATCCGATACCCTCAAGAATAATATCATAGAGAGCTTTCTTGTTGGGGGTGGCTGTGCCGCCGCCTTCGCCGCCAGTTATCTGTTTTGGAGAGTAGAGCCATAATTTTACATAATCTGAATTTAAACTGCCTATCCATTGTTTATCTTCTGCATAGAAGTGGTCAGAGTTTTCTTGATGTGCAAGATAAAAATCAAGATTTGCAGGGTCTGCTGAAGATATAAGAACAGAGCCGTCGTAATTGGCATTTATATATACTTCCGAATAATCAGCAGAGAGACCGTTGTAGTAGTTGCCGATTTTTACGTATTCACCGGTGGAACTATTCCGTATGGTGTATTTGTTTGCGCCAATGTGAGTGAAAGTGAAAACGTTGTTATCGGATGTTGATATTTTACTGTAGGGGTATGCTGAACCTGCGGAAGCGGTTTCCTTGTCACGAATATCATCATCACCATAAATGCACCAGTTTTCAAACATACCGGTTGAGAGGACTATTTCATTGCCGTGCCTGCTGAAAACCACATAATCACCGTTTATGACGCAACCGTTTGAGTTGGCTGAATCTGCAAGATGAATCTCATATACAGTCTTGCCTGTCTGACCCCCGGGAGGTGTAACTGCTTCTCCCGGCGCAGAATATAACCAGATATTTGTGAATTCATTGGCAGCACCGCTGAATTCAAAATATTCCCACGTACGCGAAAAATAAACAGTTTGATTTTCTATTTTTGTGCTGATGCGAATTGAACCGTCGTCGTTTGCCTGAATCGTAAACGGATACGGCTCATCTCTGAGCATCATGCCCCAACCGCCGGTTGAATACAGATACTGACCTGTGCTGCTCTGAATATAATATGTGTTGTTTCCCTGGTGAGTGAAGGTGTATACGTTATCTTCACTTGTGTTGAAATTATCAAATTTATGTGCGGAACCCGCAACAGAGGCAACGGTATCGGTAATAGCAGTATCTGCAGCCATAGTCCAACTGTAGATGTCATATGCCGTATCCATTACAGCATCAGCAGACTGCGTGTTGTAAGTGAAAAGCACATATTTGCCGTCTGCTATACATCCTTCCGAATCAGCTGAATCCGCAAAATAAACATTGTATTTATTTGGGTCTGTGATAATATCGGGATTGCCGCCGCCTTCTTCGGGAGGGGCGAGGTTTCCGATATGGTGTTTGGTCAGTTCGTATTCATCAAAAAGGGTTGGTGCGTATTTTTCGCCGTTCTGTGTGATAACTTCTTCCAACTCATCGGTAAGGTCAACACCTGTTTCGGTTACGGACGTGACTGTAACGCCCTGGGTTGAAAAACTTGTTGAACCATCGGATGCGGTAGCCGTAACGTTGATTGTGCCTTCTTCATCTGTTGTTTTGAGAATTACAAGGGCTTTACCGTTAAACATCTTTATTTCAGCTTCCGAATCGGAAATAAGAACGGTCGGTTGCTGGAATTTATCCGTTGTTGCGGCATTGCCGTTATCAACGCCGACTATTTTTGCATATCTTGCAGACGAGTCGTCAACCTTAACGCTGAGTGTGCCGTTATAGTCGTTCATAAAGTTGCCGTCAGCATCTCTCGCTTCAAACTCAACGTAGATATAATCTGTACTGTTTGCAACGAAGATATCTTTGTTCTGCCACGTTGTTACGGCAATCTGGGCGGCTGAGCCTGTTACCGATTTTGTTGAGCCGACGGTGTCTGTGATTTCGTTGTTGTTTTCGTCATAAGCCTTGACGGAAAGCGTGCCTGCAGCATATTTCACGCTGAACTGCGGATAAAGGTCTGCACCGCTGCCTGTGTAGAAGTTGCCGACAGTGCAGTTTGAATAATCGGTAATTGATTCTGTCCAGGTTTTGTATGTATAGCCTGCAGGTGTTGTAACAACGTTTGAATTCGCAGTCGCTATAACTTTGCCGTTAAGCAGAAGCTCAACCCTCTTTGCGTTGCTGTATACGGCAACGTTTACATAGCCGTTGTTGAGAAGAAGGTTTTCGCTGTTCCATGAACCGGGAACAAGGTGAAGTGTGGTGCTGTCTTCATTCCACCAGCTTCTGTAAAGATAGTAAGAATCTTTTGCAAAACCTGCGGTATCAACAACGCCGAAATATGATGAATTGGGGTATAATGTGTCAGGCTTGGGATGTACCATACCGTCCCACGGAGTAGGTTCGCCGATATAGTCAAAGCCTGTCCACACAAACTCGCCTGAAAACCAGTCGTTTGTTACAACGTCATACCATGCGGCAGATGCTACGTTACCCCATGATACCGAGTGTGTATCATATGCTGTGCACTGGTAATCATCGGTTTCTGTCATTGTAGTGTATACGCCGCGGCTGCTGATTGCCGAAGCAGATTCTGTTGCAACAAAAGGCTTTTGAGATCTCGGGTCGGATGAGTCATTCATAACTGTGCCCCAGTTATAGAGGCTGTAGTTAGCACCAACAACGTCCATATAGCCGTCAACCATAGTGGTTACGGGGTCTAAAGGTCTGTTGTTGCCCTGAAGCAAAACCCTTGAGGGATCAAGCCTGTCTCTGATGCTGACAATAGATTCGGCGATATCCTGATAATTTGCAGTTGATTCTCCGTCTGTGAGGTTGCAAAGTTCATTGCCTACGTCCCAAGCTATAACACAAGGATCGTGCCTGTCACGTAACATTGTCTGCTCAACAACAAATTCAAACCATTTCTGGCCGTGTGCACCGATAGCTGTGTTTGTTGAGGATATATCCTCATAAAAATATTCGCTGAAATCGTGCTCATTATAGTTTTTCGAAGCATCCCATCCGTCAAAAAATTCTTCCATAACGAGCATACCAAATTCATTACAGATATCAATAACAATTCTTGAGGTGCTGTTATGCGAAGTACGGATTGCGTTGCAGCCCATTTCTTTAAGCATCGCAATCTGACGGTAGATTGCCTCATATTCCTGCGCTGCGCCAAGCGTACCCTGATCGTGGTGAAGGCAAACGCCCTTAAGCTTCATAAACTCGCCGTTCAGGCTGAAGCCTTTGTCTGCATCCCAGTTGATATAACGGTAACCGAACGTGGTGTGGTATTCGTCAATAAGCTCGCCTGCTTCATTTTTAACAACAGTCTTGAGCTTATAAAGATTGGGAGAATCCAAACTCCACAATTTCGGAGAATTCACTTTGGGTTCAAGGTCAACCGTATACTCCGTCAGGGCAGGAATTGTGATGAGCGATGAGCTTACGGTGTTGCTGACGGGATTGTAGTTATAATCAAGAACCGTGGCTTCAACGGTAACCTTTTTGGAAATTGCAGAGTGATTATGCATTGTTATGCTTGCTTTTGCCGTGCCGTCACCGTCTTTAACGCCGAGCGTTGTTACCTGCGGACCGTAAAGCGAAACGTGAACGGGTCCTGCAACGGTAAGCGAAACGTCTCTGTAAATGCCTGAACCTGAATACCAACGGCTTGAGGGAATTTCGTTAACAACTTTAACGGCAATAAGGTTCAGCGCAGTATTTGAACAAACGAGATAATCAGAAATTTCAAAAGAGAAACTGTTGTAACCGTAATGGTTTTCGCCAACATACTGACCGTTAACGTAAACATAAGTGTGCTGATAAACGCCGTCAAAATTGAGAATTATGTCGTCACCTTCATAATAATCATAAAGGTTAAACCATTTTCTGTACCAACCTATACCGCCGGGCAGATTACCGCTTTCAGCTTCTGTGTCAGTTGAGGTAAATTCCTGACTCATACTGAAATCGTGAGGCAAATCAACATTTCCCCAGCTTGAATCGTCAAAGCCCTTCAGGTAAGCTGCAGAATCTTCACAAAAAGAGAATTTCCAACCTTTGTTGAAGTCAAGCTCAACTCTGGCGTCATTATAATTCTGCTCTTGTCCGCCTATAGCTGCCGCTTTGATTGGTTGCACAAGCGGATACCACCCCTCGTTAACCATACTCATTGCAAGCATCACCGCACAAAGCACAAGAGCCAATGCTTTTTTGGCAAACTTCATAAAATATACCCCCGATATTTTAGATATTATAAACAGTAGTATTATTAAAACAAAATACATTATTATATATTATCATATATAGGCATTAAAATCAATATAAAGCCATCTTTTTTTCTGTTCGATATACATATAAAGGAATATATTCAAACTTTTTACCGCTTTAACCCTTTCCGAATCAAACGAAACAAACTCACTTGCTACCGTATAAATCTCCTTGTTTCACAAATAATAACATCAAGATTTGTCTGAAAAAGGAGAAAGATATAAAATGAAAGCCACAGGTATTGTCAGAAGAATTGACGACCTCGGAAGGGTCGTTATACCCAAGGAAATCCGCCGCACCATGCGTATCCGCGAAGGCGACCCGTTACCTATAACATTGACAGTGATGGAAAAGTTCCTTTTTGGAATGAAGAAATTTCAAGACAGAGTTGATAAACAACTATAAAAAGAAAGGACAAAATGATTATGAAAAAGATTATTGAAAGTTGTGAGTTCAACATCGACACTGCCTGTGTTGAGGTCAAACTGACGGATGGTTCTATGGTGTCAATCGACTGTGATACAGTTGAAGCGGAATTTGCACATAATATGTACGAAACATCGGAACTTGATTATCTCATTTACAACGATCCGATGAGTTATGTTGAATTACTGTTGAGTGGTAGAATGAGAGAATATTTGACAAACAGCACAGACTACACACCGTTATCCGATATGAGATAACCCATTAGAATAATTAATCAAAGCCGAACCAATTCAGTTCGGCCTTTGAATGAAAAAGTAAATGCAATCAAAGAAAGGAAATAAAGAGCATATATCAT